>CAMKEX010000013.1 GCA_946411695.1 uncultured Lachnospiraceae bacterium
CTTTATTATCAAAAATAAGAACTATAATTGTACAACTTTTTTATTCAAAGACAGATGCCTGTATGGGAAAGGAGGTGATCAACACGAGCAGAAAATTAAAGAGCCTGATCAGAGAAGAGGAGAAACTGGAGGCGAAGATCGCTGATATGCAGATCCGCCTGGAAGAGGTCAGGAAAGCCAAAAAGATGGAGGAGGATGCGGAGATCCTGAAAAGCTTCCGCAGCATGGAACTGGAGACATGGGATCTTTATAACCTTGCAACCGGAATCAAGGACGGAGAAATCAGTATGGAGATACTCCGGCAGGTCATGGCAACAGGTGCAGAGGCCAAGAAAGCGGAAGAGAGCGAAGCAGCAGCTGCAGATCCGGAATCTCCGGAAAGTCTGATTCCAGAGGATGATTTCAATTTAACAGATGCAGGAGAGGAGAGCATTGACGATGAAGAATAGGAAAAGAAGAAAAGTGATGGTAGTAGTGGGAGTACTGGCAATCGTGGCAGCCATTGCGACACTGATCTGGAACGCGGCCAAAGCAATAACGGGATATGTGGAATACCCCTGGTGAGCTGCCAGGACTGGTATACAGGCACACAGATCCATGAAATCACAGCACAGCTGATATTCATAACTGCTCTGATAATGCCTACAAAGAGGAAGACAGCAAAACTGTCATCACAAAAGATGAGAATGGCACGCAACAGTGTGCCGGAAAGAGAGGAAGAGAATGACGCACAGCATAGCGGATGCGGGGAAAAGGGTAATAGTAACAGTCGTGGCAGTGATTACTGCGGGCATTCTTGTAATGGGATGCGCTACTCCGGCATATGCAAAGTCTGATAATGGATGGGGAGAGGAAGGTTATACGGATCAGGGGCAGAATACTCAGGGGGCTCCCACAGACAACAATCAGAACGATGGAAACGGGCAAGCCGATGGAAATGGCCAGGAGACGGTGAACGATTCCGGGAACGGGAATGATGATAAAAACGAAGGAAACGGAAACGACGATATGAGCGCTGAGCCCGGGTTTACAACTCCCGGAAATGGAAATCTCGGGGATCAGATCAAAAGCTCGAACGGCAAGGACTTTTTCACTGTTCATACCAAAAATAACAACACCTTCTATCTGGTAATTGATCATGCCAATTCCTCGGAGAATGTATACATGCTTTCCCTGATTGATGAGGATGATCTTGCAGAATTCCTGGAAGATACGCAGAAAAAAGAGGAGAAGACCACAGCGCCGGTTGTGATCCCGCAGACCAAACCGCAGACGACCGAGGAAGGGGAGGGAAAAAAGGAAACACCTCAGGAGCCAGTACAGGCACCATTCCAGAACACCTTTATCTGGATCCTTGGTGCAGCAGCCATTGGCCTCGGAGGTCTTTATTATTTCAAGATTTACAAGCCAGGCCGGGAAGAAGAGGAGGATGACAGCGAGGGAATGGAAACTGCCGGCGATGGATTTGAGACGGAAAGCGAAGAATAATTCCACCTGACTTTCTCTTCCGAAGATGTCACTATGGACCGCTCCGGCAATCGTCATGGCAGGCAGAAATGTCTGGGTGTAGAAGCGGTCCGGCATTTTGTGGAAGATCGTTGGATTGATGAAAGGAGACAATTGAATAATGAGTGAAAACAGGATGACATTTGAAGACTTTGTGGACACAGTCAGGAATAACATCAGAGATTACCTGCCTGAGAAATTCCATGAGGCTGAAATCAGTATAAGCCCCTTCCAGAAGCTGAATGGTTCCTATCTGGGCATGCAGGTTCGGCGGGAAGGGCAGGTGGCGGTTCCCACGGTGAACCTGGAGAGGGCATTCAGCTCGTACAGTTCCGGACCGGCGGGGATCAATGGAATGGATGCGATCCTTCACAAGATCGCCGATCAGGTACAGGGTGAACTCGGACTTGAGACAGCATGGCTGCAGGACTATGGGCAGGTGAAAAAGAGCCTGTTTATTCGGGTCAACGATGCACAGGAGAATGCAGAGAGTCTCCGGAATCTCCCGCACAGGGAAATGGATGGATTGGCGGTTTCCTACCACATTGCCATGGAAGGCCCTCATGGAATAGAAGCATCAGTACCTGTTACATACAGCATGATGAAGATGTACGGCGTTGATGAGAATCAGCTTCATGCAGATGCGGTTGCAAGTGGACAAGTGTTGAACCCTCCCCTGTTCCTGAGTATGGCGGAGATGATGAGTCGCATGACAGGTATTGATGCGGAGGAGCTTGCGCCTGCTGTACCCGGGCCGGATCTCATGGTGCTGACCAACGAACAGGCTCTCTATGGTGCGGGATCACTTTTTTATCCGCAGATGATGGACCAGATCGCAGACAGGATGGGATCAAACTACTTCGTCCTGCCTTCCTCAATACATGAGACTTTGATCCTCGTTGACAACGGAGACGTGGACAGAGAGGCGCTGGAATCCATGGTACAGGAAATCAACGGTATGGCTGTGGCACCGGAAGACCGCCTGTCGGATCATGTTTACCATTATGATGCAGAGGAACATATCTTTGAGAAAGCGGAGACATATGAGAACCGGATGGAGCAAAAGGAAATCGCCGCGGAAAAAGCAGCCATGGAGGCAGCCTCCAAAGCAGCCTTACTGGACGCCTCAAAAGCGGAAGCAGGGCAGGAAAAAAGTGCCCGGGAGACTTCCGCAGCGGAGAAGAGCAAAGAGGCTTCTGATCACAACCGGGCTGGCGATAAGGAAGGAAAGGAACAGGGGCATAAGGATACCCGAAAAGAAGCCAGACAGGAAAAGGACCTGACATCGAGCAGCAGGGATCAGCGAAAGACGCCGCCCAAGAAGGAGAGGAAATCCGTTCTTGCCCGTCTTAACGAGAAAAAGGAGCAGTTGAAAGCCCAGCCAAAGAAGGAGACTCCGCACCGGGCGAAGACCAATGAGATTGGCTGACACCTGGAATGCACTTCATTATGGTTTTCCTCTATAAGTACCTGAGGAAGACAGCAATCGGAGGAACAAGCAGAATATTTTTATTATATGGACGATGAATATAGCGTATTTCTTTAATTCAGGGAGGATTTGGGATGGATCATAGAGAGAAACAGACAGAGCGCCTTAAGAATTACAGGATGCTCATGGCATTTGTTGTCAGGAGAATGAAAGATAAGGGCAAGAAAGCCTGACCCTGTGAACTTCCGTTTCAGGAGAAGACAATCTGACGAAAGAACAGGAATATAAAGCGGGCAGGCATCCGATTACACGGGTGCCTGCTTTTTTTAAACAGGAATATATGAGAAGCAGGGGAAACAGTTCCGACTGTGTGCCCCTTGATTTACAAAGAACAGGAGAATGAAACATGTACGAGAATCCTTTTGAAGAGCGATTCCTGATTATTGCGGAAAAGCCAAGTGTTGCATTAACCATCGCTGCAGTACTTGGTTTCAAAGAGAAGAAAGATGGTTATGTGGAGGGACCGGATGGTTATGTTACATGGTGCCTCGGCCACCTTGCGGAGTATGCCATGCCGGAGGCTTATGATGTGCGTTTTAAAAAATGGTCCCTTGATACACTTCCGATCATTCCTGACAAGTGGCAGCTTGTTGTTCCGAAAGACAAGGAAAAGCAATTCCGGGTAATTTGCAGCCTGCTTAAAAAAGCAGAACAGACGAGAGCGCCGGGATGGACCGGATCGCCGGTAACTGTGGTGAATGCGTGTGATGCAGGACGCGAGGGAGAACTGATCTTTAACAGGGTATATGAACTTTCCGGCTGTACGCTTCCGGTAAAGCGTCTCTGGATTTCCTCTATGGAGGATGATGCAATTTTCCAGGGGTTTCTGGATCTGAAGGATTCGTCAGAGCTGAGAAATCTTGCGGCGGCATCCGTTTGCCGGGCTCAGGCGGACTGGCTGATTGGAATGAATGCATCCCGTGCTTTTACAAAAGTCTATGATTACAGACTCACTGTCGGCAGGGTGCAGACACCGACTCTGGCGATGCTGGTAAAGCGTGGGGATGAGATCACCGGTTTTCAGAAAACCCAGTATTTCATCACACATCTTATGGTGGACAGTATGGGACATACGATCGATGCAGTTTCCGAACATTTTCAGGATCGGGAGGAGGCAAACCGACTTGCAGGTATCTGTAATACCCGGGTGGCAAGTGTTTCTTCCCTTGACAGGCAGACAAGAACAGCCGCAGCCCCGAAGCTATATGATCTGACAAGTCTTCAGCGGGATGCAAACAGACTGTTTGGAATGAGTGCCTCGAAAACTCTTTCCTGTGCACAGAATCTGTATGAAAACAAATTAATTACTTATCCAAGGACGGACAGCCGGTTCCTGACCGATGACATGGAGAAGACTGCATTGGATGTGATCAGTGCCAGCCGGAAGTCCTTCCCTTTTCTCAACCTGCCGGAAACAAATTTCGGAAGTACAGGATCGAGGGGTTCTTCAGGCAATACGCAATCCGGAGAGCCTTATACAAATCCCTATGCGAACACGTACGAAAGGCCGAATGTTCAAAGGCTTTTGAACAGCAAGAAGGTTTCAGATCACCATGCGATCATACCGACAGTCCGGATCAGAAATTCGGATTTATCTCAATGCAGCGCGGAGGAGAAATACATCCTGATCATGCTTGCAACAAGACTGATCTGTGCTTCCGGCAAGGACCATGTATACGAGTCTGTGAAGGCATCTTTCTATTGCGGTGGATATACCTTTACAGCAGCAGGCCAGTCTGTGAAGGAAGTCGGCTGGAAAGCGGTGGATGCTGCTATGCGGCAGTATTGCAAAATCGGTTCCGATGCGGGTAAGAATGAGACGGCTTCGGGGATTCCCGACAGGAAACTGAAAGATGATAAATGGGAACAACACGGCATAGAAATGGCAGGTGAAGAAAGCGGAATAGGCGCTGGCGCTGATAACGACTCTACAGGCTTCCAGGATCTCTCATCCCTTTATAAAGGCGCACAGTTCATGCCTGTGCAGACAAGAGTGACCGACCACTGGACACAGCCTCCAAAACAGTACACGGAGGATACACTGCTTCATGCGATGGAGACAGCCGGAGCCTCTGAGATGTCAGATGACGTCGAACGGAAAGGCCTTGGAACCCCTGCAACCAGAGCAGCAATCATTGATAAGCTCGTGGCGTCCAATTACATTACCCGCAACAAACGTCAGCTCATTGCAACGGATGCCGGAAAGCAGCTTGTCTCTGTACTTCCGGAATATCTGAAATCAGCGCAGATGACAGCAGACTGGGAGAACCGGCTTCTTCAGATTGAAAGAGGACAGTACAACAGTCAGGCATTCATGGACGGAATCACTCAGCTGATCAATCGCATGCTGCTGGACTGCAGACAGATTGACGAGGGCGAGAAGAAGAGATTTGCCTACAATGATAATACCAGCGGTGGAACTCGCATGGGACGCCCCGGACGCGAAAGTCTCGGAAAGTGTCCGGTCTGCGGATCTCCTGTGTATGAAGGAGGAAAGAACTTCTACTGCTCGGACAGGAACTGCCGCTTTGTTCTCTGGAAGCAGAATCGATACCTCGACAGGATGCGCACAAGCCTGGACGCAAGGATGGTCAAGGACCTTCTGGCGAATGGCAGGACACATGTGAAGAACCTCTACTCCGTGAAGAAGGACAAGTACTTTGCTGCAGATCTGATCATGGAGTGGGCGAGTGACAAAGCAACGTTCGGCTTAGAATTTCCACGTCATAACAACTGATCTTTTTGCAAGCACATACAACCCTTTTAGAAGCATGGCAAGATTTGTATAATACATATTATATTAGTCGCCTCTTAAGCGACCTATTGTACCAGGAGGCCGGGTATAATCCCTTTATCAATCGCAAGTAGAAAGAACATTACTTTTGAAAAAGCAGAGGAGGTTGTAATAATGAATAGAGCAGACATTCCATTTGCAGTTTTGAAAATGATAGAGGACCCGGCTTATGATCTGTTCTTTGATGCATATGCTTCAGAATTTGGGAAAAAGAAAGCCAGGGAGATAGTACATTCATTAAGTGGAGAATGTCTAAATGACCGGGAAATGGGATGGTGCATTCCTAATTTATCAGTACTGATGGAGCGTTGGGAAAGATTGGAGGAAGCCAGCCCATTTAATGAAAAGCTTCTTAACGGACTGGTTATACCTTTCTTCCGTCCAAACGAAGCATATGGAGTCCTCAGCCAATGGTTTAGGAGCTATTTCACAATTGAAGGAGTTACATATAAAACAGCAGAACAATATATGATGGCAAGAAAAGCCTTGCTGTTTCATGATTACGCCGCCTTTGATAAAATCATTCAAGAAGAGGATCCGGCTGAATGTAAAGCGTTGGGGCGCGAAGTACGTCATTTTAAGAATGAGGAATGGATGACTTGTAGAGAGGAGATCGTTTTTAATGGGAACTATGCAAAGTTCAAGCAGAATCGCTTTCTTACACGCGTACTTCTAAGAACCGGTGATGCTGTTCTTGCAGAGGCGAATCCTCATGATAAGATATGGGGCGTAGGCCTTTCTGCGACCGTTGAAAGAGGTAAAAAAGCCAATCCGGCAATTCAGGATCAAAAGAAATGGCGCGGAAAGAATCTTTTGGGAAATATTCTTATGCAGGTGCGTGAGAGATTGAAATTGGAATACCAGCAGTTCGAGATTATTGATCTTGGCAGACGGGCAGCTTTTGATAATCTAGATCCGGATCATTACAATGTTTCGGATGAACAGAGAGATGCCATGGAACAATATCTGAAAGCAATACTGGGTGTCAGAAGATGGGATACAGGCGGCAGACTGATTCCCTATGAAGAAAAGCATTAAAAGGCAGCTTGCAATTATAAACAACGAAACAAAGAATTCCAGCGGTTGGCAAAAGCAATGGCTAAGAAAAAAAGACCAAATGATCAGAAAACTATCATAAGAGTAAGGAGGAGATGTTATCTTGTTGAGAATCTGAAAAAAATCAGATTATGCAGAAAATGCAACGAAAGTCTCGAGAAGTCAATGGGGTTTGGTCGCAGATGTCCTCGTTGCAATGTATATTACGTAGACAAGAAGACATATGCTCGTTATAAAGATGCATATATCCTACTGAATTCTGACTTTTTGGAGGATCGTCTTAAAGGAACCTATTCCTACCCCAAAAGTACTGCGACGTCGGAGCGAGTAAACAAGTCGAGTATAGACAGCCTCTCAATTACTGCCCATGATTTTGTGGTACGCTCCTATGTCTTCAAATGCAGTAATAAGGAGCATGCACTACAAGATATTCAAGCAACGTTTACAATTATAGATCGCCAAGGGAATGTTTCAAAGCTGTCGGTTCCAGCAGGTTATTGTCCAAGTTGTGACACATATTATGTAATGGACAGCGTGTTTCGGCAGATTGAGGACAAGGGAATCCCTATTTGCAGAACCACAGATTTGAAAAAAAATACATATTCGTTGTTTGGTTGGCATAATAAATCGGCATATAGAAGGATGGCATCCGAATCAATACTCAGAAAATTCGGCTATTCTGTATCCCAGGAAAGAGATCTGCCTGAAGAACAGCGGCGAAATATCCTGGCTGCAATGGTTGATTTTGAAGTTCTTACAAAAAGCGAAATCGACAGTTATCTTTCCTTTTATATAAAAAGCAAAAACGGCCAAAGAAATGCTGATGGTACTTTACGATATGGAGCAGCTATAGAAAAATGGGAAAGTGACCGTAAGTGGTTAAATAGCTATAAAACTGGGGCGTTTAAAGAAATACCGGCGAAGAGAATTGTTATCAATAAAAACTGAGGCAGGACGAAGCATTTTTAAAAACAGGTGTTAAATACGACATAGCCATTTACAAGAAAATATCATGCTGAACATGTAAATCAGATGACAACCGGTATGTGACGATGAATTTTAATAAGTATGACAACATAGTCAAGATAAGGGAAGAATCATGGACGAGAAGTGGAAACAAATCCATGCGGATTATAAAAAGGCCAAATTTGCACTCTGGTGTCCGAAGCACTGCAACGGATGGACCCGTGATGGAGAAACAGGCCATTATTACATGTGGAAAGCCTATCATCAGGCACGTACTACTGAACCTAAAGACTATTTGATCTATGCAAGAATTCTTTCTATGATGGCTTCAGAAAGCAGGGGAAAAGAATTTGATTATGATCGCTATCACAAGTATGTTAAGCCTGCCGCAGATGCCTATCACCTTGCTGTAAGAGCCGGGCAGAACCCTTCAGATAAGGAATTGAAATACTCTTATTATGAGGCAGACAAACTGGAGTATATACTCAATAAGCGGAAAGAACCTTATGAAGATCAAATACGACATATTTCCGGTTATAAACTGCTGTCGGATTTTCAATTTCATGATAGCAGGTTTGTGAGCTTTGAACACAATGATCAGAATGCCCTGATGAAGCTTAATTTTGATGGACGTGTGGCAACATTCTTATTCGAAGATGTTGATACCGTGACGGCATATTTTGACTATGATAACCGCTGGGTTTTCGACTTTTGCTGTTATCCCCCGTTTAATCCTGATGGAAATACAGGTGTTAGTGATCGTGGGATTGTCTTTGATATTGAATTTTACAAAATTGTTTGTGGAAAGGTCACAGTTATATCCTGTGTAAATGAATAACGAAACTGAATAGATTCTTATTGTCTGCGCCCGAAAATCTGGGCGCTTTTTTTGTGAAAGGAGAAGTAAATGGCACGCTTCAATGACATACGGACGTTGGCAGAGACCCACGCGTCCGAGATCTCCCGGTCCGTCCGTGCATGGACCGGCTACCTTGACACGGCGTCCCAGCTCTACCGCTATAACTTTGCGGACACTCTGCTGATCCACGCCCAACGTCCCGATGCGACAGCCTGTGTGGAGCTGGAGACCTGGAACAACCGTATGGGGCGATGGGTCAACCGCGGGGCAAAGGGAATCGCCCTGATCGATGACAGTGGCCCCCGCAAGCGTCTTCGCTATGTTTTTGACATCTCTGATACCCACATGGTTCGAGGAGGGAAGACCCCCTATCTATGGCAGATGGACACACAGCTCCGGTCGGAGATGGCGGACTACCTGATGGACACCTATGGCCTCGACTATGATCCCGAGGCTTCGCTCAGCACGGTACTGATGGCTCTGGCAAAAACACAAGTGGAGGAGAACCTTAAAGATGCGATGGACGGACTCGCCTATGAGATTCAGGGTACTTACCTGGAGGGACTTGGGGAAGATGCCATACAGGAGAACTTCCGCAGGCTCCTGGAGAACAGTACCTACTACATGCTGGCAAGACGCTGCGGGCTTGATCCCATGGATGAACTGACACCTGACGACTTTTTGGGACTCTCCAACTTCAACCGGCTTTCTGTCCTGTCCTTTCTAGGAAACGCCGCTCATGACATCGCAGAGCCGGTCTTGAAGGATATCGGCAGGGAAGTAATCTTCCGCTACCGAGCTATTGCAGCTGAAAGAAAAGTGGATGAATTACTACAGCAGAGAGGGTTTTCTGTTGAAAATGAAAATGAAGTGGCTTATAATGAATTTCACACGTTAATTCGCGAAAGCGCAAATGGTGAAGAGCACTCGCCTGAAGAGCCAGAAGAAACCACACAGGATAAAGAAGAAGGAGGAACAGACCATGGAAGTGACTTACACGAGGAAGGGCGATTACCTGTTTCCGGACCTGACGATCGAAGAAGAGCCGGCAGTAATCGGGAAGTACGGGATGTTACGCAGGACGTTCCTGAAGGAGAACAAAAAGAACTGGTACCAGAGCATGCTGCTGACAGGGAAGCTGGAGAGGCACCTCGAGGAGATCGACCAGACAGCGGACGAGCAGATGGAGAGGATCTCGGCGGAGATGGCACAGAGAGAAGGCGTGGACGAGAAGCTGAAGGCAGCAGACCAGATGGAATGGATCCGACGGATGAACAGCATCCGGAGCCGCGCGGAAGAGACCGTTCTGAGGGAATTGGTGTACAGCTGATCCCGGAGGAAGCCCTGGAAGACATCGATGAAAATAGAACCGTTGATAATAGAGTCATTGATCTTACCAGTGAATCAAGTGCACATTCCGGTTCAGGACCTGGTTCAGCAGAAGCAGTAGAAGCAGAAATACAGAAGACATCCGAAGCAGAGGACACAAGATCCCCTGCTTTTTTCATGCCTCCGATCACCGTATTTCCTTCATTTCCAACTGCCAGTCAGCAGAGAAGGCAGATTGAACAGCGAATGGATGCCGCCTTTGCAGGTGAATCCAACATACCATCAGAAGTCATTGATGAATTCCTGCGGACCGGAGGCAACCGCAATAGGAGCCAGCTCCGCATCATCTATCACTTTATGACGGATCCCTCTCCTGAGGAAGCAGCAGAGTTTGTCCGCCGCGAGTATGGAAAAGGTGGAAAAGGGCTCACCATAGGTGAAACTGACTACTCCGTCTGGTTTGATGAAGCAGGCATGAAGATCTCTGCCGGACACTCTGTGGATGAACCTCTCGCAGAGAAGGCCTACCTGTCCTGGGAGGATGTTTCCGGACGGATTCGCCAGCTTCTTGCACAGGGAGAATTCGCTCCCCAGTCAGTTCTCGATGCAGCGAGGGAAAATGCCCTTCATGAACATGCCACAGCGCTGGTCTACATGGAACATGACCTTGCCGACGGGATCGCGGAGATTGTATTTGATGACACTTCGGTATTTGAGGGCGGTTTCCCGGGTGCGGTGCAGAAAGTATCCGAGCGTCTGGATGATCCTGCATATCTTGATGACCTCGTGGAACGCCTGGAGGGGCTTTCAGCCGCCTATGCGGAGTCCCCGGAGATCATGCGTTTTCCATTTTACAACCCTGACAGGATGCTGGCGCAGTTCCGCCAGTTTTCAAAGGAGTATGTTCCTTTTGACGCCAGGGACGGCTTTGCATGGGAGGAGCATTCCATCTTTATCACACAGGAAGAGGCGGACGCTTTTCTCGCCTCAGGAGGCCCTTACTCCGATGGAAGGATCGCAACCTATTCCTTCTTCCTCCGGCATGAGGATACCCAGGAGCGGGCGGAATTCCTCAAGAACCAGTACGGAACCGGCGGGCGCACCCACGCTCTTTCCGGAGCGGATGATTCTTACGCGGATTACAGTGCAAAAGGCATTGTCCTCACCCGCGGAGATAACGACCACCCTGCTTCCTACAGCATGACTTATAGCCAGGCTGCCCGTCGCGTCGATCATCTGATCAGCCAAGACCGTTTTCTTACGGCACAGGACCATATACGGATGCCTTCTTATGAACGTGAACAGCTGGCGGCAGGTGTGATCCGTTTCTACACGGCGACACCGCCTGTATCCCAGTGGCCATTTACCGGAAGCATCTTTGATATGGAGACCCGCAAAGAAATCGCCGCTATGATTGAAGATCCCGAAAAACTCTCCGGGCTGCTGGCCGGGATGGATACAGCGCTTGCCGGAGTCCCAGAAACAGACCCGCGATATCAGATGAGGGTTGATGCGCTTGCAGACCTTCACTCATATGCAGAAGGAACCTATACACTGTTTCCGCAGAGGAGGCAGGAACTTGCGATTCCCGATGCACGCCAGATGTCCCTGACAGATCTGTTTGAGATGAATGTCCCGGAGGGCGCGGTGCAGATTCAGTTGCCTGTTCAGGAAGGGGCCGAACGCTTTACGGCAGCGCTGCCTGAAACGGAACGGTCTGAACACGCTTCAACAGAACAGCACAAAGCGGAAATATCCGGGATAGACACATCCGAAACAGAGCAGCCGGATGCTGATCCGGACACCTCCTCCTGGGATTCCGTAACACAGGAGGCTGGAACAGATGCACCCCTGTCTGCAGAAGCTGCAACGGAATACAATGCCCTGAAACAGGAGCATTCCTTCTCTCTGGTGGGCTTTGAACAGAACGGAAACTTTGAGTTTTACGGTGAGGATGCCCGTATCATCGCAGGTCTTTACGGCGAGGAGCCTTTGAAAAAGGAGTTTCCTGGCGGCACTGTGGACATGATCAGATTTGCAAGTGACCACTGGGAGCCTGAACTCCAGTATCTATGGAGCAGGGGAAACAGTGTTTATCTTGCAGGAGAGAATGAGGACGGGACTCACTATGAAACTGCGAGCGTCTTTAAAGAGGATTTTCTCCCGATCAACTCAAGGCTCAGGATCTCCGACAGGGATTATAGGATTGACAGTGTCGATTTTGCAAACGGTACAGTATCCCTGCAGGATATGACCATGGCAAGGGAAGCCCGTTATCCCATCTTTCGCACGGAATCCGTTGAATATATCCGCTCCTTCTATGAGGAACAGTATCAGGATATTCCGGATCTTGAGACTGAAACAGAAACATCAGTCCTTGAAGAAACACAGCCTGCAGATATCGCTGCAATTGATTCTGCAGAATCCAGGGACCTTCAAACCGGTGACCGTCCTTCGGAACCGGGAACCGTTGATCCATCAACTGCGCAGGTGGAAGGGCTTCGGGAAGCCTCTATTCATAAAGCGGAATCTTCAAATAACCGTGTGAGTGTGCCTGATACTGAAAACTCCCCACAAATGCCACAAAAACAGGTATCCGAGCGCCGCGAGGAAGAGATCGAGCAGGCTGTCTTCGATGCCCTTCAGGAATCCGGCACTGACTATGGCAATTACTCCCCAGAGCAGATGGATGTCCTTTATGATGCCGCCGAAAAAGGCTTTGACCTTGTTTCTCTCTGCAATCCGCAGTATCCGCCCCAGCAGATGCAGCTCATCGTGGATATGCAGGCCCGCATGGAAGCCCATACCATTGCCCATTTCCAGGGAGTGATTGGACAGATCACAGGGGATGCACTTAGTATCGACGAGATCAATTCCATCCGAGCCGCTAATCTTCTTCCTTTGGAAGAAACCAGTCTGCAGGGCACCAACAATCCGAAAAAAAGGACTCAAACAAGTCCACAATTACCAGAAACAGGCCATCCACAGACACAGGAAAGCACGGATGATACCGGTTCTCGCGACGTTGTCATCGATCTGACTCCGGATGGACAGGTGGAAAGGATCAGCCATGCTCAATTTGGTACTGAAATACAGGTACTGCCTCCCGAACTCCACAACTTCCGTATCACAGATGACGACCTCGGAGCCGGTGGGCCCAAAGCAAAATTCCGCGCCAACATGGATGCCATCTATATGCTGAAAACACTGGAAGCGGAAAACCGGCTTGCCACTCCTGAGGAGCAGGAAAGGCTTTCCCGCTATGTAGGATGGGGTGGAATCCCCCAGGCATTTGATGAAAACAGCCGCGACTGGCATGGTGAAGTGGCGGAACTCAAAGCGGCTCTTACTACGGAGGAATACCGCGAAGCCAGGGCAAGCACGCTGAACGCTTTTTATACTTCCCCCACTGTGATCAAGGCCATTTACGGGGCACTGGAACAGATGGGGCTTTCCTCCGGCAATATGCTTGAACCGTCCTGCGGCGTCGGCAACTTCATGGGGCTCCTTCCGGAGAGCATGTCCGACATGCGGATGTACGGTGTGGAGCTTGATTCTGTCTCCGGCAGGATCGCACAGCAGCTATATCAGAAAAACAACATCGCTGTTCAGGGATTCGAGACGACCTCCTTCCCGGACAGCTTTTTTGATGCCGTGATCGGTAACGTGCCCTTCGGCCAGTACAAAGTCGTCGATGCCAGATATGACCGGCACAATTTCCTGATCCATGATTATTTCATTGCAAAATCCCTCGACCTGGTCCGTCCCGGCGGCGTAGTGGCTGTCATCACCTCCAGCGGCACTATGGACAAGCAGAACGAATCTGTAAGGAAGTATCTTGCTCACAGGGCTGATCTGCTCGGTGCCGTCCGCTTGCCCAACAATGCCTTTATGCGCAATGCAAACACAGGTGTGGTGGCGGACATCCTCTTCTTTCAGAAAAGGGACCGCATGTCCCTGGAAGAACCCGACTGGGTGCACCTAGCGGAAACCAAAGAGGGATATATGATCAACAGCTACTTTAAGGATCATCCGGAAATGGTTCTGGGAGAACTTACGACTGAAAGCACCCAGTACGGCAGGCAGGAAGTCACGGTGAAGCCCGTCGAAGGCGCTGTTCTCGCGGAACAGCTTCAGGAAGCCATGGGCCATATCCATGGCGAGATCACCGCACCGGAAGTAACGGATTCCGAACTGGAGGATGAAGATCTCTCCATCCCTGCAGACCCTTCCGTAAAAAACTTCAGCTACACCAACATCGATGGGCATGTCTACTATCGGGAGAACTCCCGTATGAACCGCATGGAGCTTCCGGCGACAACGGCAGAGCGCGTGCTCGGCATGATCGAGCTGCGCGACACTGTTCAGGAATTGCTGCAGGCACAGTTGGACGACCAGAGTGATGCAGAAGTTGCCTCTATCCAGAGACGCCTGAACCGCCGCTACGATGAATTCACTGCCCAGTACGGGATCATCAGCAGCAACGCTAACCGCAGGGCCTTTTCCCAGGATTCCAGCTACTGCCTCCTGGCTTCCCTGGAAATCCTTGATGAGGAAGGAAAGTTTGACCGGAAGGCAGATATTTTCACCAAACGCACCATACGACGCTCGGAGCCGGTCACCAGCGTGGATACCGCAGTGGAGGCACTGGCCCTCTCCATCGGCGAGAAAGCACGGGTCGATCTGCACTACATGGCAGAGCTCACTGGCAAAACAAAGGACGAGATCACAGAAGAACTCACTGGCGTCATCTTCAGAAATCCGCTGACAGACCAATATGAAAATGCGGATGAATATCTATCCGGCAATGTCAGGGAGAAGCTCCGGACCGCAAAAGAGTTTGCGCAGAACCATCCTGAATATCAGGTCAATGTCACTGCCCTGGAGCGAGTCCAGCCCAAGGATCTCGACGCTTCGGAGATCGAAGTCCGCCTCGGCGCGACCTGGGTGGATCCGGAGTATATCACAGAATTTATGGGCGAGACCTTCAAGACTCCCTGGTACCTGCTGGGCAAAGATATTGACGTCCGCTATGCGGAGGTCAACGGACAGTGGAATATCTCCGGAAAGAACAGGGACAGCTACGGCAACCCGCTCGTCACTTCCACCTATGGGACCACTCGCGTCAACGCTTATAAACTCCTGGAGGATGCCCTGAATCTGCGTGATACGAAAATCTATGACAACGTGGAGGATGCTGAAGGAAATGTACGCCGTGTCCTAAACCGCAAGGAGACCATGCTGGCCCAGCAGAAACAGGAAATGATCAAGGAAGCCTTCAAGGAATGGATCTTCCGTGATCTGGAAAGGAGGGAAAAGCTATGTGAGAAGTACAACGAACTGTTCAACAGCATCCGTCCCAGGGAATATGACGGCTCCCATATCCGCTTTGTCGGGATGACGCCGGAAATCTCCCTGATGGACCACCAGAAGAATGCCGTCGCCCACATCCTGTACGGGGACAACACACTCCTCGCCCACTGTGTCGGGGCTGGGAAAACCTTCCAGATGATCGCCGCGGGCATGGAATCAAAGCGCCTTGGTCTTGCCCAGAAATGCCTCTACGTCGTCCCCAACCACCTGATCGAACAGTGGGGGAGCGACTTCATGCGGCTCTATCCCGGGGCAAATATCCTTGTCGCAACAAAGAAGGACTTCGAGCCGGCCAACAGGAAGAAGTTCTGCTCCCGCATCGCGACTGGGGACTACGATGCCGTCATCATCGGCCACAGCCAGTTTGAGCGCATCCCGCTCTCACGGGAGCGTCAGGTCGCGACCATCCAACGCCAGATCGACGATATCGAGGATGCCATCTCCGAGTTGAAATACGATCGTGGAGAAAACTACACCATCAAACAGATGGAGAAGACCCGCCGGACACTGGAAGTACGTCTCGCAAAGCTGAATGACCAGAAGCGCAAGGACGATGTCGTGACCTTTGAGCAACTGGGCGTAGACAGGCTGTTCGTGGATGAAAGTCATTTTTACAAGAATGCCTTTTTCTACACCAAGATGCGCAACGTCGCGGGTATTGCCCAGTCTGACGCGCAGAAGTGTTCCGACATGTTCATGAAATGTCAGTACTTGGACGAGATCACCGGCGGCAAGGGCGTCACCTTCGCAACAGGCACACCGGTCTCTAACTCTATGGTGGAGCTATATACTGTCATGCGTTATCTGCAGTACGGCACCCTGCAGAAGCTGGGCATGGGGCATTTTGACTCCTGGGCAGCCGCCTTTGGCGAGACCGTCACAGCCATCGAACTGGCACCGGAGGGAACGGGGTATCGCGCCAAGACCCGCTTTGCCAAGTTCTACAACCTGCCGGAGTTGATCACCCTTTTCAAGGAGTGTGCCGACATCCAGACTTCGGACATGCTGGATCTCCCCGTTCCGGAAGCGGAGTACATCAACGAGGTTTTAAAGCCCAGTGAGGAGCAGAAAGAGCTTGTCTCTACCTTTGCTGACCGTGCGGAGGCCGTCCGTTCCGGAAAGGTCCAGCCCACAGAGGACAACATGCTCAAGATCACCAACGACGGGAGAAAGTGCGCTCTGGATCAGCGCCTGATCAATCCCATGCTGCCGGATAATCCGGAGAGCAAGGTCAACCGCTGTGTCGAGAACATGTTCAGGGTCTGGAAGGACACGGAAAAGGATCGGTCCACCCAGCTCTGCTTCTGTGACCTCTCCACACCCAAGGGCGACGGATCCTTCAACGTCTACGATGACATCCGCGAAAAGCTCGTCGCAAAGGGCGTCCCGAAGGAGGAAGTCGCCTTTATCCATGAGGCCAACACAGAGACCAGAAAGGAGGAATTGTTTGCCAAAGTCCGCTCCGGCCAGGTACGGATCCTGATGGGGTCCACGCCCAAGCTCGGCGCCGGCACAAATGTGCAAGACAGGCTCATCGCCCTGCACCATCTCGACTGCCCCTGGAAGCCCTCCGACCTGGAACAGCAGGAAGGCAGGATCCTTCGCCAAGGCAACAGAAACCCGAAAGTTCAGATCTTCCGCTATGTCACGGAGGCAAGTTTCGACAGCTACATGTGGCAGATCCTGGAACAGAAGCAGAAATTCATCTCCCAGATCATGACCTCCAAGTCCCCTGTCCGCTCCTGTGAGGATGTGGACGACACCGCCCTCTCCTATGCGGAGATCAAGGCCCTGGCTACTGGAAATCCCGCCATCAAGGAAAAGATGGATCTTGATATCCAGGTCAGCCGTCTGAAACTCCTCAAAGCAAACCACACCAATGAGCACTATCGTCTGGAATCTGATATCGCCCGCACCTACCCCATGCAGATCACTTCCGTCAAGGAACGGATCGGCGGCCTGCAATCCGACCTTTCTGCTGTCAAAACTCTGCATGCACAGCAGGAAAAGGACAAGGAAAGCGACACGGACAGCTTCACCATGACCATCGGTGGAAAAGAGTTCACGGACAGGAAGGAGGCAGGGACCGCTCTTATCGCGGCCTGCGCAGGCCTTAAGGCCGTCCGCACGGAAGGGATCATTGGCGAGTACGCGGGCTTTTCCATGAGCGCCAGCTTCGACGGTTTCCGTCAGGCCTACATGCTGACTCTGAAGCGCCAGTGCAGTTACACCGTAGAGGTGGGAAAAGACCCGTCCGGCAATATCACAAGGATCCAGAATGTCCTTTACGGCGTGGAACGGCAGCTTGCGGAATCTCAGCAGAAACTGGAGAACCTGCAGGGACAGCTCGCCGCCGCAAAAGAGGAAGTCCAGAAACCCTTTGCCCATGAAGCGGAGCTTGTGGAGAAATCCGCCCGTCTGGCCGAACTCAACGCTATGCTCAACATGGACGAGCGATCCCCTGTGGAGACTCTGGGCGTGGATGAGGAGACGGACCAGTCAACTCACGAAGGCAGCAAAGAAAGATATACTGCCACGGTTGCCGACCGGGCAGCAGGATCAGAGACCTATGCCGACAAGGCAGCTTCTCTGAAGGAACAGTCTCTGAGGAAAGAACATGTATCCGGAAAGAATAAAACTACAGGCAAAGAATCTCTGATTGAACGCCTGCAGAGCAAAAAAGCAGAAATCGCAGAATCAGCAAGATGTACTGATGTACGGATAAAGGCAAGACCGGAGCCTGCTTTGTAAGCATCGATACATTTGGCTTTAGATTTGTTTATAAAGTTTCGGAGCCTGTCTGTTACTTTTGGGAACGGACAGGCTTCCGGGAAAGGAGAGTAATAAATGGCAGAAAAAAATGTAAGTGATCGTTACGTATCTCGGGAACAGGAGCTGTCTGTGTCCGTTTCGGAGAAGGCCCCCAACAGGGTCAATGTTGTCGGGGATAGAAAAGCGCAGGAAAAGAAGACCCGGGATAAGAACGAGAAGGTACCAGAGCATGTTTCCGACTCTGGCATGAAGGGCAAGAAAAGCTATGAAGAGATTCTGGCAGCCAGAAAGGAGCAGATGAAGGAAATCACAGAACGTCTGGAGGCTGGTCTGAAAGAGTATATGGCATCAGACGAGCAGTTCAAAAAGGTCCTGGATACGATGGCCAAATTTCATCATTACAGTGCCAACAACGTACTTCTGATTGCCATGCAGATGCCCTCAGCTACACGGGTGGCATCGTACAATACCTGGCAGAAGCGTTTCAATCGGCAGGTCATGAAGGGGCAGCATGGGATCTCCATTATTGCGCCGGCGCCTTATAAGAAAAAGACATCACAAGAAATACAGGATCCACGAACTGGAAAGACAGTGCTTGGACCGGATGGAAAGCCGAAGACAAAAGAAGTTGAGATTACCGTTCCCCGCTACAAGGTCGCAAAGATATTTGATATCTCTCAGACAGTTGGAGAACCGCTTCCTGAGCTGGATGTTCCTGAACTGACGGGTACAGCTGAAAACTTTGAGATCTTTATGGACGCTATGCGTGCAGTCTCACCTGTGCCGATCCGATTTGATGAGATCAAGGGAGAGTCAAAAGGCTATTACGACAGCACTAACAAGGAGATTGTTATCCAGAGCGGAATGAGTGAGGTTCAGACCATGAAGACCACAGCGCATGAGCTGGCTCATGCCCGGCTCCATGATCGGGATACCATGCGAGAACAGGGTGTTATAAAAGACCAGAACACACGGGAAATTGAGGCTGAGGCCTGTGCTCATGTACTGCTGTCCCATTATCATCTGGATTCCTCTGGCTATACGATTCCGTATTTGGCTTCGTGGTGCGGAAGCCAGGATACGTCCGCGCTCCGTGCTTCCATGGATACGATTCGAAAAACAGCCTCAGAGATCTTCGATGAAGTCGAAGCCTATATCGCAGAGCGGGATGTGGACCGCTACACAATCTATCAAATCGATAAGGATAGTCCCGCAAGAGACTATTCATTTATGGATCTCGTATATGCCAGGGAGACAGGAATTCCTCTGGCAATGGAATTCTACCAGGATGTTTATCATGGATACCTGCGTCCCGGTGATACTCTCGACAGCCTTTATGAGAAATTCAACCGAGATGACCGCCCTGCAGCAGGGCAGATGCATTCCCTCAGCATGAGCGATGTGATTGTTCTTCATCAGGACGGAAAGGATAAAGCCTATTATGTGGATCGCGTCGGATTCGAGGAGCTTCCAGAGTTTTTCATTCCGGTACAGGAACAGGAAGCCTTCGAGCAGATAGACTCGGAAAAAGAAGAAATACCGTTTGAAGAGGCGAATCAGGCTGTACCAGTAAATCCAACAGTCGTATCCCATGAACCCGATAAATCACAGGAAGTACATTCATCAGAGAACAGACCGAATATCTCAGATGACAACACGGATCATTCTGACTCTGATGAACAGAAGGATCACAAAGAAAGAACCCTTACCTTTTACGTTGCGGAGTGTATGGAGTTCCCTGTCATGGGGGAAGTTCATCGGGGACTTACCCTTGAGGAGGCAGTAAAAGCACTCCGGGACATTCCGGATGACCGTATGCACGGAGGAAAAGGCATTGGTTTTGAACTGCAGGACGGAAGCGAATATGCAGGCAGCTTTCCTCTCGTCGTATCCGGACAGGTAAGGGAGGAGACAATCAACTCCGTGGATTATTATCGTGCCCATACCAGTCTTCAGGCGGCCATTGCTGAGGCAAAGTCTTTCTTCCCGGATCATTCTGTCACCGCCAAAGAAGAGCAAAGGACAGCACCTGCCAGAAAAGAGGAGAAAGCACCTGCGGGAAGAAAAGAATCAGTCCTTGCTGCCCTCAGGGCTCATCAGGAAAAAGCACGGGCTGAGGATAATGGACATAGAAGCAGGGAAACAACCAGGCAGCACAGAAAGGGGGAATTATCCTTATGAAGAAGATTACCTTTGATGAAGAAGAAATGTTTGTCATTGCCGTTTTCAATCCGGATACACGTTCCAATACGATTCATATAATGAGTGAAGTTCTTCCTGAACTGAAAGATGATCAGGATATGTTTGACCTGCTGTTAAGTGCCATGGAAAAGCTGAAAAAGATCTCTGATGATGAGTATAAAAAAATGGATCTCTCGGATTACCGTGATGAAATCGAATGGGCTATCGAAGAGGAGGGGCAGGAGAATCCCGAGGAAGAAGGGCTGCAGAAGGAGCAGGGGATCACTGATAAACCTCAGGAGCAAGCGGAGTCTGATTCTGCATATGATGATAAAAGCATGGAGGAAGATGAATGAGCGGCAGGGTGAACCAGTTTGTGATCTATCGCCTCAGACGTGATAAGAAAGAGATTCGTGCCTTGCGCCACCAGTCCTACCAGTATCTTAAGGAATACGGCTTTACGATCAATTCAGATGATTACGTGCAGCTTTATCTTGCCAGCTTTGATCCGGCACTAATACTTACACCGCAAGATCTGCGTAAAAGTATCGATCAGGACTTGCCGAGAGGCGTAACCGGAAAAGCCCTTGAAACAGGAGATATCCTTGCGATCACCAGAGATGGCATCTCAAAAGCCTATTTCGTAGATCCTGACAGGCTTGTTCCTCTTAGTGGATTCTTCCATGTCACCTCTTCATCTACAGTCCTGAATACAAACACAAGCGGCTATGCAATTGAAGGACGGGAAGGACTGTGGAGCGCAGCAGAAGAGATGTGGATCGATGGCCAGAACTTCCTGCTTATGCAGAGTGACGAATATGACGATGAAGTGGCCTTTGCAGTTCTTGACAGCCATGGAAAGACGGCGGCGGCAGATACCATGGACGGCTTTACAGACCAGGTTATCGAGCAGATTCGGGAATACATGCACAGATGCAGAACGCCGATGCGCCAATCTTCTGAGAATGTTGACAAGGGATCTGATGCAAACAAATCTTCTACGATGGCGTCTAAAAACACCACCGAGAATACAGAGGCTGAACTTACGCCAGTGGGAAAAACGGAAATTCTTCCTCCTGAAGAATCAGCTCCGGAAAGAGGCCGACTCAAGCGGGATGAGAAAAAAGAACAAGAAGCACGACAGCGTAGGAAGAAAAGACGAAAAAAAGGCAAACTTCCACTAAAGGGCAGGGATTCTGTCCTTGACAGGTTAAAGAGATACCAGGAGAAGGTCAGAAAGAAAGCAGAAGCGGGTACACTTGTATGATAACTTATCAGGTCGGTAGAAGCAGGATGAAAAAATAGAAAATCAGATTACCCTAATACCAATTCGCCGAAGGGTTCATTTAGGGCATGGAAGCAAGAAATGAAGTGAGAATTACTCTTTAGGTGGTGTATGGGTTTATGGCAGGCAGGGAGACGATATAAGCATATCGTTTCTCTGCTTTTTTTGTGTGAAAAGTTCTAGGAGATACAAAAGCAGTAGCGATGGAGAATTTACTGTGTTAAAAGGCATATCTGTATACTGGTTGCCGAATAAATATGCTTACATGATATAATAAATAAGGACTTAGCTTAGTGACAGGAAGGAGAGGACGACACTGACGCTTACAGGCCAGGTAATATGGCTGATTTAATCTCTTGGAAAGGCTATAAAAGTGCTCTAAGCAGAGCAGTTGATGAGTCGGGCTAGTCGGACTGAATGTCTTTGAAGAGCTTGAAATTGCCATTTCTGCATGGCCACGATTTAATAATATGGGTTTTTAATTTTTAATTGGAGATTTATTACATGGACGAAGAAAGAGAAATGGAACTAGAACTGGACAAGGTCTATACTTTGCCCGACTTTGAATATATCGAATATGATGGCCGTTGTCTTGCTATAGCTCCTGAAATTGCGAAATGGATTGTATTAGAAAACAATGAACAATATGAGATCCTGACAATGTTTGCTGGCGGAAGTGACCTTCAGACAGTATTAGAACAGTTCGAGGAAAATCAAGGGGACGTAATTGCCATCCTTACGCAGCTTGAAGCCAAGCACGTCGAGTGCGTAGTATTGATGTCACGTGCCGACAGGTAAGAGGCACTGATAGGCTTGAAAACAAGCCGTTTGTCGATTTAGCTCTGATCGGGACGACCACTCGCGCAGCGCGAAAAACACTCGCCGGTAACTTATCTACAGGTCATTTTGACAGAGGGTTGAGTAGGCCATTTAGATGTCGGGGGTCGAGTGCGCCATTTAGATGTCAGAAACCATAGGGTTGAGTGGGCTGTTTAGATGTCGGGGGTTGAGACGGTTGTTTAGATGTCAAGGCAGAGAGGTGCGTTACTATGGGAATAGAACTTAAATCACTGGCTCCTGATGATCGCGAGCAGTTTATACTGGATAATCAGGAAGCGTTCAGGTACGGAGCCCTTGAGGAATTCGGTCTTAGAGATGACCATTTCGAAGAAGATGGCGAAATCATCTCACGTAAAACGATCGAACAGTCCATCGATGGTGGTGAAGCATACAGGATCATGCAGGACAACCAGCCAGTCGGTGGAGTTGTCATCAAGGTAGATGGAGATCATGGGGAATTGGAGTTGTTGTTTGTATCTCCTCGTGCTCATAGCAAGGGAATCGGCTATGCTGCATGGTGCGAGGTTGAGAGACTGCATCCGGAAGTGAAGGTGTGGGAGACGGTGACGCCGTATTTTGAAAAGCGCAACATCCACTTCTATGTTAACCGCTGTGGATTCCAGATCGTTGAATTCTACAACAGCCACCATCCTGACCCGAATGAGCTGGAGGAAGATGATGAGGCTGCACTGGATGATATGGATGGCATGTTCTGTTTTCGCAAAGATATGAGGTCAAATAAGAGCGAATGAGTAGAAAAACGATCGTACTAAGCCTTTTTATGGTACTGATGATAACCGCACTTGTAGCATGCAATTCAGAAAAGGGAAAGTTGCTCGAATCCGGCGACATAACAAAAGAAAACATATCGCAGGTGTGCGAAATCCTAAATGAGGCAGGTCTCTCCAATGTGGATGTGTTTGAGAAATGGGTTAAGGAATCGGCATCTGGAGCATCCGAGAAAGCTTCGGAAGTGTCTGGCTTTAACGATGCCGATTGCCGCATGACAGTTATGCTCCTTGCAGGTGATCAGATCAAGTTTGACAGCGTTGAAGAGGACTATGGCGGCACCTATCTGATGTTTGATGTGGATGCCATAGAAAATAACGACGAGTATAGCGTGCTTAAGGACAAAAAGCAGCTGTTTACTACCATGTTTGGCGAAATGGCAATCTCGAAGAATGGATTTGCCGAAACCCTACACGAAAACTGGAGTAAACACGGCATAAAGATGGAAAGTGATAAATGCTCCGTCATAAGCATCCTTTTCAAGGCTTATGAAGAGGATGCGGCATTCGTTGGACATACCGGTATTCTGATTGATTGCAGAGATATCAAATCCGTTGATAGTGACTATTTGTTCGTGGAGAAGATCGCTTTCGGCGATCCGTTCAAAATCATACTCGTCAAAGACGAGAGCGAACTGGTGAAGATGCTTTCCGAGAGATCGGACTACACAACAGAAGAGGGAGACCCTGCGCCGGTGGTTTATAAAAACGGGGAGATAATAGGAGAACTGAAACGATGAGAAAATTGATTGCAGTATTGATCACCGTTGTATGTATTGTTATGTTGGCAGGATGTGGTGCGAAGTCCTCGCCTGAAGTAGCAATAGATTACGGCAATTCCTCGATCTATTCAAAAGAAGATATGGATTCAGCAATTCAGATGATAAAAAAGGAATTTGATACTTGGGATGGCTGTGAATTGCACAGCATCACCTATGGGACAGATGAGGAATGTAATGATGAAAACATAAAGTGGATGAATGAGTTGGAAGAAGCAAATGATGCAAAAGAAACATTCACGCAGTGTATTATGTTTAAGAGCAATTTCCATTCACCAAAAGAAGGCGGTGGTGCTTGGAATGCAGATGAAGAGTATACTGATTGGCAATGGTGGCTGGCACGTTCTGACGGTGGTCAGTGGAAGCTGATGTCATGGGGATATTAACAAATGAATAGAAAAGTCCTTATTATAACAATGATTTGCATTCTGACAGTTTTGGCTGGATGTGGAAAGAAAGCTGAGCCGATAGATTTGCCATCCAATGAGGCTGTCACAAGTATAGAGATCATTACGATCGACGGAGCTAAAGCCGATATCACAGAAACCACTCAGATTGAGATAGTCATGACTGCTTTAAGCGCAGCTGAACCGACACGGTTGGAATCCGTAAATGACCAGCCTACGAATGTTGACGCCTACGGAACCATCAGCATCAATACCGTTGGTGAATCAACAGTGGTTTACTACTACGATAAAGATAGTAAACACTATATCGAACAACCGTACAGGGGAATCTATGAGATGGAAGATTATTTAGAAGAGACTCTGCTTCAAGAGTAAGTGAGGTGTCGAAATGTCTATGAAGGCAGTTAAGATCATTGATGCGATCTGCATTGTAATATTCGTGCTCATGGGCGTGTATATATTTGTTTTGCCTAATGCAACACAGGATTTGCTGTTGCCTGTCTTTACAATCATTAATCCCTATAAGACCGGAGCGTGGATCATGGGAATCGGATTTCTTGTCACCTGTCTATGGGGAAAAGGAAGGGCAGGCTTGGTTTTAGGTATAGTGTTGCTGGTGTGTTATCTGATTACGGCGTTTGTATCACTGGTAGGATTGATGGTGGTGACAACCGGGCTTGACCTTCTGTGGTATTTGCATCCTATTCCTATTGTAATTGGATGCATTGTGGCAATTTGCAGGAAGACAAGAGGACAATCATCATAATCAATGTAGGAGAGAGAGTTTATGGCATCATCTAAAGATTATCTGGAATACATTTTAGATCAGCTGTCAGGACTGGACGATATATCTTATCGAGCGATGATGGGTGAATACATCATCTACTATCGCAGCAAGGTAGTCGGCGGGATTTACGATGACCGTTTTCTGGTGAAGCCGGTGAAGGCAGCCTTGGCAATGATGCCGGATGCGGATCTGGAACTGCCGTATGAAGGCGCGAAAGAAATGCTGCTTGTAGACGATGTTGAGAACAGGGAGTTCCTGCGAGAGTTACTGGAAGCGATGTATATCAAATATATATCTCAAATCTGTGAAATGCTAACGAAAGGGGCAAACTCATATAATAAAAAGGAAACAAGTTATACTGCAATCTATGTGGCTGTTGTTGGACTGGGGTATACACCAACTACATTTTTTACAGGTCATCCAAAGAAAGAGGAGGGAAAACGTATAACACATCTTCAATTTTCGGCTGCTTTTGTAGCGTAGTCTATCGCCTTATAGCAATAGAGGTTATTATGCTGGTTGGTGCCATTGTATGGGGGCAGGTTGCATGGCACCATGATGACCTCTTGGGATATTCCCGGGCGCGCAAGTTCAGTCTTTACATGGTAATCCTAGTGCTTGGCGGTATATGCATAGTCTATATCCTCAAATAGTTGTTACTACTGTTGAGGTATACGACTGGGGCGCCTCCTGTTCCAATCTGCAGGCACCTTGCACCTGCAGATTGGAACAGGGTAAACGGAATTCGATACAGAAGCAATACTATTTAGCTTTATGCCGACAGGAGACAGGCGTTCTGATCGGGATTATTATACACGGACAAAAGACCGGGAAAGGTGTAACAATTTTGATACACCTCTCCCGGCTGTCTCGTTTGTCTCGTATTTGTTTGAGCAGGGACAGAAACACGTTCGTTCCTTTTTTCTGTATACTGGTGTTTTATCAGAACAGATCCACAGCACCGGCTGCTTCTCCGTTGACAACATAGTATGCTTTGCCTTCCTCAGCTTTAACATAGATGTCCAGAGAAGTAACATCCTGAATCGTGATGGCGGCCTGCACTTTTTCAACTACAGCTGCGTAAGTGATGCCGTCTTCTGCATTGTTCTGGATCACGAAGTTCGGAACGACAGCTTTCTTGCGGGGTTTCCTGGTGACGGTCTTTTTCACAGTTTCCTTTGCCTTTTCCTCAACAGATTCAGCGTCGGCTTTTTTTCTGCGTCCGCCGCGTTTCTTTGGGGCAGGAGCTTCTTCAGTAGGAGCCACGGTCACAGCAGCTTCAACAATCTCAGTGTTCTCAACAGCGACTTCTTCTTTTTTCTTTCTCGGCATTTTTTATTCCTTTCTTTTCTGAATTCAATACCATGACCAGGTGTGAAATATTTTATATTGCAACTTTATTAAAATCAAAACGTATTGTCAAATGTACATACTAGATCAAATATTTTTTGGGATGAAGAAAAAAGAAAAGCACCTCGCAGTGGTTCTGATTCATCAAAAAACGAGGAAATGCAGTTTAAAGAGAAGGATCCGTATTCCTGGAAGACTGCTTGATTTGCGGCACTTCTCTTACTTTTGCTTCTTCGATTCCAAGAATTGCATCAACGTTTGCAGAAGCGGTCTGCAGATTTCTTTGTGCCTGCAGAAGAGTATTCCGTGAAGTCAGTTGCTCTTGCTTATGGGATTGAAGAATTTCTTTTTTCTCTTTTAAATCTTTGATTAGAGGAATATTGCCAGCATTGTTGTCTTTGAAAAAACTAACGGCTTCATCGTAACGATCCAGTTCATTCCGATGGGTTGAGCGGAACCCTCCTTTTTTCCAGGATTTCATAAAGTCAGAATGTACAGCCCGGTTTGCATAGTATTGACCAGCAAAATGAATCTGCTGATTAATATCTTTAGTCTCGGCGTCGGCATTCCTTATTCTTGTTTCTAAGCCTTTTAATTGTTCAGTAAGTTCTGCCTGTTTTTCTTTTAATTCCTCTCTTGAATGGATTCCAAGCTCCTGAATATAGACAACTGTTCTAGCCATTTCCTTCAGATTTGAGATCTTTACTTTTCTCGCATATGCTGTGTTCATTTGGGCTTTTATATTTGTCTGTAGATCAACGACAAGTCTGAGCTCTGTGCGGATAAATAGAATCGCGACCGGATCTGCATGGTAGTCGTAAGAGGGATTGTAGTCAACCAAGATTCCTTTTTTGCCGGCGCAGTAAGCGGCAGCCATTTTTTCCCCGGTCATTTCGGAAACAGGCAATGTTTCCTGATTCGTTTTGTCACCGGTCTTATTATTTCCCTGCATAAGGACTTTCTGAGAAGGGATAGTCTTCTGACGGGAAGATGCTTTGCTTGGGTGATCAGGACTACGGTTGTCTTTTTCGGAACATATCTTCTGAATTCGTTCAAGCAAGCACTCTTTTTCATAATCCGTTCCTAGAGCACGCCCCGTAATAAACTTCTTCCGGTCAGGATGCAGGTAGCTGAATCTGCCGCGTCGGTCTTTCAATTCTATTCCGTATTTTTCTTTTAGTATTCTTCTAAATTCTTCCAGCGTGGTGGAATGATCTGCCGCATCGAGAATAGCATCACGGAGAAATTGTTTCTGCGTTCGGAAGACAGTGTTTCGCGGAATCATCTGTGCCGCCCGGATCTTTTCGTTACGGGCATCCATAGCAATTTGTCCGGATTCACGTGCTTCATATTCAGCGTTTGTGATTTTTGTTTTTGCAGGAGTCAGAAGATCCACCTGATGAAGTCCTTCCCTCTCGCAGATCTTCATGACTTGTGCCTGCATATATTTAAGATATCTCGGCGTCAGGTTGTGTTTGTAACCTGCACGGCTGTCTATATCCCTTTCCATAAATGGCTGCTTCTCAACATCCAGTTTCCTCAGACTGTTTAGAATTAAATGAACATGAATGTTGCCGCTCCCGTGATGTCCGTCGCTATGGGTACAGACGAGGATCTGGTGTCCGGGAAAACATCTTTGGGCGAATTCCATTCCAAGCTCGTGAGCATGTGCAGGATCAAGCAATCCTTCCTCTTTATCTTTTGGATCAAAGCTCAGGATGTAATGATGCGACTTGATATCATTGTAATTCTGGTTTTTGCGGTACTGCCAGTTCAGCATTTCACATTCCTTATCGAAATAAAGCGGCGTGCAGTTGATTCCGTCCAGGATAAACGAATCTCTCATAATGAGATTACCATCTGCATCTCGCAGAGGAGTTCCATTTCTGTCATGCTCGAACATCAGGTACTTAATGGGCTTTCCATAGTCGGCACTTTTACTTGCGAGATGTTTTAACGTAGCCACGATACTCACCTCCAAATGTCAGAAGTTCCTCCCTCATTTTCATCACCTCATTGATACAGCGGCGAAGCTCTTCCTGCATTGCTTCTGACTTCACTCCACCCATGTGAAAATACTTTGTCAGCTGGTTCAGATTATTGCTGATCGAAGACAGTTCGGCGGCAATCTTTTCCAGCGATGAAAAATTGGCAACAATGTGATTATGAATTTCAATCTTTCCATAGATCGCCTGATGTCGCATATATGCCGCCATCTTCATACCTGTAGCTTTTGCCGCGCTTTGCACTAAGGCATATTGTGTGTCATCCAGCAGTACTTTCATGTTGTGAGTTTTCTTTATTCCAGGATCTTTTTTAGGGTTAGGCATACGGTCTCCTTCCTGCCATGCATTTCTGCAGGCCCTTAATACATTCATGCAAAGCATGACCGATGTGTTACGACGAAGGAGAAACGCAGCGCTGCGGACACAGATCCTGTGGAGCCAAAGATTCATTTCCAGGTTTCAAGCCCTTGGTGATGGAAAACATTTTGGAAATGAAACGCGAGGGAATGGGGAGCCGCAATCCCCATCAAGTTTTGCGATGATCTTTTTTCGAAACTGTCGAAAAAATGGTCAACAGCAGAATCTTGCGTTGATTTGTTAGACCCTTGGGATTTGCTGGAAAATCGCTGAGAAATCCCCTTCTATTAACCCCAAAGAAAATAAGATGGAGGAAAGTAGTGGATGAAAGAAAAACCCGGCTATTAGAGCCGGGTGAATAGAACAATCATTTGATTATAAACATGCTTTTATCTGCTTTATCCGTATTAATATTCATTGTTTTAACTTCTGAGTTCCTTATTTGCTTTGTAGTAGTAATACATTGTATTTCCTTGTACTGTTTTCTGATTCTCTTTAACTTCGGCTTTTGCTTTGTTGGCAAAATCAAGTGTCTTCAAAAAACCAGTAGCAATTTGTGGAGAGATTACTATCAGCGAAAGACCAAGAAGCCAAGCTTTAAAATCGCTAAGAATACTGATAAAACTACTTTGTGAGATAATCGTACTTGCGATTCCTCCAACGACCCACCCAGCTTTCTTCCGAACTTCCTCATCAGCCAAAACCTGCTTTCCAAAATTTTTTAATGTAGAGGTTTCAGATGCAAGTGTATTAATTTCTTCAACACGAGGCAGGACCTCGGTATTATAGAGTTTCACACAATCATATTGAAAAGAATCATCCCAAGGAAGAGAATGGATTCTTTCTGAGAAATCATAGATTGCTTTTCGGAATAGCACTAAGGCGTTTTCGTTTTCCTTCTTGAAATCCAAGATTTCATCTACACTAGCACCTTCCAAGGTTGGGAGAGTCATCAAGATACTTGATGCAACACCAGCGTGCCGCATTATTTCAGGGTTAAGACGACCAATATCAAGAATATGTGTATCCACGGCACCCTTAATAACATTTTCACTGGTTTTGTCAAGCAGGGGATAGGAGGTTTGATTTTTTGCAACATTTATTAATCTCCCAAAATAACCTCCAATCAATTCATCAGCCTCAAAATCATCATATCCATAATCATGGATAGTAATGATTCTTTTGTCTACGAGTGATTTGAGAATTTGTGAACCTGTTGTGTTAAATATACTGTCTAAGCCAACAAATATTTGTTCTTGGCTTTGTTTCATCACCTGTTTCATTTTCATCTGAGCTAATATTTCACCTTTGTTTCGGTGTTTTTTCTTTGTTAATAATGGACGATATTCTTCTAACAACAAAGATACTTCGTCAATTTGTTCTAACAACTCTTTTCCACCGGGAACATCTATGTTTTTGATAAACGGTGTAATACAACTGAGAAGATGCGTAATATCCTTTGCATTAAGAATACGGTTTGGCAGGTATGCAAAAATGGCATACTCAATCATGCCAATTAATTCAATCTCATCGGCATAGAGCAGAGAACTCTTGATTAGTTTTAGCGTCTCTGAAAATTCCATATTGCTGGAAACAGTCCCTATCGTAAATTTCATTTTTAACTATTATTCCTTTATCAGATTGTTTAAAGCAGCCTAATTGCTTGAATTATATTGCTTTCAGAGATAATTACTATCTTCCGTATGGCTGATAATACCTTCTACACATGCTGTAAAATTACTGTGCTATTTTTCCTGATATTAGTATAAGAAGAATTTTATTTTTTTCAATGTTGAGTCATAACAACGATATCAGAATAGAAGAAATATAGGAAGAGCAAGCATGCATACATTTCACCCGATGATGTTTTTGTCTATTTTTCCGACTACCATACTGTTCAAGTGTACAAAATTGTTTTGCAATAAATCCTTTTATGGCTTATGTAAGATGCAATTAGTGTATTCTTTGAGCTTGACTATTTTTATTCGTCAGCGATGATTTCCATACATACATTCTGGCAAAAACACTCTAATTGTAAAGATACATATTACATAGTGCAGATGAAAGCACACTACTATTCTTAACGGATTAAAGAAAAAACAATCCATAAATCTTTTCAAAATAGCTTTCCTGTGGCTCTGAATTTTTGGGGTTAATAGGAGGGGAACGTCGACGCCAAAAGAAATGAAGTAATGTGGCGGGCACGCCTTTCCTATGCTGGATCAAGGCAATAATAATAGAGTGGGAGAAGGAAGATGGATAAAGAACTGGAGTTTGCGAAGAAGATTGCTTTGCTTAGAAAGCTGGTGAGAGAAGGGCTTTTGACAGAACAGGAATATAGCAAAGTAAGGCAGAGGCTTATCAATATAGGTGGAGAAATCAAGGAGGTTCCTGATAACACTCAAAAGCAACATAAACGAAGAAAAAGGAGAAGCAGAATCAATCCTGTTCTCACGACAGGGTAAAGGTTGATTGTTTTCAAGACGGACTTCCGACAGTCGTTCATATTTTCCATTTGAATTATGATGATGCTGAAGAAAGTCATAACCGCAAGCTTTTGCCAAAAGACGTAAAGAGACAGGAAGGAGGAAGGCTTTTTGAGTGACGTAAAGGTATTTGAAGCAACAAGGTCAGGACCAAACAGCAGACGAAGAGTAAAGAGCACAGGTTTTCAGGCACCGGAACGGATCCGTGTAGCTGCTTATGTACGAGTTTCAACAGATGACGATGAACAGCTTGGCAGTTTTGAGTCGCAGAAGAGTTATTATGAAGATAAGATTCGTGAGAATAAAGAATGGGCTATGGCCGGTATCTTTGCGGATGAGGCTATAACGGGCACAAATGTAAATAAAAGGGAGCAGTTTCTTGAAATGATTGACCGCTGTATGGCGGGGGAAATCGATATGATTCTAACAAAATCAATCTCAAGATTTGCCAGGAACACGCTGGATACACTTAATTATGTCCGTATGTTGAAGGACAAAAACATTGCTGTGATTTTTGAAAAGGAGAATATCGACACACTTACCATGAATGGAGAGCTGATGCTGACAATCCTTAGTTCCCTGGCACAGCAGGAAGTGGAGTCCCTTTCTTCCAATGTCAAAATGGGTCTTGCCATGAAAATGCAGCGGGGTGAAATGGTCGGTTTTAACGGATGCCTCGGCTACGATTATCATCCGGAAGACAAGAGCATGACGATCAATCCCGATGAGGCAGATACAGTAAGGATGATCTTTGATCTTTATGTGCAGGGCTATGGAGCACCCAGTATTGCCCGGTTGCTTACTGAGATGGGCAGAAAGAATAAAAAGGGACAGGTTCAGTGGCTGCAGAGCGGTGTGATAGGTGTGATCAAAAATGAAAAGTATACTGGGGATCTATTGATGGGAAAGACATTTACAGTTGATCCAATTGGAAAGCGCCGGATTGCCAATATGGGTGAGGAAAAAATGTATCTGACCCATAACCACCATGAACCGATTGTCTCCAGAGAGATCTGGGAAAAGGCACAGGAAATCCGACTGTCCCGCAGTCAGGGCAGGATTATGGAAGACAACGGGATGCGGGAATGCAAGA
>CAMKEX010000014.1 GCA_946411695.1 uncultured Lachnospiraceae bacterium
GGTATTATTTCTCAGGATCACGATCTTGAACAGATGTATTTTGATAGCTTTCTCAGTATTTCTTATCTTGAGAATGCTGACATCCGTCCCGCATTCAACAAACTCCTGAAACTTAGCGAGAAGTTCAATGTAGACTTTTACGTCAGTATCTCTCTCGATGATCATGAGATCCCCGAGGAGCTGAAGGAGTATGTGACCGTTTCACTTTAATACTTTATTTTGACAGGCAAGTCCGTCAGGGCAGGGGCAGGAAACAGCGCCCCTGCCCGATTTTATCGAAGTTAACAGACCGTTTTTGCCGACAGTTTTCTTAAAACTGTGACAGCAGCGGATCCAGGCAGGAAGCATTGATCGGAAAAACCGGATATGGAAGAAAAAAGAGGGCGGGGAAGCCGCATAAGACAGCTGATTCATATTGATATCGGCATGGTCATTTTTTTTATCATCCTGATTTATTTGTTCTTTAGCATCGCACAGTATGTGACCTCCGATAAAACGGAGGTCTATGAAGTGCGTATGGGAACACTCTCCGACAATGTTTTTTACCGCGGAATCGCCCTTCGCAAGGAGACCATTGTTGACAGCCGTTATTCAGGCCGTGTCAATTATTACAATAAAGAAACTGACCGTGTCGCTGCAGGAGGACTGGCCTATTCTGTGGATGAATCCGGAGAGATTGCCGACTATGCGGATGCCAACATGCAGGCGGGGGAATATTTCACGGACGCGGATCTTGAGAATTTCCGAAGCCAGTCGATCCGGTTTGCAAGGGAGTTTAATCCCGACCGCTTCTATGCGGTCTACGATTACAAGAGTTCCTCGTCAAGCCAGGCTCAGAAGATCAGCAACCGTGCCATCCTCGCCGGGATCAAGAACCTTGATTCCACCTCCATTCACACAGTCAGCGCCAGAGAGACAGGGGCTATCGTCTATTCCTACGACAATTACAGCGATAAGAAATTCGAAGATCTGACTCCCCGGGACTTCGACAGTTCCCAATGCCGCAAGGTTCAGCTGCAGAACGGCCAGACGATCAAGAAGGGCAAACCAGTATACCGGGTTGTCAGCGACGTAAACTGGTCTGTCGCCGTTCTCGCCGATAACAGGGAGACTGCCAAACGGCTGGAGGAGGAAGAGTACGTAGAGGTGCGCTTTCTCAAAAACAACTACACCTCCTGGGCGCATGTAACTACCCGCGAGGACAAGGATGGAAACGCCTATATCAACCTGAAGTTCTCTAATTCCATGGAGGCTTTCTGCACGGACCGCTTTGTTGACATAGAGATCCTCTCCAGCGAAAAGAAGGGTCTCAAGGTCCCCAACAGCTCGATTACACACGGAGAGTTTTTCCTTGTTCCCAAGGAATATGTATTTGAGGGATCCAACGGACAGCAGGGCGTCCTTCTCCGCGTCTATACAGGAAACGGCAGTAACAGCCAGGGAACGAGATTCATCGCTGCTGTACCTTACAGCGAAACCGATGACGAATACTATCTGGATAATTCCGTTCTCAGGGACGGTGAGATCCTGGAGAGGCCCAATTCCAGCGATCAGTTTACTCTGGGGAAAAAAGAGAAGCTGATCGGTGTGTATTATATCAATAAGGGATACCCTGACTTCAGGGAAGTCAAGATCCTCAAGCAGAACAGTGACTATTCCATCGTTTCCTCCAACGAATTCTACGGCCTGCAGGAATACGATTACATTGTTCTTCATGCGGATTCCATCCGCTTTAACAATTATTGATGATTGAAATTGATTGATAAAAATACCGATGCGGACCTGCACAGGCTGCAGGACTGCGCATCTGATAAAGGAGCTTGAAATGATTGCTGATAATATCCGAAGTATGGAAGACCGTATACAGAAAGCCTGTGAGCGCTCCGGAAGAAAACGGGACGACGTCACACTGATCTGCGTTACCAAGACCATGCCGGTGGAAGACCTGCAGCAGGCCTACGATGCCGGCCAGCGCTCATTCGGAGAGAACCGGGTACAGGAGATCAATGATAAGTTTCCCAAACTTCCCGACGACATCCGCTGGCACATGATCGGACATCTGCAGACCAATAAGGTCAAATACCTGATGGACAAGGCTGTGATGATCCACAGTGTCGACAGCGCTCATCTGGCAAAGGCAATCAGCAAAGAAGCTGTCAAGGCCGGGCGTGTGATGGATATCCTGCTCGAGGTCAACGCGGCAGGAGAGGAGAGCAAATTCGGACTGGGCTATGAGGAAGTCCTGCCTCTGATCAGAGAGATCGCCCCCCTTCCCGGGATCCATATCTGCGGTCTGATGACAGTCGCTCCCTATACAGATGATCCTGAAACCAACCGCGTTTTTTTCAAAAACTTACGGAAATTAGCTGTTGACATCGAAGGTCAATCCATTGATAATGTCTCTATGACTGTTCTCTCCATGGGTATGACCGGAGATTTTGAAGTCGCAATAGAGGAAGGCGCGACCCATATCCGAGTGGGCACCGCTATTTTTGGCAAACGAAATTACGATATCTGATAGCATTTGCGCTGCTGCCTGGCCTGCGGGCATGAAAGACAGTAAGTGTATTGTGCTATTTGCTTTGCTGCTGGTCAGTTTTGATCATGCAGCATATATGATCCCGTTTCCGGGATCGTTCAGACAGGAGGATTTGATTATGAGTGTTATGGACAAACTCATCAATGCAATGAAGTTCAACGATGACCCCTATGATGAGGAAAACGAGAACGAGGAAAACGACTACTACGGAGAAGAACCCGAGAACACAGTATCGGATTTTGCAAAAGAGGAAGACGAAATGGAAGAACTTGAGAACACTTCTGCATCCAGAACAGCAAGAAGACGCGGCATGTCCGACCGTGACAGCGCCCCCGCCCCCAGATCCACTGTAAAGCGTCAGTATTCCGAGTCCGGAATGGAAGTATGTATTGTAAAGCCTACTTCTGTCAATGATGCCCGTGATGTCACAGATCTTATTCTGCAGGGAAGCACCGTTGTGCTGAACCTGGAGGGCCTTGATGTCGATATCGCTCAGCGTATCATCGACTTTACTTCCGGCTCCTGCTACGCTGTCCAGGGCAACGTGATGAAGATTTCCCATTATATCTTTGTCATCACCCCTTCTTCTGTCGATATCAGCGGAGACATCTCTCTTCCCACAGGTGCGGATCAGGATGGCAGTGCAGCCCTTGATATGCCTTTTACCGGCAGATAAGGTCTTTTTTCACCGACTTTGAGATTTTGCCATGGCGGTTTAACCGTCATGGCTGTTTTTTCTGTTCTGTTTTAGTAAAGGAATTGATCATATGACCCAACAGTCCACCAACAGCAGCCCGCAGGATTTCAATAAATCAAATGTTTCAAATAAATCTGGCACTTCCAACGCAGCAGACAAATCAATGCAGGCTGCTGATACAGCTTCTCAGGACAAAACCGGCGGCCGCAGGGCCGGACGGATTCTGTTCGGCCTGCCGGTGATCGCCTTATTGATCGTGATCGATCAGATCACAAAAGTGATCGCCGTGAATGCCCTCGGTGACGGCCGCAGGATCCCTCTGATCAAAGGCGTCCTTGAGTTTACTTTTGTCCAGAACCGGGGAGCGGCTTTTGGTATTCTGCAGAACGCTCTTCCTTTCTTTGTTGTCATCACTCTGGCGGCTCTTGCCGTGATCTGCTATATTCTCGTCCGCGTACCCGAAGACCGTCACTTTTTACCGATCCGCCTCTGCCTCTGCTTTATTGCGGCAGGTGCTGTCGGCAATTTCATTGACCGTCTCTTTCTCTCTTATGTGCGCGATTTCATTTATTTTTGCCTGATCGATTTTCCTGTTTTTAATGTCGCCGATATCTATATCACCTGTGCAACAGTGATCCTGATCCTTCTCATGCTCCTGTACTACCGCGATGAAGAGGAGCTGTCTTTTCTGAACTGACACGAAACTGCCCTAAGGGCGAATCGCGCAAACAGCACCCATGCAGGAACAGATCAAATCACCGGCACATGCGCCTGCCCGCAGGCGGCAGTAATCTTTTCTGCCCTGAAAAAGGAGCCATATGACTGATAATGACAGGTTAAATGCTGCGGCCGCTGCCGTTTCCCAAGCTGCCGAAGAGTATTCCGGAGAAGCTGCCGGAGAATATTCCGGAGAAGATCTCTCGGATCTCTCCGTAGATGTAGATGATGAAGGGGAAGGGGAGGACGTACAGACCGACTCTTGCGGAGGTGACCGCTTCTCCTTTGTCATCGGACCGGACAGGGCAGGAGAGCGCATCGACAAGGTGATCTCCGACTGCATGCCCGGACAATCCCGCAGCTATATCAAAAAACTGATCAAGGACGGCAATGTGGTGCTGACCGGACCGGGATCTGACAAGAGCGTCAAACCCAGTACAAGTGTCGCAGGCGGAGAGCAGGTTTCCGTTTTCCTGCCCGTCCAGATGCTTCCGGATATCCTCCCCGAGGACATTCCCCTGGATATTCTCTATGAGGATGAGGACGTCCTCGTTGTCAATAAGCCCAAGGACATGGTCGTCCATCCCGCTGCAGGCCACTACAGCGGCACTCTGGTAAATGCGGTACTGTTTCACTGTAAGGGCAGCCTCTCCGGTATCAACGGCGTCCTGCGCCCGGGTATCGTACACAGGATCGACAAGGATACTACAGGCAGCATCATCGTGTGCAAAAACGACGCTTCCCACCGAAGTATTGCGCAGCAGCTGGCGGAACACTCCATCGTCCGCAGATACAGGGCAATCGTCCTTGGAAACATCCGGGACGATGAACTGACTATTGACCAGCCTATAGGACGTGATCCCTCCGACAGGAAAAAAATGGCTGTCCGCCGCGACGGCAAAAAAGCTGTCACCCATGTCCGGGTCCTTGAGCGCTTCGGCAGCTATACCTACATCGAATGCAGGCTTGAGACCGGGAGGACCCATCAGATCCGCGTCCATATGGCATGGTGCAGACACCCCCTGCTGGGAGATACCGTTTACGGAAGCCGCAAAAAATCCCCCTATACAACATATGGACAGTGTCTGCATGCCCGCACACTGGGCTTTGTGCATCCTGTCAGCGGTCAATACATTGAGACTGAGGCACCTCTCCCTGAATATTTTGAAAAAATTCTCAGAAATCTCCGGTCAGACAAAATGAAATAATTGCTTTTTTGAAGGGCGGAGACTATAATCTAATTTGGTGAAATTTTTTGAATTCGTCGTTCATGTATATGGACTTTCGGATAAAAATATTAACAGCTGGTTTGCAAAAAAACATGCGTTTTGAATAACAGCCATGAATGAAGAGAGGTACTCAATGAATACCATAATTACGATTGGAAGACAGTACGGATCCGGCGGACGTGAGATCGGGCAGAAGATTGCGGATCACTACGGAATCAAGTTCTATGACCGCGAACTTCTTGCGCGTGTTGCCAAAGACAGCGGCTTTTGCAAGGAGATCATCCAGAGAGAAGACGAACGTCCCACAAGCTCCTTTTTATATAACCTTGTAATGGACACCTATTCCTTTGGCCGCGGAGCGGCAGCTGCCTTTACAGATATGCCGCTGAGCCAGAAGGTTTTTCTGGCCCAGTTTGAGACGATCAAATCCCTGGCCAATGAGGGACCCTGTGTGTTTATCGGCCGCTGCGCGGATGAGGCTCTGCTGGACCGCAAAGATGTCCTGAATATCTTTATCCATGCATCGGAAGAGTTCCGGATCAACCGTGTCAGAAGCTATCCCGAATACAATGAAGATGAACAGAAGGGTAAGCGCATTACCGATTTCATGGACAAAATCGACCGCCAGCGCCAGAGCTATTACAATTATTACTCTTCAGGTAAATGGGGCAGGGCCGACAACTATGATTTCTGCATAGATTCCTCCCTGCTCGGAATCGACGGAACTGTTCATCTGATCACTCAGCTGATCGATGATTTTGAACAGCGAGGCTGAGAAACCCGCCTGACCAGGTGAGTTTCATATGAACCGCACATATAAAACCAGCACATAAAAACGGACGTAAATACAGATTGGAGAGTGAGTTTTAAAAAGTGAAACGTATCGAGTTACTCAGGAAAACCGGGATTTGTATCACTGCATTTGCACTCAGTGCAGCTCTCAGTGCTGCAAATCCGATGATGATGACTGCATATGCTTCGGACGCCACGCAGGCTGCTGCTGAATCATCCGGCGGGGACGACGGCGGTGATTCCGGCGGTGGATCCGGAAGTGAAAGCGGAAGCGAATCCGGCGGCGAAAGCGGCGGTGAAAGCGGAGGCGAATCCGGCGGTGAAAGCGGAGGTGAATCCGGCGGCGAATCCGGCGGCGAGTCGGGAGGCGAATCCGGCGGTGAAAGCGGAGGCGAATCCGGCGGCGAATCCGGCGGTGAAAGCGGAGGTGAATCCGGTGGAGAGTACGGCGGCGAGTCGGGAGGCGAATCCGGCGGCGAAAGCGGCGGTGAATCCGGCAGTGAAAGCGGCGGCTCGGGATCAACAGATCCTTACTCCGGCGAAAGCAGCGGCAGCGGATCCGGACAGAGCGGTTCCATCGAGACCCCGGAAGATTCTTCCCAGTCGGGCAATACCGGTTCCGGACAGTCTGACACCGCGAACTCTTCCGGCTCAAATACATCCGGCAATTCGTCATCAGGCAATACCGGTTCCGGCAATTCAAATACAACATCTTCGGATACTTCTTCGGATGCTTCCTCATCGGCTGCCTCTGCAACGCCCACAGCTCCGTCAGAGGCTCCTGCTGCAGATACCCAGCAGAATCAGCCCAGACAGACAGGTACTTCCGCCGGTCCCACAGGCAAGTACAAAGATAAGGGAACGACTCTGAATCCCGGAGAGAATCCTACCGGCTATGACCAGACCCTGAATTACACCGGTAATAACGCAGATCTGATCGCAAGCCAGAATATTGTTTCCGGACTTTCGATCATAAAGGATGATTTCCGCTTTTACACGATCGACAAGGTACCTGCAGTCTCCGCCAAAGACCAGTCTGTCCTTGAGGATATGGACACTGCATCCAGAGAGATCGGACTTCTGTCAGAAAAAGACCTTCTCTATATCCTGAGCGAAGAAGACGACGGCTGGTTATATATCGAGTCAGGCAATGTCCGCGGATTTATCAAAAAAGATGATATCAAGAAGGGATCGGAAGCTGAATCCTCCGGAGATATTCCTTCCTTTGCGGAAGAAACCGTGCCGGCCTCCGAAAACAAGGCCTTTACCTACAAGCGCTGCACAACCAAGTCAACAGTGGTCGACAAGGACTACGCTGTAGCGGATGTAGATACAATGATCCTTGAGAGCACATCAGATACCTCCCGTGAGATCGGATATCTTGCTCCCGGAAGCCTGTGCTATATCATTCAGCAGGCAGATGAAAAGTGGTCCTACGTAGAATCCGGCAATGTCCGCGGATTCGTGCGTTCCTCCAGCCTTACAACAGGCTCTGCTGCAAAGAAAATTGTTGCACAGACCGGAGAAGTCTCCATGACAAGCGCACAGGAGTATGTTGCACCTGCTGACAACAAGGCTCTTTATTACTCACTCAATTCTGTTCACGACGGTGTGGTCTACAGCAGTATCCGCACAGAGATCGTGGAAGCGGCAGCAAAGTGCATCGGCAACCCTTACGTATGGGGCGGAACCTCCCTTACAAACGGCGCTGACTGCTCAGGTTTCGTTCAGACCCTTTACTCTATGTTCGGGTACAACCTTCCCAGAGTAGCAGATGCTCAGTCTCAGTACGGAATCCAGATTCCGATCAGTGACGCTGCACCCGGAGACCTGATTTTCTTCGCATCCAACGGCTACGTATATCACGTCGCTCTCTATGCAGGAGACGGCATGACCATTGAAGCATACAGCGAAAACCGCGGAATTATCGCGACCCCCATCGGAAACCGCGATGCAGTCTGGGCGACACGCGTGATCGAAGACTGATTTCCTTTTATCCATTTATTCGCAAAAGGCATCTTTAACGAATAGTTGACGGCGTTTTATGCCGTCAACTACTTCGCTAAAGATGCTTATTTTTCATTGAAAAGGTGAAAAAAACGGGATGACAGCTTCCGCCGGCATCCCGAAATAAAAAAAGTGCAATTTCATGGGGATGTTTATCATGCAGCATCCTACTGCTTCGTAAATGGTATTTCCGTTTATGTTAAGGTATATTCGCTAAAGGCTTTATGCGAAAAGTATTTCCTAATCATCAACCTCACTGGAAAAATCCAGTATTTCTCCGGTCATTGCGTTGATGTCATAATCATATTCTACATTGCCTACATAAAACTCAATCTCAAATTCTACTCCGTCTTCATCGTCATTTTCAAACATGGCTTTTGTAAACCGTACTTCATTTTCTGTAAATCCTGCATGTTCAAGCGCGATGCGGCGTGCCTGGTCAACATTGATATAGTTTGGGGATTTGGTCTTTTGACCCTGGGTACTTGTTTCTGATGTCTGAGTATTTTCAGCCGATGTGGTGACATCGGCGTCAGTCGACGAATGCTTATTTGCGTCCGGTGTGCCGTCAGTCACTGTTACGCCGGGCTGAGCTGTCTCCGGGGCGTTCTCAGTTACCGTCACAGGGGTTTGATCTGCCATAGGGCTTTGATTCGCGGCAGTGTTTTGATCCGTTCCGGCGGCCAGATCAGGCATATGATCGGTATCATCCTCTGAAGTGAGTGTCTGGTCCTCGTTTTCAATCTCTTTTGCAAGGATCGTGCCGTCGTCGGCGCTGATTTCATATTGGTAAAGTGTATTTTTAATATTAAATGTGATATTATAGACGTATTTGCCGTTTTTCTTTCTTAGCTCGGTCTGTGTCACATTTATGTCTTCCTGCTTTACTCCGGCATCGAGTCTGGCAAAGTCTTCTGCTGCCTCTGTTTCAAGAAGGTTATTATTGGAAACTGCAGAAGCCGCATAGGCTGTTCCGCCTGCAATTGCAGCGATTGTCAGGATCAGGATCATGATTCGGACTGCAGTCCAGGAGCCTTTACTGATCATATCTTGAACCTCTTTCACTTGTGTTTACTGTATAGACATTCTGGTTACATATTGGAAAAAATCAGGATATAACAGGAGAAATCAAGTTATATTGGGAAAAAACAGGGTAAAGGTACTGCCTTCGCCGGGAGTGCTGCGTACTGTCACGGAGCCGTGATGGATCTCCATGATCTTGCTTACCATTGACAGACCAAGTCCGACGCCGGCAGTTCTGCGGCCAGCCTGACCAGCGTCACCGGGCAGATCATGACTGCTGCTGGATCTGGAGGAGTCGCCCTGATAGAAACGGTCGAATATTTTCTCAAGATCCGGGGCGGATATACCGATGCCGTCGTCAGTGACACTGCAGCGGACAGTTCCATCAGGCAGTTTTTTCAGTTCTATGTGGATATTACCGTTTTCCCTGCCGTATTTATAGGCGTTATCAATGAGATTCTGCAGGGCCCGTTCCAGGAGCAGGCGGTTTCCGGATATGAAGATTTCGTCTTCGATGTCCTGCGTCATGGTGATGCTGTTTGACTGAGTGAGGGAAAGATCCTGTGCCGTATCATAGACTATTTCAGTCAAGTCAGTCTTTTTAAGGGGGTAATTCTCCGGTGTGAGCGCCATCCGTGTATAATCCAGCATTGAGGCGATCAGTTCGTTCATGCGGCGCCCCTGGCGCAGGATCACTGCCAGTGCATTCACATATTCACGCTGGCTGCGCTCTTTTTCAAGTGCCATTTCTGCCTGGGCCATGATGACGGTCACAGGTGTCCGAAGTTCATGAGACGCATCGGATGTAAACTGCTGTTCTGCTTCAAAGGAGCTTTCCAGGCGGTCCAGCATACTGTTAAATGACTCCGAGAGTTCATAGAGTTCGGAGTCAACCTCTCCTATGTCGATCCTGCGGTGCAGATCCCTGCCCTGCGTGATTTCCGCAACAGTCTGACGGATCTTCCGGAGCGGACTCAGCGCTCTTACTGCGGTGATCCAGGCAAAAAAGATGCCCAGGAATATGAGGACCGGGATGAAAAAAAGTGCCGTGCGGAAAATATCACGCAGCTGCATTTCCTCTGAGCTGAGGGATACCATTCCGCGGATCCAGAGCTCTTCCCTTCCTGTTGAGGAAAGTTTCCTGTCATACACAAACCACTGACTGCCCTGCGCGTCCCGATACCGGTAGATTCTGGACCCGGTAAAGGAAACGCTTTCCATCGAACGGGCAAGCGGATTTTTGCCGTAGAGCAGAGTTCCGTCTTCCCTATAGAGCGCGCTCTGCACATCATAGATCTCATCCAGGAAATCATCGTCTATTTCCAGACTGCCCTCTTCCATCAGGAGCAGAGTATTATCGTTGTCTCTGCTCTTCTGTTCTGCTCCCTCCGGAATAAAACGGATCTTGTCAATATTGGCGTTGACGGAACCTAACAGATACCCCCGCACTGTCCGCTGCAGGATAGATGCGCTGACAAACCGGAACATCAGGAATGTCAGCAGTACGATCAGGATCAGTTCAAAGGAAACCAGGATCGTGATCCGTGCTGTAATGGAGCTTCGCCTGGGAATCGTTTTTAGCTTTTGCTTATTCATGAAAATCTTTTCTCCGGCTGCAGGCCTCATGGAGGAGGCTTTCTGATCTGTCTGAAATACTGTATGAAAAAACTGTATAAATAACTGGCTGAAAATATTTTTACAAAAATGTCTTGAAGATATCTTGAAAAACAATCTGAAATACTATCAGAAAGGATATCTGAAAAAAACCTGCCTGATCTGTTGATCGGATCCTGCCGATCAGACAGGTGCTCTTATTTTGCAGTGTCCGTTTCGGGGATATCCTTCAGCATGTAGCCGACACCGCGCACAGTGCGGATCAGTTTCTGCTCCTGGCCGGCATCGATCTTTCTGCGAAGATAGCTGATATAGACGTCCACCACATTGGTGCCGCCCTCATAATCGAAATTCCAGATATGATTTTCGATTTTTTCTCTCGTGAGTGCGATCCCCTTGTTGTGGAGAAGGTATTCGAGGAGCTGGTATTCCTTTGCGGAAAGTTCGATCCGCTTTCCGCCTCTGAGTACTTCGCGGCTGCCGATATCCATGGAAAGATCTCCCGCGGTCAGAAGATTCTGGGCGAGCCCGTGGGAGGTCCTGGTCAGAACACGGACCCTGGCCATCAGCTCCTCCAGAGAAAAGGGCTTGACCAGATAGTCATTGGCGCCGGCATCAAGGCCGCGCACCCTGTCCCGGATAGAATCGCGTGCAGTCAGGAACAGTACCGGGGTCTTTTTTCCGGCTCTGCGCAGGCTTGCCAGGACTTCGAATCCGTCTGCACCAGGCATCATGATGTCCAGAACAGCCAGGTCATAGTCAGTGGATTGCAGATACAGGATTGCCTCGCTGCCGTCAAGGCAGCTGTCGACACTGTAGCCGGCATCGGTCAGCTTCATGGTCAGGATATTATTCAGATCTCTCTCATCTTCTGCGATCAGGACTCTCATCGGGAACCTCCCTTTTTTACTGTCTCTTCCCGGGACTTCTTGAGATTTTCAACATTCACGTTTATTTTACAATAAGAAGATGAAAAAAAGATTAAAAAAACGCTGCCGGGAAACTATTAATCAGAAATATTTTTAGTAAAACGCATCCGTGAAAAAACAGGCATCTTATGACATACAGCTGATGCGGAAGACGCCAGCGTATTTGTCACAGATGCCTGTGTGCTTCATTGTTGAATTGATAATTACAAATGACAGTTAAGATTACAATTGATACTTAATACGAAGAGACTGTAAAGGAAGTCTTCAGGGGATCGATCACGCGGGTGATCAGCTCATTGAGGCTCTCATAACCGGCCAGGGTACGGAAGGTCAAAAATCCGACCGAGACCTCTGCGCCGTCGCCCATTGCCTCTCCGAGAAGAGGAATCGAGGGTTTATGCGGATACTCCACCTGCCTGAAATCGGTCGTTACTTGTCCTGTATCGTCGAGCAGGAGGTTTTCAAAACGGATGTAATAGTAGTACTCGAGCTCATCGCCGGAATCATTGGAGTAATTGACACGGAACAGGCAGTAGAGATAATTGCGGGTATCGGAAGCCGCAGAGACATTTGCCTCTCCTGTTTCATCTTCCCCGCCGGAAACGGCAGCATCCTGTACTACCTCATTGGAAACAGCAAAATACATGCCTGCGTCATCAAGAGTAAAGCGCTCATTATCCTGGTATTCTTCTTCGAGGAGTGCCCGCGCCGCCTCACGGCCCTCGCGCATGAGATTTTCTCTGGTTTCCTCCGTAAACTCTTCAATTCCGTTGGGATTCACGTACAGGCCGGTGACCGTGTACTGGTTCTGCAGTGTCGTGGGCATAATGTGATAGTCCGCGACAAGGGAGTCCAGGTCATAATCATCGCTGAAGGTGACCTCCACATTGACCGTATCCCCATTTTTGAGGTTTTCGGAAGGCTCTGCATTGAAACTCAGCGGATAACTGTTGTTATAATAGATGTCGAGGTGTCCGGTCCCGTCCATGCCGGAGAAGGACACCGACAGGTCCTCGAAGGGATCATAGGGATTGGCATCTGGAAGATCTTCGGCGGTCATTGCCACGGGATCACACTCAAATGCCAGGTAAAAACCCATCTCACGCAGCTCGGCCCACACTTCCTCGCTGATATTCGCATAGACAGTCACGGTGTCTCCGTTGGAAATGCCCGGCACGGGAAGATCCAGAGCATCCTGCAGGCTCTCTTCGCTGTCTTCTTCTGGATCGGCTATACCCATGCCTGTCTCTCCGTCCGCGGTCCTCACATAATATTCAAAAGAAATGGAGTCAACGGCCTTTTTGCAGACCGAATCTGCAGCATCTGCGCTCAGAAAGGAGCGGCCCGCGCGCAGGGTATCCTCCAGATCACTGCGGAATTTGTCCTCATCAAAAACAGGCCTTGTGACAGCGTATCCGTTGGCCCCCTGGATGTCAAGCTGCAGGTAGGGATCAAGCCAGATGACCCGAACCCTGGTCCTGACAGCCATACTGACGGCGTACAAGATAATGCCGGTCTGAATCAGCAGCAGAAAGACTATGAGAAAGATCCTTCCTCCGGATACAGTTTTTCCCTTGTCCGGACCTGAGAAAGTGCTTCTGGACAGCATACGCGGTAAGTCTCCTGAAAACGTAAAATGATCTGCTAAATAATGCAGATCTTCGATTGATCCCGCCGTGTCTATTATAGCACAGAACCACTGTGTTTGAGTTGCAAAAGGGGCACAGGTCCCCGATTTGGAAACCTGTGCCCGCAAAGATTCAATTCAGGTACATGAATGTCTGCGCACGCGGCCTGCAATAATGCATAAATACACCCCGCTGATGTCCGTCATAACCTTCAGGTGCCAGAATGAAGGAAATAAATGAACATGCGGGGTGCATTTGATATTGTACGTACATGTTCATCCGGCTGTTAGGGAATCGGATCAAATAACAGTACGATAATGCCAGCCGATGTCTGCAGCACAATATATTCATACATGCCTCTTATGCCGGAGCGCCTTTGGGCGGCGGCATCCTGAAGCGCTTTTGCATAGATGAGAATATGGAAAAATTGTTAATTAAAATATGGATTATAGTTAGTGTGCTAATAATTTTTATTTATCATACCGGATTGGAATTGTCAAGAAAAATATTCAGATAATTATAAGAAATTTGGTTGTTTATGCAGGAAAATGTATATTTTTTTGAAAGAATACAAGATCACTCTGCAGCGGCGTCATTGTTCTTTTCTGCGCCCTCTTTCAGACCGCGCCTATGCTTCCTCCGGAAAAGTGTGTTACAATTGGGAAAATCATGACCATCAAAAGTTATGAGCTGCCGCTTATGAAATGTACAGACCGGTTTTTATGGAGCGTAGACTGCGTATGGCTGCAAGAATCCGACAGACAGACAAAAAAACGGAAGCCAGAACGGAAAAGTATTCCCGTGAACAGGAGATCCGCAATACAAAAAAGATGAGGGAGATCCTCGAGGAGCTGCCGCGCTTCTGCAGGCAGTATTTCCGCGGAATTGAGGAGTCGACAGGTGCCCGCACGCGTCTCGCCTATGCCTATGATCTCCGGGTGTTTTTTGAGTTTCTGGAACATGAAAACAGGTCCCTGAAGGGAACGGCGATCCGCGACTATCCCATCAGCATTCTGGAGCAGATCGGCAAGGAGGATATCGAAGAATTCCTCGAGTACCTCTCCTACTATGAGAAGGACGGACAGATCTTTACAAATGATGCCCGCGGGAAGGCGCGCAAGCTCTCGGCGGTCCGCAGCATGTTCAAGTACTTCTATACTTCGGAAATACTGCAGAGGGACGTCTCTGCCCTGGTTCCCCTCCCCAAACTCCGCGAGAAGCCCATTGTCCGCCTGGATGCGGACGAGGTCAATGATATGCTGGACAAGGCTGACAGCGGCGCACAGCTCACCCAAAACCAGCTGCGCTTCCACGACAAAACGCGCCTTCGCGACATGGCCCTCCTCACTCTCCTGCTGGGCACCGGAATCCGGGTCTCCGAGTGTGTCGGTCTGGATCTGGATGATATTGACTTCAAGGAAAAGGGAATCCGGGTCCACCGCAAGGGCGGTTACGAATCCATCGTCTACTTCGGAGATGAGGTGGAGTCTGCGATCAGGGAATATCTGGAACAGCGCAGGCAGATCCTGCCGAAGGAAGGCCACGAGAAGGCCCTCTTCCTCTCCCTCCAGAACAGGCGGATCACGGTCCGTGCTGTCGAAAACCTTGTCAAAAAATACGCCGGACTGGCCACATCTCTCAAAAAGATCACTCCTCACAAGCTGCGCAGCACCTATGGCACAAGCCTCTACAGGGCTACCGGCGACATTTATCTGGTGGCGGATGTCCTGGGACACAAGGACGTCAATACCACCCGCAAACACTACGCGGCCATCGACGAAGACCGACGCAAGAGCGCCCGAAACATTGTCCGCCTGCGCGGCCAGTCTCAGGAGGACACCCTGACAGATGAATAAAAAAGAAAGATGAAAACAATAAAGAGATGAATAAAAGAAAGAGAACCGAAGCACCACGGGAACTGACCGCGGCTTCGGTTCTCTTTTTTAGGCGGTATTCTTTACTTCTTCTCGTATCCTGTAAGCATTGTCATCAGAAAACAGAAAACGGTAGCCCATGCGAAAAACTTATGCTGTTTCATCTCATACCTCTCTTTAGTCTGTAACAGTTACTTCGGATTCGAACTCAGTCTTTTCACCCTGATATTCAGCGGTGAAAGTGACCTTGTAAACATTATCCTTTCCGTTGATTTTCTCGAAGGTGACTTCGAGATCCTCTGTGATATCTTTCCCGTCTTTTGCGACAGCATGCAGAAGATTCTTTTCCATCAGAATATCTAAAAGATCGTCCATCTCGCTGCGCTTGATCGACGGAATACGGTTGTCCTTGAGTGTGAACCTGACTGAAGAAACAGCTTCCTGGATGATTTCGGGAAGTGTATCGGCGATGGAGCTTGTGTCAGGATCGAAGAGGTTAAAGAATCCGCTGGCAGCCTCTTCCTCAGTTCCTTCATCTGTGGCTTCCGCGGCTGCAAGCAGGGCATCTGCTGCAGCAAATGCATCCTCGGCGTCATCGCCCTCGTCTGCCTTGTCCTGTGTATCGTCCTCAGCTTCCTCCTCAGATGTCTCTTTATCTTCCGCTTCAGCAGCTTCTTCATCAGCAGCTTTTTCGGTGCTGTCACTTTCGGATTCTTCCGCGCTTTCTTCCGCGTCTTCCTCAGTTTCAGCCTCTTCTTCGGCCGTCTCACCAGTCGAAGCGCTTTCGGGAGCCTCTTCTTCGATCGTCTCGGCTACAGAGGCTTCTTCGTCCTCTTCTGCGGCTTCCCCGGCTTCCTCAGCACCCTCTGCAGTCTCGTTCTCTGCAGCTTCTTCATCGCCCTCTGCGGCTGTTTCCTCAGCCTGATCGGCAGAGGCCGCAGTGTCAGCTGCAGCAGTGTCTTCTGAAGTCTCTTGGGCCTCTCCGGCGGTATCGGCGGAAGCAGCTGCCTCAGCAGCTTCTTCGGTTTCAGAGGCAGTATCAGCAGTTTCAGCAGTTTCAGAAGTATCTTCTGTTCCGGCGGAGTCTGCAGATTCAACAGCCCCGGATCCTGCCTGCAGGGAAGCGATCGATATACTCTGCGAGGTGTCTGAAGCCGCCTTGATAAATTTCTCAATGCCGGCGATCTGGATTCCTTCGGGCATGCTTGCCTCAAGATCCGCGGAACCGTCATCAGAGGACTGGCGGGCTGTTCCCGCGACACCGTCAAGACCCAGGAAGCCGTCGGCCATACTCATAGGATCATCTTTTTCTTTCCCGGAGGAATCTGCTGCGGAGGCGGCAGAATTCTGGCTGCTGCCGGCTGCTCCGCCGGAAGCAGTCTGGCCGGAATTATCAGATGAGGCACTCTTATTATCATCCGCTGAGGCCAGGCTGGTGTGGCCGGGCTCTTCTGAAGGGGGGATCCAGGCCTGTGCGAAGTCGCCCATCTCTTCAGAGGACTTGATCTCGCCGTCCTGATTGACCAGATACCAGTCGCCGCCGTCCTGCACGAGACCGGTGATCAGACAGCCTTCTTCATCGAAGTAATAATTCTTGCCGTCAACTTTGACCCAGCCCGTGGCCATGACGCCGTTCTTGTCAAAATAGTAGCGGATTCCGTCGATGGTCTTCCAGCCGCTGACTCGGTAGCCGTTCTCATCCAGATAGTAGGTCTTATTATCAATGGTGAGCCAGGAAGTATGATAGGATCCGTCGCGCTTGAGATAACGCCATTTGCCGTCGGTCTCATACCATTCCGCGGGCCTGTAGGTCTCCCAGAAGGTGCCGCTGGCGAGCCCGCCGCGATAATGGGAAACACTTCCGCGGCTGGCAGGCGCTTCGAAATGATAGCAGTAATACTGGCCGGCATCATAGGCGCCGTCGGCAGTATTGGGGACAGAGCGCAGATAATTCTCAACGCCCGAGTAATAGTTCTTTAATTCAAATTCCAGATAGGCGAGCTGACCGTCGATCGTCGTGTAGTCGTATCCGTTGGAACGGCACCAGCTCTGAAGACGTCCGTAACGGCCTCCGGTCCACTGACACAGACCGTAGCTTCCGCCGCCTGCATTCCATGCGTGAGGATTGAAGGTGGACTCACAGCGGATGTTGGCCATGATACCGCAGGCTGCAGCCTCGTTATATCCGAGCTTTTTGGTCAGACATTCGAAGATATAGTCTGCGTTGGTGGAATATGATGCGGCAGAGATCTGGATGGTTGCGGGAACGCCTGCGGCAAGAGTACCTGCAAGAGTACTTGTCATCAGTATGGCCGCGATCCGTCTGGCTGCCAGTGTTTTCTTTCCGACTTTACATTTTTTGTTGATCAAATAAAATGCTCCTCTCAGAAATAGGTTTTTCACCTGTATATTGACGGTTTCGGTATTTCCGAAAAACTGTTCATGAAAAAATGGTCTTCACCAATTTCACATTATATAGAAGAATATTAAAAAATTCAACCATACATGTAACAACTCTGTAACTTTTTGGATAATTTTGGCAAATAAATCTAAAAAAAAGCCCCGGACCACGAGGCTCGAGACTTGAAAAAAACTATTGATTTTATGAGTCAACCCGCATTTTGTTGACTGACTTGGTTATAATATTTTTGAAACAAATAAGAAGGCCATATCAATGTGTTGACCAGTTGGATAATATTAATCATTATGGTCAATACCCTCTTCAATCCACTGAACGGCAGCTTCGTGCACGCTTTTTTCAGTGGGAGTAAGGGTTCCCTCCATGAGCCGGCCGAGGATATAGGCATAGAGCCTGCCTCTCTCCTGTGAACGGGGCAGACGGGTAGGCGCCCAAGCGCGCAGCTCTTCCATCAGGTCGAGGATCTCTTCCGTATTGGGAGGAAGTATATCTTCAATCTTCCGCCGCAGCACCGCAGACATAGCCGGACTGCTTCCTCCGGTCGAGACTGTGATCACAAGATTTCCTTTTCTGATGACGGAGGGCATAAAAAAGGTGCAGCTGTCGGGATCATCCGGCACGTTTACGGGAAGTCCGGCTTCTCTGCAGAGGGCGGCGATCCTCTGATTGTCTTCAGAACTGTCGGAGGAGGCGATGCAGTAGTCCGCATTTTCAAGGTCCTTTGCTGAAAAGCGCCTGTTCATGATCTCAACGCCCTTGCGGGCAAAGTCAGACAGCTCCTGCATTTCCGGACCGGGAATACATGCATTAGTTATATCCGCCTTGATAATATCCGCATTACGATCATCTGCATTTTGAACATATGTTTTGAGAAGATCTGCATCGGGGATGTCTGAAGGACGATCTGCCGCCGGGTGCGTGATCATCGTGATCCTGTCTGTGAACTGCAGCAGGAGGCGGATTTTCCGGCGCGCGACTTTACCTGCCCCGATAACCAGAAAACGCTTTTGATCGATCTTCTGCATAAAAGGAAAAACCGACATGACTACTCTTCCTTTCCGGGGATTTTCCAGCCGATTTCCGGATATTTGTCCGGGATGCATCAGCTTTTCTTCTCGAGTTTGCGCTTTCTGGCTATGCTGATCAGCTCTTCCGCTTCGTCGAATGCCTGAAAGAGATATTCCTCTTCCCACTCCCGCCCGCTTTTTTCATAGGACTTGATCTCCTTCCAGTCAGCCAGAAGGGCGCTGGAGCCCCTCTGCGCCTCTCTGCGGCTTTCCGGGTTCTGCCCGGGGGCTTTGTCCTGTCCGTGACCGCAGGCATCCTGACGGGCGTCTGGAGCGATTTGAGCAGCTTTTTCCTTTAGATGACGAACATACTCTTCGGGAAGGTATTTGAGGCTCTCCTCTCCGAAGACGTGGGGGTGGCGGCGGAGCATCTTCTCATTGATGCCCCGGATGACATCCTCCATGGTGAAGAGACCTTCTTCCTCCGCGATCTGTGCGTGCATGACGACCTGAAGGAGCAGGTCACCCAGCTCTTCCTTCAGGCAGTGGGCCTTTCCGGTCTGTGCCAGGATGTTGATCCCGCTCACGACCTCTGCAGCTTCTTCAACACATGCGGCCTTGAGGGACAGATGATCCTGTGCCCGGTCCCAGGGGCAGCCGTCCGGCGCCCGGAGACGGGCTACGGTCTCCTGCAGCTCCTCCATGGCCTGTCCGGTCTTCTCATATTTTCCGGATCCCTGTCCCGCAGTCTGTCCGGGATGCTGTTCGACGGAGCGTTCAGATGTTTGTCCGACAGCATGTTCAGCCTGCTGTGCGGTACCGACATCGGAAGTCTGTTCGATTGCCTGTTCGATTGTCTGTTCGGCAGGATGTTCGGTTACACTTTCTCTTGTTTTTTCTGAAATGTTCATAGTACTGATCATGATTATGCCGGAGGGGCCTTCCCTGATGCCCGCAGTCTCCCCGCCGCCCGGGGGGACGATGATGCCCGCAGGTCTCCCGCCGCCCGGGCGGGCGATGATGCCCGCAGGTCTCCCGCCGCCCGGGCGGGCGATGATGCCCGCAAGTCTCCCGCCGCCCGGGCGGACAATGATGCCCGCAGTCTCCCCGCAGTTTCAGCGGATGATCGTTCAGGGCAGGATATGGCCCTCGCGGATATTTTTCCGGATGATTTTGTCTGTATACTGGTACAGGATTTCGGATCCCAGGCGTGTCCTGCCCTGCCGGCCGTAGATCTGTTTCGAACAGACCCTGTGTTCGTGCCAGTCTTCTCCATGGTTGGAGTCGTTGAGGAGCAGAGGCTGGAGGTTGTCCATGGCGTGGGCATATTTGGATTCAGGGGTCTCGCAGGCCTCAAATTCATCGAACAGAGCGATGAGTTCCTGTTTCTGGTCGTCGGGCAGAAGGGAAAAGATGCGCTCCTTTGCCGCATCCTCTCTCTCCTTCTGGGTCGCCAGTCCGGCCTCGTCATAGGCATAGGTATCTCCCGCATCGATCTCAACGATGTCGTGAATGAGACACATGAGCATTACCCGGCCTATATCGACCTTTTCATTGGCGTATTCGCGCAGCAGATAGGCCATGACCGCCATGTGCCAGGCGTGCTCGGCATCGTTTTCGTTCCGGCCATGGCCGGACAGGTGTGTCTGGCGGAATATATTTTTTTCCTTGTCGATCTCAAGGGCAAAGGCAAGCTGTTTTGCCAGGCGCTCACTGTCTGCCGCCTGTTTGTTCCCGTGTTCGAAATCCTGTTCGATGTACTGTCCGCTCTGTTGAGAACAGCGCTGGTTTCCGGTCAGTTCCTTCATTTGCCGTGCCTCCGGGCTTATTTCTCTTACTGAATTATTGAATCATTACTGAATCTGCTCAAACCAGCCGTGGGCTTCGCAGACCCTGTAAATACCGTCGTCGATATTGGCAGGTGCCACTTCGTCCGCCATGGCCTTGAGATCGGGATGCGCGTTCCCGACGGCGATCTTGTAGAATTCCGGTGCGAACATGTCTTCGTCGTTGGTGTCGTCTCCGAAGACAACGACGTCCTCCGGACGGCCGCCCATCAGTTCCAGCATGCGGAAGACACCTGCCCGCTTGTCATCGTGCTGGACGATCGTGTAGTCGGGTTCGAAGTTGACGTATCCGAGTTCCTCCGGGAAGGGAAGGCTCTTGCGGCGCTCTTCTGTTGTGGCAGTGTAGAGCTTGTAGATGGTCCCGAAGTCCCTGGGATCAAAATCCGGGTCTATGATATAGGTCGTGGGTTCCCTGCGCGGTCCCACCTGGTCATAGAAGGTAAAGTCCTTCGCGTAGACCTTCTGGGAATCGTCGCAGGCGGCCAGAACGCCGATGCCCTTGTCGATGCAGTAATGATAGAGCCAGAGGGCTTTTTCAAAATCGATCGGCCGGTTCTCGACCAGCTCCCTGTTGATGACGATGCCCATGCCGCCGTTGCAGACCATGTTGTCAAACCCGTGCTGGTCAAAAAACTTCCTGGCCTTGTAGTGGGCGCGGCCGGTATTGATGGCGATAAAGTGTCCCGCTGCCTTGAGCTTTTCAAGCGCTTCCCGGGCAGAGGGCACGATCAGGCCTGTGGATCTGTCAGTGAGTGTGCCGTCAATGTCAAAAAAGAAATATTTTTTTCTCATTAAGTCATCCTTTTCTTAAGTCATATTTTTCTGTCCCGTGAACATGCCCGATTATTTCTGAACCGGCTGCAGATCGTGGTCATGGTCCCGTTTTTACAATCATTATACAGACCTGCAGGATATTTTTAAACAAAAAGAAACAGCAAAAAGATGCAGAACAAAGGCTCAAATGAGCTCCACCGGGGAACTCATCTGAGCCTGCTGTCTGCAAAATAGGATTGTAGGATCGTCTTTTAAAGGTGTTTTTTAAAAATCGTCTTTTCAAATTCGTTTTTTCAATAATTCCTTTTGAAGATCGATTGTACAGATCATCGTGTAAAGAGCACTTGAGATCATTTGGATTCGGGGAACATCTTCGCATAGTAAGGTGTCTGGTCAAATGTCGCAAAGTAATCTTTGGGTTCCTGGGGACGGCGGATCTGCTGGACGGAGCCGTCTTCCTTGAGCAGAAGCTCGGCGCTCCACAGGCGGCCGTTGTAGTTGTAGCCCATGGCGAATCCGTGGGCGCCGGCGTCGTGGATGAAGAGCAGGTCGCCGCGGTCGATCTGGGGAAGCTCGCGGTCAACGGCAAACTTGTCGTTGTTCTCGCAGAGGGAGCCTACTACGTCATAGGTGTGATCGCAGATGGCATCCTCTTTGCCCAGAACGGTGATATGATGGTAGGCGCCATACATGGCGGGGCGCATGAGGTTGGCCGCGCAGGCATCGACACCGATGTATTCTTTGTAAATATGCTTGGAGTGGATCGCCCTTGTCACAAGCGCGCCGTAGGGGGCGAGCATGAAACGGCCCATCTCGGTGTAGATCGCCACATCTCCCATGCCTGCGGGCACGAGGAAGCGCTCATACTTCTCGCGGACACCCTCGCCGATCACGCGGATGTCATTGGGGGTCTCGCTCTTGCGGTAGGGGATGCCGACGCCGCCGGAGAGGTTGATGAAGGCAAAGTGGATGCCGAGTTCCTCTTTGGCTTCCGCTGCCAGCTTGAACAGGCGGCCGGCCAGCTCCGGATAATACTCGTTGGAGACGGTGTTGGAGGCCAGGAAGGCGTGCAGACCGAAATGCTTGACGCCCTTGTCGCGCAGGATCCTGTATCCCTCAAAGAGCTGGGCCTTGGTAAAGCCGTACTTGGAATCACCGGGGTTGTCCATGATGCCGTTAGCCATCTGGAAGACGCCGCCGGGATTGTAGCGCAGGGACATGGTCTCCGGGAATTTGCCGTCCAGGATCTTTTCCAGGAAAGGGATATGCGTGATGTCATCCAGGTTGATGACTGCGCCCAGCTTTGCGGCATAGGCATACTCTTCCGCCGGCGTGTCGTTGGAGGAGAACATGATCTCATGCCCCTTTGCACCGACCGCGTTGGAGAGCATCAGCTCAGTCATGGAGGAGCAGTCAAAACCGAATCCATAATCGCGGAAGATGTCCATGATATAGGGATTGGGAGTCGCCTTGACGGCAAAATATTCACGGAATCCGGGATTCCAGGCAAAAGCCTCCTTTACGGCCTGCGCATTGTCACGAATGCCCTTTTCATCATAGAGATAAAAGGGGGTGGGGAACTGCTGCGCAATCTCCTCGGCCTTCTCTTTTGTCACATAAGGTATTTTTTTCATGGATCTTCCTCGCTTTATTGCTGCGTAATGATCTTTCTGCAAGAATCGGTCTGTCGATCAGAATCGAGTATACGACCATAACCGGTCTTTCGGCCGGATGGATCTTCCGATCAGAACAGTCATTCGATTATGATCGATTTTTGACCGGAACTGTCTGCAGGATCAGTAACAAATAAAATATACTGAAATATTGTATACACGGATACGAATTTCGTCAATAAATTTCGCACTAAAAACCCAAAAAGCCGGCGGCAGGCAGTCATTCAGAACCGTCCCCGAAAACTCATTTCTCCAGGGTGATGTGCTGCTTCAGGAATTCTTCGGAATCGGGGTCATCAGGGACTTTGATTTCATAGGTCATCTCAAGAGAGATCTCCTCGCCCTCGGGAGTTTCGAGCAGCCAGCTGTGAACTCTGTAATTCCAGGGATCAGAGAAGTCCATTACATAATCGTAGGAGAAATAGTGGACATCACACCCGTCAAACCTGAATTCCTTTCTGGAATGCTCCTGAATATCCTTATAATTATAGCCTTCCATGTCTTTCAGAGTCTCTTTGATGTAATCATCAAAACTCTTGTCATCAAGAATTTTATAGGAATTTAAATATCTCAGATAAAGATTGACTTCTCCGTTTTCAAAATCTCCGCCATAGAAAGCGACATCGCTTTTTTCATTCTGGTAGGTTGATCCGGATTCTATGAAATCGGACACATTGATCAGGACAGACCGGCTGTTATCCGGATTGTAGATTCTCGATTCAGGCCAGAACCTGTTTACCGCATCAAGATCGGGAATCTGCTCTTTTGTGTGAAAAGACAGCATTTCATAGATTTTATTCAGAGCATCCTCCCCGTCTGACAGTTCGCTTTTCGGGCATCTGTACATTGAAGCAAAACCATACCCCTCCGGTCTTTCCTCCAATGCAACAACATCGAAAACTTCTATGCCGTTATAGCCTTTAAATGTAGTTTCCATATAGGACAATTTATGGCCCGACACATCTGCACTCTTAATGTCACTAAACTTTAAATCCCCGAAGGTGTCGAGTATTGCTTCTGAGGCTTCCTTCTCGTAGGAGGCCCTGAGGCTTTCGAAAAACTGATCCTGATCTGCGTACGCAGGCAGAAACATAATATCCATGTTTGTCAGATCTTTGGTTTGATCATACTCCTTATCAGGACTTGCATATGCAAAAGAAAAGCCCATGCTCATAGAAGCTTCGCCTGAAAAATAAGTGATGCTGTATCTTGTATCATTTAAAGACGACCTGAAATCGTATTTTCTCAAAACCGGATCGGACGCTGTCCCGATCAATGACCCGGGATCAACGACACACGCCTCGAGATATTTGTCCTTATAATACACAGGCTCGGTAGAAATGTACTTCGGCGTATAGAAATCAGCATATGCATCGCTGACCGGTTGTCTGCCCTTGCTGTCTCCGAAATCAACCTCCGGGTCGTCCGACGCTTCCTTCTGATCGCCGCCGGATCCCTTCTGCTCTGCCTGCCCGTCTCCGGACTCTGTCTGTTTTGCCTGTTCTCCGCCGATATGATACTGTGTCCGGGATTCGCTGTTAAGGACGACAAGGAGAACGGCAGCAGCCAGCACTGCCACGATGCCCCAGAGCAGGATTGTCTTTTTTCCCTTTCCGGCAGGGCGTTTGCCGGTCTCCTGCCCGGACATGCCGCCGCCCTGCCATGAAGGCGTCGGGGACGTCGGGGGTGTCGGAGGCGTCGGGGGTATCGGAGGCTCTGACTCGGATGGAGAAGGTTCTGACGGATGAAGAGATCCCTGCCGATGCAGGGGATTGAGTGATCCCTGCCTGTGCCCGGCCTTATGATCGAGTGACCCCTGTCTGTGCCCGGCTTCATATCTGGGGGCAGTCCACTCCCGGTATCCATCCTCCTCCGGTGAAGGCGGGCTGCTCTCCGCAGATACGGGATTGTTCTCTTCCTCAACATTATCAGTTCCCCATGACACAGTTCCGGACAGGCCGGAGGCCTGCTCAGATGGATCCAGAGGCTTGTCGATGTTCAGATAATCGGAGATCGAGCCCATGCTGCCGGTTTCCCATGACGAATCCGCCGGATCCTGCTGATCCGGGCTTTCAGTCAGGTCCGGATCAGTGTCATCAACGAAAACCGCCTGTTCCGGACCTTTGCTGTAGTCCTCATTTAAAGACGATAAATAGTCAAAATCCGACATACTCATTGTGTTTTCGTCCGAAAACAGTTCGGTCTTATTCTGTTCTGTGCGGCTGTCATCGCTGTAATTTGACATATTGTTTCCTTTCCGACGGTGAGGGATAAGACAGGCAGGGGGATGGCCCTCCCGCTGTTTTTACGAGAACCATCCCCTGTTTTCTCAAAATCAGTTATGCAGACCCGTCCTCAAAAAATCAGTCATTCAGGCCCTTGCTCAAAAGCTTACCCTGTTTTTACGTAAAATGAGTCGCTGAGAATTGTCCCTGGATACTCACGAAAATGAGTCGCTGAGAACCGTCCCTGAATACTCATTCAACACTCAATGCCCCAGATTCTCAATCTGCCAGTCGATGGGCTGTGCGCCGTTCTTCTCCAGAAAGGCGTTGCATTTGCTGAAGTGCCTGCAGCCGAAGAATCCCCGGTAAGCGGATAAGGGGCTGGGATGCGGGGCCTTCAGGATCAGGTGGCGCGAGTTGTGCAGCATGGCTGCCTTGGTCTGGGCAGGCGTTCCCCAGAGCATGTAGACGATCGGCCTGTTCTGGGCATCCACAGCCTGCAGGATGGCGTCCGTGAACTTCTCCCAGCCGTGTCCGCGGTGGGAATTGGCCTGGTGGGCCCGGACCGTCAGGACGGTATTGAGAAGGAGGACGCCCTGTCTGGCCCATTTGACCAGGTATCCGTTGTCCGGCACATAACAGCCAAGGTCGTCGTGGAGCTCGTTGAAGATATTGACCAGGGACGGCGGCGCGGGGCAGCCCGGGCGGACGGAGAAGCACATGCCGTGTGCCTGCCCCTCTCCGTGATAGGGATCCTGCCCCAGGATGACAACGCGCACATTGGAGAGCGGTGTCTCATGCAGGGCATTGAAGAGATCCTGCGCGGGCGGATAGACCGTGTAGGTTTTGTACTCATTCTGCACAAAGGCAAAGAGATCTCTGTAATATTGTTTGGAAAACTCCGGCCGGAGGGCCTCCAGCCAGTCACCGCTGATCGCTGCCATCTTATGCTGTCCTTTCGTCGTTGCCTTTCCTCATCAGAGCAGGCTTCCTGACGAGGATTTCTCATCAGTCTTCCTCATCAGGATTTCTCATCAGACCTTCTCATCAGTCTTTCTCATCAGTCTTTCTCATCAGACTTTTTCATCAGAATTTATCATCAGGCTTCCGCGCAGGCTGCAAGAAGAACCTTGAGGTATTCATAAGTACGCTTGCTGGAGGGGATATTGAGCCGCTCCGCGGGAGTATGCACTTCCTCCATGTCGGGACCGATGGAAATGCAGTCAAGGCCGGGGACCTTTGCTGCCAGAAGTCCGCACTCAAGGCCGCCGTGGATGACACAGACGACGGGCTCAGTACCGGTCAGCTTCTGATAAACCTCCGCGGCAAGATCGCGGAAGTCAGATTTTTCGATCAGTTCCCAGGCGGGATAAGTTCCCTTGATATCAATAGAAGCATCGAATTCTTCCGCAATGCAGGCGATCCTGTCGAGCATCATCTGTTTCTGGGAATTGATGCTGCTGCGCACCATGGAATGGATGCAGATGCCGTCTGCCATGGTCTTGACGATTCCCATGCTGAGGGAGGTCTGGGGTACATCCTTGTAGAGGGGGGAGTACTCGATCACGCCGTTGGGGAAGGCCATGAGGAGGCGGATCATGCGGCGGCTGTCCTTGCGTCCGAAGGCAATGTGCAGAGCTTTTCTGCCCTTGTTGGGCCATTTTGCGCTCACGTGGATATCGGGATCCGTCACGCTGTATTCCTTTGCAATGTCTTCGGCAAAGGCAGCGACAGTCTCTTTGATCTCACTGCGGCTGTATTTGCCTGTGAAAATGATCTCTGCCCTGGCCTCGCGGGGAATGGCATTGTCGCGGTTGCCGCCGTTGAAGCCGATGATGCAGAACTTGCCCTTTTCTTCCAGCCTGTAGAGAAGGCGCGCCATCAGGAGGTCCGCATTGGCTCTGCCGCAGTTGATCTTTTCACCGGAATGGCCGCCGCGGAGACCGTCGATCCTGATCTCCAGGATCTCGCCGTTTTTCTCACGGCGTTTTCCGGACTGGGTGCAGATGACTTCCGCGCCGCCGGCGCAGGAGGCAGTGATCACACCTTCATCTTCGGAATCGAGATTGATCATCCTGCGGCTCTTTAATGAGGACAGATCCAGCGCGTAGGCGCCAAGAAGACCGACTTCCTCATCTACAGTGAAGACACACTCCAAAGGAGGGCAGGTGATGGAATCATCATCCAGGAGGGCCAGCATCATGGCGACAGCGATCCCGTCGTCACCGCCCAGAGTTGTGCGGTCCGCGGTGAGCCACTCACCGTCTGTCTGAAGGGTGATGGCCTCTTTCTCCATGTCGATCGGATTGGAGGCTTCCTTCTCACAGACCATATCGATATGACCCTGCAGCGCGATCGGGGCAGCGCCCTCACAGCCCGCCGACGCGGGTCTGGAGATGATGACATTGCCGAGCTCGTCGCGGATATAGGAAAAATCATGACTCTTTGCGAAGTCTTCCAGATAGCTGCTGATCGCAGTCGTGTGGAAGGAACCATGCGGGATCGCGGAGATCTCTCTGAAATATCTGAAAACATCAGCGGGCTCCAGCGCATCCAGACCGGTGAGAACTGTCTCCTCTTCTACAGAAGTCTCTTCTTCTACAAGTGTCTCCTCTTCTGCAGGAGTTTCCTCAACGGAGACTTCTTCTGCGAGCACTTCCTCGACGATATCCTGGACAGGAACTTCTTCTGCCGGTGCTCCGTCGACGATATCCTGGACAGGTGCCTCTTCTGCCGGCGCTCCGTCGACGATATCCTGGACAGGTGCCTCTTCTGCCGGCGCTCCGTCGGCGATATCCTGGACAGGGGCTTCTCCTGCCGGCGCTTCCCCGACGGCTTCCTCAAGGGAAATCCCCTCTGCGGCATCTTCTGCAGTTTCTGCAGGGGCAGTTACTTCAGCGGGAGCCTCTTCAGCAGGAGCCTCTTCTGCGGGAGTCACTTCAGCGGCAGTCACTTCAGCGGCAGTCACCTCAGCGGGAGCCTCTTCAGCGGAAATATCTTCAGCGGGAGTCTCTGCATCTGTGCTTTCGACTTCGGGAGCCTCTTCCGTCACAGAGGATGATTTGCGCATTTTCCACCATTTTTCAACAAAAGACATGATTTATTCCTTTCTTTGACCACTATTTATATATTTAAAAAGTATAAAAAGATCAATCGATATTAGAAAACCCTGCCGCCGGAGGTCACAGGCGAACGGGGATGCCCCGCTCGTGGAGGTATTCCTTCACTTGGCGGATCTCGAGCTCCTTGAAGTGGAACAGGGAGGCCGCGAGGGCAGCGTCTGCGCCGCCTTCCGTCAGGGCTTCGTAGAAATGCTCGAGGGTTCCCGCGCCGCCGGAGGCAATGACAGGGATGCGCACGGCATCCGAAATGGCACGCGTAAGCTCGAGGTCATAGCCGTTCTTGGTCCCGTCTCCGTCCATGCTGGTGAGGAGGATCTCGCCAGCGCCCAGTTTCTCAGCCCGGACAGCCCATTCGACGGCGTCGATGCCGGTGTCGATCCTGCCGCCGCTGCGGTAGATGGTCCAGCCCTGGCCGGAAGGCCTGCGGCGGGCGTCGATCGCCACCACAATGCACTGGCTGCCGAAGCGCTCCGCACCCTCTGCAATGAGCTCAGGGCGGTTGATGGCAGCGGAGTTGATGGAGATCTTGTCTGCGCCTTCACGCAGGATCGCGCGCATATCATCGGTCGTGCGGATCCCGCCGCCGACTGTAAAGGGTATAAATACACGCTCGGCTACTCTGCGGACCATGTCTGCGACAGTGGCACGCGCGTCGCTGGTCGCTGTGATATCGAGGAAAACAAGTTCGTCGGCACCGGCCTTGGAATAGGCCTCGCCCGCTTCGACAGGGTCGCCTGCATCACGCAGGGATACAAAATTGATTCCCTTGACGACCCGGCCCCTGTTTACATCGAGGCAGGGAATGATTCTCTTTGTCAGCATATTTTATCTCCGTGATCACAAATAGGTTTTCCGGGTTCAACGCAGCTTCAGGAAATTCTCCAGGATCTGCATGCCGATCCGCTCGCTCTTTTCGGGATGGAATTGGCAGGCAAAGAGTTTGCCGTGCTCGACGGCGGCATCGATGCTGACGCCGTATTGGGTGCGGGCCGCCACGTCGGCAGGGTCGCCTGCCTCCAGATAGTAGGAATGCACGAAATAGACATAGCTGCCTTCCGGGATGCCGGCAAATAGGCGGCTGCTGCGGGGGAAGGACAGGTCGTTCCATCCGATCTGGGGGACTTTCCTGCCGTCGCCCTCGGGGATGCGGCGGATCCTGCCGGGAAGGAGGCCGAGCCCCTTCACGCCGGGGCTCTCTTCGCTCTCCTCAAAGATGAGCTGCAGACCCAGGCAGATTCCCAGAAAAGGAATCTCTCTGTCCACGGCCTTGCGGATGGTCTCCTCGAGTCCTGCTCCGCTCAGACGCTTCATGGCATCGCCGAAAGCGCCGACGCCCGGAAGGATGATGTGGTCCGCACAAAGGATCTCTTCCGCTTTTGATGTCACTGTGACCTCGTGGCCCAGGAAACGGACCGCATTTTCTACACTCTTGATATTTCCTGCATCGTAATCAATGATCGCTACCATGTATTATCCTCCTGAGAAAGCCGCCGGGAATCCGTTTCAGGATCTGTTTACTGTGTTTCCCTGTCTCCGGGTGCATCCGCGGTCCCGGAAGCCGGCCCAGCCTGGGCGGCCTGAGATGCCTGTGCATCCTGTGTGCTCGGGGAAGCCTGAGCGGCCTGCCTATCCTGTGCGGACCTGGAAGCTGCCGCGGCAGGCGCAGCCTGCTTGGCCTGCGTGTCAAGTTCAAACCAGAAAGCGACACCGTTGTCATAATTTTCAGCCCCGTAAGCCTGATGATGAAGCTGCATGATCGCCTTGACGATCGAGAGGCCTACGCCGGAGCCGCCGTATGCACGTGTCCTTGCCTTGTCAACCTTGTAGAACTTCTCCCAGATATGGGGCAGGGACTCCTCGGGGATGGGCCTGCCGGTGTTGAAGACAGTGATGCGGGCTTTGCCGTCTGTGACGTCACAGCGGATATCGATGACCTTTTCCGGCTCGGAGCCCGACTGGCTGCGGGGCTCCGCGTGGTGCAGGGCATTGCTGTAATAGTTCTGGAATACTTCCTGGATCATAAAGGGATCGCCCCAGACATAGAGGGGGGACCTGCGGTCAAACTGCAGCTTTACATCCTCCTGGCGGGCCAGAATAGAGGCGCTGTCCAGGTAGTTGCGGATCATATCGACAATGTCAAAGCGCTCCATGGAGACAGAATTGTCTCCGAATTCGAGCTGATTGAGCTGCAGGACCTTCTGGACGATGATATTCATCTTGTCGGATTCCTCGACGATGGTGTCCAGGTAGAAGGAACGGCTCTCGGGATCGTCCGCGATCCCGTCCTGAAGACCCTCGGCATAGCCCCGGATCAGGGCGATCGGAGTCTTGAGCTCATGGGTAACATTGGACAGAAACTCCTGACGCATCTCCTCCTGGCGGTTGCGGCGGTCCAGATCCCTCTGCAGGTCGTTGTTGGCCGTGCGCAGGGCTGAGATGGTCTCCTCCAGCTTCTGGGACAGCTCATTCATATTCCTTCCCAGAATATCCAGTTCGGTGTGGTTTTTGCCGTCATATTTGGCGCTGAAATCCAGCTCCTTCATCCGTACGGAAATATCCGTCAGCTGCCGCAGGGGCTCTGTGATCCTGCGGGACAGCCACACGGCAAGGAAGGTGCCGGTCACAGCCAGCAAAAGGCCCACATACCCGAAAAAGCGGTTTGCCGCAGCTGCACTGCTGCGGATATCTTCCAGAGGCGTACGCAACAAAAAGAAGCTGCTCTCACCGAGCGGCCCCCACATTTCAATGCTCCTGGAGCGGACGCGCCGGTCCAGGACAACGTTGATCGTGTATGGCTGTTCCTCTTCCAGAATCTGTGTGATCACAAATTCAGCATAATAGAGAGGATCATCGATCGTTTCATCGTCTTCGTTCTCTTCGTATTCTTCTTCCAGGCCCTCTCCGTAAATATCCTCGCGGTCTGTCTGGACTCCGTTGTCGTACTTCTCAAGAGACCCGCTCTCTCCCGATGTCAGGACAGGTGTCATGCCGAAAATATTGGCATAGAGGCGCTCTTCCATCAGCCGCTCATCCGCCGACCAGACCTTGAGCGTGCTGGTGTTGGAATCCATGACCAGAAGGCTCATATTGCCCTGTCTGAGCGATTCCCGCAAAGAGACGTCGAAATCATCCGTTGTCAGAAGCTGAAGGACAGATGCCTTCTGCAGCTCGTCATAGACCCCGACCAGAGCCCTCTTCCTGTCCTCGAGGTAATAGCGCTCCAGAAACAGCGTATTGACCAGGAAACTGAGAAGGATCGTGCCGATCATCAGCAGGAAAAAGAGGACGCCGAAAATAGTGCGCAGAGAGATCAGAGGACGCGATTTCTCCGCGTTTTCATGATTTTTTCCCAAAAAAACTCCTGTGGACTATGCCTCAAACTTATAACCGATCCCCCAGACTGTCTTGATGAGGGCTGCCTTGTCGCCGAGTTTGGAGCGGAGCTTTTTGACATGCGTATCAATGGTGCGTGCGTCACCGTAATAGTCATAGTTCCAGACACTGTTGAGGATCCGCTCGCGGGAGAGCGCAATGCCGTTATTCTCCATAAAATACTGCAGCAGCTCAAATTCCTTGAAGCTGAGGTCGACCGGATTTCCGTCGATGGTCACGATGTGGGCGGATTTGTCCATCACGATCCCGCCCGCTTCCAGGGTCTTGTCTGCCGCTGTGCCCAGGGTGCGGCGAAGGATCGCGTTGACACGTGCAGAGAGGGTCCTGGGGCTGAAGGGCTTGGTCACATATTCGTCCACGCCCAGCTCGAAGCCGCGCAGCTCGTCCCGCTCATCGCTCTTTGCCGTCAGCATGATGATGGGAACCCTGGAAGTTTTGCGGATCTGGGCGCATACCTGCCAGCCGTCCATCTCGGGCATCATGACATCGAGGATGATGAGGGAGATGCTGTTTCCCTCATTATTGAAAATATCAAGCGCCTGGCGGCCGTCTGCAGCCTCCAGGACCTTGTAGCCCTCGCGGATCATATAGTCACGGACAAGCTTGCGCATGCGCTGCTCATCATCGACGATTAAAATGGTAGTTCCATTCATGTATTTTTCTCCTGCTGACTACTACTGATGAAACAGTGTGAATACCGCGACGCTGCGCTCCTTGAGCAGGAACAGA
>CAMKEX010000015.1 GCA_946411695.1 uncultured Lachnospiraceae bacterium
GTGCCCATCATGCGCAGCAGATAGAGATAGACCTTGATCTGCGCATCGTTGGCGCTTTTCATATATTCGTCTATAAAAAGATTCGATACCATGGTCGAATCCGATCCGCTCTCATTGTAAATGGTGAACACTGTCTCTCCTCCGATGCTGCTTGAAAATGAACTGGTCTGAAAGGCCGTGCGGCTGCAGGCCGGGGAACATTCCCGGACAGACTGCCGCAGAGCGCCGCAGGCTGTTCCCGCAGACTCTTGCGTGAAAGTCTGCCGGGACAGAAGAGCGCCCTGATTAGTGGAACATCATCATAACACAGCGGGGGGAAGGTTTGAAATGGTCAATTTGACGATTAATTTCGAGGTCTGCGGAGAGACAGGAAATGCTCTCCTGAATGTGGATAACGGTGAAAATGTGGATAACCTTCCCAAAACGCATACATCCCGCAGGCCGATTTCCACAAAGGAAACCGGTCTGCGGGATGGGGATTAATGTGGATTATGTTGATAAGTATGTCAGGAAAGCAGGTTTTTCCCGATTTCACAGACATTTCCGGCACCCATGGTTATCACCAGATCATTGTTTCGGCAATTTGACAGGAGATAATTTTCGATTTCCGAAAATGAAGGGAAGTAGAGGCAGTCATGCCCGAGCTTCTGAATCTCCTCCTGAAGAGTCTGTGAACTGATCCCGAGGGTGTCCGTCTCTCTGGCGGCGTAGATGTCCGTGAGGATGACAATGTCTGCGTGGGAGAGAGCCTGCGCGAATCCCTGCAGCAGAGACTTTGTCCTGGAATAGGTGTGCGGCTGGAAGACGCAGATGATGCGGTCGTGAGGGCAGGCCTTTGCCGCGCGCAGCGTCGCCTCAATTTCGGTGGGATGATGTGCGTAGTCATCTATGATGGTGAAGCCGTTCTTTACCCCCATGTACTGGAAGCGGCGGTCTGTGCCGGTGAAGGCGTAAAGTCCCTTGGCGCTGTCTTCGCGGGAGATGCCCAGTCTGTCCGCGGCCGCAACGGCAGCGAGCGCGTTGCCGACATTGTGCAGACCGGGGACGCGCAGGGAGATCCGGATTTCGCCGCCGTAAACGGCAGGGCCGTGCAGGGTGAACGAGGGATGTCCCCACTCATCAAAACGGATGTCGGAGGGGTAATAATCGGCTCCCTCTTCCAGGGAGAAGGTTACCACCCTGCAGGGCAGCTCACGGGCAATCTCTTCCCAGTTGTCGATGCCGGCGTTGATGATCAGCAGGCCGTCTGCGGGAATCAGCCGGGCAAAACGACGGAAGGAATGGCGGATATCTTCGAGATCCTTGAAGAAATCCAGATGGTCTTCTTCTATATTTAAAATAATACCGATCCCGGGGAACATGTGCAGAAAACTGTTGGTATATTCGCAGGCCTCGGCGACAAAGCAGCTGCTCTTGCCGATGCGGACGTTGCCGCCAATATCCTGGAGAACACCGCCGATGGAAAGGGTGGGATCGGCATCGGCCGCGAGCAGGATCTCGGAGAGCATGGAGGTCGTTGTTGTCTTGCCGTGAGTTCCGCTCACCGCTACGGGATTGCGGTAGTTTTTCATCAGCTGCCCCAGCAGCTCCGCCCTGTTCAGGGAAGGGATGCCTTTCTGCTGAACAGCGATGTATTCGGGATTGTCCGGGTGGATGGCTGCCGTAAAGACCGCCAGGTCGATGTCGTCGCTTATGTTTTCGGCGCGCTGTCCTATAAATACTCTGATGCCGGATTCCTCCAGTTCCTTTGTGATTGCGGATTCACTTCTGTCCGAACCGGATACAGTAAAGCCCTCGCTGGCGAGGATCTGTGCCAGACCGCTCATGGATATGCCGCCGATTCCGACGAAATAGACGTGGACAGGATGATTGAAATCTATCTGATACATTGTGTGCTGATCTCCTTTAATGTCAGAACAGCTGCCCTGCGGGCAGCGGAAAATACAGGAAATTTATTTGACAGATGCAAAAAAACGCCTTACCGGCTTTACAGTAATGTACACCACAAGGGGGCGTTTCGCAAGTGGCGGAATTATGAACGAATATATGGATTATATTACGGAAAAACGCAGACGAAAAACAGAAAAAAACGGGGTCGGGCGGGGCGGCAGGGGTGTATTTCCATTTTTAATAGTAATATTATACAAACATGTGAAAAGCGGATCATCAGAGGGGCCGAAATTGCTGAAACCCTTTTAAAACAAGCCTCATCGCGATTCATCATGAAGCCGGAAAGGGATAATGAAAGATTTGACTTTCGGAGTTGTTTATACAGAATTCAGCATATGAACAACAATGCGTAGTTTATTTTCCCTTCACTCTGTGTTATAATTCTAAACGCGAATATATTGACGTTATTTTGTCAATATGCTTGCAATAAGGTATCCTTATCAGCCGCGTCCCAAAAGGACACGGCAAAATTCTGCAAATTATCAGTCTTGGTCCGCAGCAGACGGGCTAACGGGAGGAAAAATTAAGATGATAGTAAAGAAGGAAATGATAGCCATGCTCCTGGCAGGAGGACAGGGCAGCCGACTCGGTATTCTTACTTCAGATGTGGCAAAGCCCGCCGTTTCCTTTGGCGGCAAGTACAGGATCATAGATTTCCCGCTCAGCAACTGTATTAATTCCGGAATAGATACAGTAGGAGTTCTGACGCAGTACATGCCTCTTCGTCTTAATTCGCACGTGGGTATAGGTATCCCGTGGGATCTGGATAAAAATCTGGGCGGCGTGAGCGTGCTTTCGCCCTATGAGAAAATTCAGAATACAGAGTGGTATACAGGAACTGCAAACGCGATTTATCAGAACATGGCTTACATGGAAAGCTATAACCCGGAATATGTTCTGATTCTGTCCGGCGATCACATCTATAAGATGGATTATGAGGCCATGCTCGAATCACACAAAGAGAACGGCGCAGCAGTAACTATTGCGGTTATGCCGGTCTCTCTGGAGGAGGCCAGCCGCTTCGGCATTATGATCACAGACGCAGACGGAAGGATCACGGACTTTGAGGAGAAGCCTGCTCATCCTCGCAGTACACTGGCGTCCATGGGAATCTATATCTTTAACTGGAGTACGCTCAAAGAGGCACTGCTTGCAAACAGGGATCAGCCCGGAATGGATTTCGGCAAGCACATTATCCCTTACTGCAGGGAGAACGGAGCTCCTCTCTACGCGTATGAATTCAATGGTTATTGGAAAGATGTCGGCACCCTGACCTCCTACTGGGAAGCCAATATGGAACTGATCGACATTGTTCCCGAGTTCAACCTGTACGAAGAGTACTGGAAGATCTATACCAAGAGCACATCGATCACACCGCAGTTTTTCGGCCCTGAAAGCGCTATTGAGAGGACGATTGCAGGAGAGGGCACGGAAATCTACGGAAAAGTCTACAGTTCAGTGATCGGATGTGATGTAACTATCGGAAAGGGAAGCGTTGTCCGCAATTCCATCATTATGAACGGAGCGGTGATCGGTGAAGGATGCGTCCTGGATAAGGTCATCTGCGCAGAGAATTCGGTGATCGGAAACGGAACTGTTCTTGGAGAGGGTGAGGACATTCCGAACGATACAAGACCGGATATTTACTGCGCCGGACTTGTCACTGTGGGGGAGAATACAGTGATTCCGGAAGGCGTCCACATCGGTAAAAATGTTATGATTTCCGGACATACGACGGAAGCGGACTATCCCGGCGGATGGCTTGCCAGCGGCAGTACACTGCAGGTTGCGGCACAGTAACCGCAGCACAGGATCCTCCGAGACCTAGCAACAGGGTAAGACACGAAGAAGCCTCAGAAAAGGAGGTCGAGGCATGAGAGCAATAGGCATCATACTGGCAGGCGGAAACAGTAAACGATTAAAAGAGTTGTCAAAAAGAAGGGCAGTCTGTGCCATGCCGGTGGCAGGAAGCTACCGCAGCATTGACTTTGCGCTCAGCAATATGGAATTCTCCCGCATCCAGAAGGTTGCGGTACTGGCGCAATACAACTCAAGAAGCCTCAACGAGCATCTGTCATCCTCAAAATGGTGGAACTTCGGACGAAAACAGGGAGGGCTGTTTTTGTTCACTCCCTCTTTTGCGGATGCGGACAGCAATTGGTACCGCGGAACGGCAGACGCAATCGCACAGAACATTCATTTCCTGAAGACATCGCATGAGCCCTATGTAGTCATCACATCGGGCGACTGCGTCTACAAGATGGATTACAACGATATTCTGACCTATCATGTCGACAAGAGGGCGGATATAACAGTTGTAGTCAAGGAAATGCCGCAGGATTTTAATGTGGAACGATACGGGATCGTCCGTATGGACGAAGATAATCGGATCCAGGATTTCGTTGAGAAACCCGTGGTGGCGCAGTACAGCACTATTTCGTGCGGTATCTATGTCATCCGCAGGAGGCTCCTGATCGAGCTTCTTGAAAAAAGTATGGAAGAAAACCGCTATGACTTCGTACAGGATGTTCTGATCCGGTACAGAGGCCTGAAACGGATTTACGGATACCGTATGGAAGATTACTGGAGCAATATTGCTTCGGTAGAAGATTATTACCGTACTAATATGGATTTTCTCAAAGCACCGATCAGGGATTACTTTTTCAGGCAATACCCCGAGATTCATTCGCGTGCTGCGGATTTGCCTCCGGCAAAATATAATGTTGGCGTGAATATCAAAAACAGTCTTCTTTCAAGCGGCTGCATCGTCAACGGTACGGTGGAGAATTCCATACTGTTCCATCAGGTTTATGTGGGCAATAACTGCGTAATTAGGAATTCTTTAATTTTGAATGATGTGTACATCGGAGACAATACAATTATCGAAAACTGCATCGTGGAAAGCGGCGACACCATTCAGGCTAATTCCTGTTACAGAGGAGAAAATGGTATAAAGATCGTAATTGAGAAAGGCGAACGTTATACCATTTAGAAATGGAGAACGCTATGCATGTTACAGACGTTAGAGTGAGAAGGATCGCAAGGGAAGGCAAGATGAGAGCAGTCGTATCCATTACGATTGACAACGTGTTCGTCGTCCACGACATAAAAGTAATTGAAGGCGAAAAGGGACTTTTTATTGCGATGCCCAGCAAGAAATCGGCAGATGGCGAATATAGGGATATAGCTCATCCGATCAATTCCGAGACCAGGAGTATGCTTGAAGAGATTATTCTGAAGAGTTACGAAGAGAGCGCACTTCAGGAAGAGGGCAGCCAGGAGTAGGAAACGATCGCAATGGCTTTTTCCCCGCGTTTGTGCCGTGCCGCGGCAGGGATGCAGGATCCTTCACCGTTTTCGCCTCCGCGAAAACGCTTCAGGCGCATGCAGAACATGTGCTGCCGCCCGGGTGAGCGGCATGATCTGAAAAGAGTGAATTGGAGCAAAAGGTACGACAGCATAGCATTTACATCATGCACCATGACAGATTATAAGAACATGAAATGTATTTCAGAAGGGGGCGTGTTTGAAGCGCTCCCTTCTTTCTCTGAGGTAAAGATACAGGATACATTTAAGGAAGACAGCATGGATACATTTTTTATCATTGTCGGCCTGGGAAATCCGGGCAGGAAATATGACGGCTCGAGACATAACGCGGGCTTTGACGTGATCGACGAACTCGTGGACCGGTATCATTTCGGAGGCCCCGAGCGGTTCGGAAAGTCCATGATCGGGAAAGGCCGCATCGGGGACCGCAAGGTGGTCCTCGTCAAGCCCCTGACCTATATGAACCTGAGCGGCGAAGCAGTACAGGAGATCGTTCATTTCTACAAAGTGGATCCCGGGGAGGATCTGCTGGTCATTTCGGACGATATTGATCTTGAGACCGGGCGTCTGCGCATCCGCAAAAAAGGGAGCGCGGGCGGACATAACGGGCTCAAGAACATAGTGCAGCATCTGGGAACGAAGGAGTTTGCCAGGATCCGTGTCGGTGTCGGCGCCAAGCCTGGTTCCGATTATGAACTGGCGGACTATGTGCTCGGCCATTTTTCCGGGGAAGAAAGAAAGGTCATGGATGAAGCTGTGGCAAAAGCTGCAGAAGCGGCGGCATGCGCAGTCACAGACGGGATCGACCTGGCAATGAACCGCTACAACACTCCCAGGAAGAAAAAGAAGAAGTCACCGAAAGTAAAAGAGGAAGCGGAAGCCGCGCAGCCGCAGATGCCGGGGGAGGTGCAGGAGCCTGAGGCAGGTACACAGGCACAGGTTCCTCCGCAGGCTTAAAATACCGCGAGGTGTACCGGAGGAGAAATGAACGTTTTTTCAGAACCGCTCAGGGAATTAAATGCTTATCAAATACTGAAAGAGCGACTGGAGAGCACAAAAGAGCCGCACAAAGGCGGGAGTGTCCTGGCGGACAGCTGTGTGGACCCGCAGAAGGCGCATCTGCTGTACGCGCTGTGCAGGGAGGAGTCGATCGCGGAACACGCGCGGCTGAGGCTGGTCCTTACCTACAGCGACCTGCGGGCCAGGGAGATCGCACAGGACTGCTCGTTTTATGACAGGAATGTGGCCGTGTTTCCCGCCAGAGACCTGATCTTCTATCAGGCGGATCTGCGCGGCAATGAGATTGATAAGGAACGTCTGCAGTGCCTCCGCAGGATCATCGAAGGAAAGCCTGTGACGGTGGTGACCACCTTCTCGGCTCTTCTGACACCGCAGATCCCGGTGAGGATCCTGAAGGGGAGCATACTGGGGATCGGCAGGCGGGAAATGATGGATCTGTCGAGAACGGCGGAGCGGCTGGTCACCATGGGCTATGAAAAAAACTACCAGGTCGAGCGGCCGGGGCAGTTTGCAGTCCGCGGCGACATTCTCGATATTTTTGACCTCACACAGGATAATCCGATCCGCGTGGAATTCTGGGATAACGAGATTGAAACCATCCGCAGCTTCGATGTCCTGAGCCAGCGCTCTATAGAGCAGCTGGAGTTCGTGCAGATCTTCCCTGCATCGGAGATGATCCTGGATGATCTGCGTCTGCACGACGGCCTCAAGAGGATGAAGACAGAGGCGGACCGTGTCGGCGCGCAGTTTCGTGAAAAAGGGGACACCGGGGCAGGGCACAGGATCGAGTCGGAGATCGCGCGTATCACGGAGGAGGCGCGTGAACTCCATGTCTACACGGGGCTGGAGAGTTTTATCCACTACTTCTATCCCTTGACAGAAGGCCTTCTGGATCTCTTTGATCCTGAAAAGTCACTGGTGTTCCTGGACGAACCCCTGCGGATCCTGCAGCACGCAAGGGCGGTGGAGACGGAGTTTCGGGAGAGCATGATCAGCAGGGCGGAAAAAGGATATGTCCTGCCCGGGCAGATGGAACTGATCCGCCGGACCACGGAGATGATCGCGGCGCTGGAAGTCTATCGCCGCGTCGGCTTTTCTGTACTTGCGGGCCTGCCGCAGGAGGAAAATGCCGTGATCTCCCTTCCCGATGAAGAGGGCTTTTCCCTGTTTTTTGACAAAATAGTGCAGATGCATGCCAGGGATGCCTCCCTGTCGGGGATGAGCTATGAGACCCTGCGGGAGGAGCTGGCCAGACTGCGCAGGAAGAAGGAGAGGGTCATCATCGTATCCCCTTCAAAGACGCGCGCAAAGCGCCTCGCGGAGGATCTGACTGCGGATGATGTCACTGCCTATTTCCGCGACAATCCGGCCAGGCCCATGAAGCCCGGGGACGTCATGACCTTCACAGGGAGGATGCGCAGGGGCTTTTCCTATCCGGACCTGGGCTTTACGGTCTTTACGGAAGCGGATATTTTCGGAGAGGAAAAAAAGAAGAAAAAAAAGGTCCGTCGCTATGAGGGCGGTGAGCAGATCCGGAACTTCGCGGATCTGCGCGTCGGGGATTACGTGGTCCATGAGCACTACGGGATCGGAATCTACCGGGGAGTCGAGAAGATCGAGGTCGATCATATCGCGAGAGATTATCTCAAGATCGAATACGGCGCGGGCGGTGTTCTTTTTGTCATGCCCACAGATCTGACGGTCCTGCAGAAATACGCGGCGGCGGAAGGCGCCCGCAAGCCTAAACTCAACAGGCTGGGCACACAGGAGTGGAATAACACCCGGGGAAAAGTCAGAAAAGCGGTGGAACTGGTAGCTGACGACCTCGTCGAACTGTATGCAAAACGTCAGGCAAAAAAGGGCCATGTCTACGGAAAAGACACTGTCTGGCAGAGGGAACTGGAGGAAATGTTCCCCTATCAGGAGACGGAGGACCAGCTGGCTGCGATCGAAGACACAAAGCGGGATATGGAGAGCGGCAAGATCATGGACCGCCTGATCTGCGGAGATGTAGGCTACGGAAAGACGGAGATCGCGGTCCGCGCGGCCTTCAAGGCCGTGCAGGAGGGCATGCAGGTGGCGGTTCTGGTGCCCACGACCATCCTGGCGCAGCAGCATTACAACACCTTTTCCGAGAGAATGCACAGCTTCCCGGTCAATATAGAGGTCCTGTCCCGCTTCAGGACTGCCAAAGAGCAGAAAAAAACGATCCGCGACCTGGAGAAAGGGATCGTGGATATTGTCGTCGGAACCCACCGCCTTCTGTCCAAAGACGTAAAGTTTAAAAATCTGGGACTTCTGATCGTGGACGAGGAGCAGCGCTTCGGCGTCTCCCACAAGGAAAAGATCAAGCAGATGAAAGAGGATGTGGATGTTCTGACACTCTCCGCCACACCGATCCCCCGCACCCTCCACATGAGCATGGTGGGAATCCGCGACATGAGCGTTCTGGAGCAGGCGCCCGGCGACCGCGTGCCCATTCAGACCTATGTCATGGAATATAACGAGGAGATGGTCCGCGAGGCGATCGTCCGCGAGCTCTCGCGAAAAGGCCAGGTCTATTATGTCCACAACCGCGTGAACGATATTGCCCGCGCGGCGCTGGAAGTGCAGAATATGGTGCCTGAGGCCAGGGTGACCTTCGCCCACGGAAAGATGAAGGAATCCGAGCTGGAGCAGATCATGTACGACTTCATCAGCGGAGGAATCGACATACTGGTATCCACCACCATCATCGAGACCGGACTGGATATCTCCAATGTCAATACGATCATCATCAGCGACGCGGACAAGATGGGGCTTTCCCAGCTTTATCAGCTGCGCGGGCGCGTCGGCCGCACGGGCAGGACCGCATATGCCTTTCTGATGTACCGGCGGGGTCAGGTCCTCAGGGAAATCGCCGAGAAGCGCCTGGCCGCCATCCGCGAGTTCACGGATCTGGGCAGCGGATTCCGCATTGCAATGCGCGACCTGGAGATCAGGGGCGCGGGAAGCATACTGGGACGTGTCCAGCACGGAAACATGCAGGCGGTCGGATACGACCTCTACTGCAAACTTCTCGAGGGAGCTGTCCGGAGGGCAAAAGGAGAGGAAATCGAAGAGGAGAAGACGGTCACTGTCAATCTCCTCGTGGACGCTTTCCTCCCCGAGAACTATATAGTCAATGAAGAACAGAAACTGGAAATATATAAGCGGATCGCTGCCATCGACAGCGCCGCTGACGCAGAGGATGTCCGCGATGAACTCGGAGACCGCTTCGGCGACCTGCCTCTTCCGGCACAGAACCTTCTGCGCGTCGCCCTGATCCGGTCCGTTGCCTCGAGAATGGATCTGACGGAGATCACCGGCAGCAGCGGATCCCTCCGCATCGTGCCGGACGCAAATGCCAGGGGCCTGAAAGTGGAGAACATCCCCAGGCTGCTGAAGATCTACAGCGGCCATCTTACATTCACCGCCAAGGGCACCCCCCAGTTCCAGCTGCACTATCCGGTCTCCGGAAGTGTCATCAGGGATGAGGAGAAGCTCCTGCAGGTGACCGAGGATCTGCTGGTCAATATGTCAAAACTGCTGAGATAGGGTTTGTGCCGAAAATCTGCCGCCGCACTGCGGTCTGTCCTTTCAGGAGGGATTTTCGTAGACGATCTCTCCTGCAGCGATGGTATAGCGGATCACGCCGGGAAGCTCCATGCCCAGGAAGGGGGAGTTGGAGGAGCGGGAGGAAAAAGGCTTCTGCACCGTCCAGGAGCTTCCGGGATCAAAGATCACCAGGTCTGCGGGAGCGCCCTTGCGCACGCGGCCTGCGTTGAGGTGGTAGAAGTCCGCCGGATGACAGGTGAGGCAGGCCAGAAACTGCTGCATGGTCAGATATCCGGGCTCTACCAGATTTTTAATGCCGAGAGAGAAAGCGGTCTCCAGTCCGATCATTCCGCTGGGAGCCTTGGTGAAATCCTGTGCCTTCTCGCGGTCGGCATGGGGAGCATGGTCGGTGGCGATCAGGTCGATCGTTCCGTCCGCAAGTCCTTCGATGATCGCCATGCGGTCAGCCTCTGTGCGAAGGGGAGGATTGACCTTGGCCAGTGTGCCGCAGCGCAGGACGGCGTCCTCGGTCAGAGAGAAATGGTGGGGAGTTGCCTCCGCATGGATCCGGGGGTTCAGCTTACGGGCTCTGCGAACCAGTTCCACGCCCTCTGCCGTGGAAATATGCTGGATACACAGAGGAGCCCCGGTCCTGACGGCAAGTTCCACATCTCTCCGGATCAGGGTGATCTCCGCTTCGCGGGGAGAACCGGCAAGTTCCAGGGACTGTGCTGCCTTCCCGCCCCCGTTGATCCCGTTCTGAGAGATCAGTGTTTTATCCTCCTCGTGGAGGCTGACGGGCAGATCCAGTCGTTTTGCCGCCAGCAGGGCTTTTTCCAGGACAGATGCGTCCATCACGGGGACACCGTCATCCGTAAAGCCCGCGGCGCCTGCGGCAGCCAGCGCGTCAAAATCGACGGTTTCTGTGCCCTTCATGCCCCGGGTGACATTGGCGCAGCTGTACAGATGGATCTTTTCTTTTTTCGCGCGCGTCAGAATGTCTGACAGCACAGTAGTGCTGTCCACAACGGGATTGGTGTTGGCCATGAGGATGATGCTTGTGTATCCGCCCCTGGCTGCCGCCAGAGAGCCTGTGTGCAGATCTTCCTTATGCGTATAGCCGGGATCGCGGAAATGCGCGTGGGTATCGATGAGACCCGGCGCGGCACAAAGCCCCTGTCCGTCGAGAACACGAATAGAGGAAGCATCCGCGGCGGGATCTATGGATAAATCCTCATCGATGCGCAGAAATTTTCCGTTTTCGATGAGCAGATCTGTTTTCTGTGCGCTGTCTGAGGCAGGATCGTACAAAAATATATTTTTAATAAGAAACATGGTTTTCCTCCCTGCGAATGTCCTTTTGCGATATGTATTACCGTTCACGCCTCATGAGGACGGGAACGGCAGAGATTTGTCTGATTTCAGTATAGCATATCGAGTTACTGTTTTGAAAACCCTGAGCGGTGTGGTATACTATTCAGAATAAAACAGATAAAATACACAGTTCTGTGAATGATACGCGCATGCGGCGGGCGCCTGCGGAAGGGCCCGCCATGTCCTATGCGTATGGCAGAGAAGACCGTTAGAAAGGCTGATTTATTATGTGGGTATTTCGTCTGGCACTGACAGTGATTTTTCTGGTGCTGGTTCTTTTAGTAGGTGTAATTGAGCATGTGATCACCTGGGCGGTCGGGAAGTTCAACCCCGATGCATGCCTGCGGATGAGAAGCGGCTATATCCGCTGCGGACTGAAGCTGGTCTGGCTGGCGGCGGCAGGCAAAACGACAGTGCTCGGTCTGGACAATATCCCGACCGACAGGCCTGTTCTGTTTGTGGGCAACCACCGCAGCATGCTGGATGTTGTGGGATGCGGATCCCTGATCCCCTTCCCTGTAGGATTTATTTCAAAGATCGAACTGGAAAAGATTCCCCTCCTTCGCATGCAGATGCGGGATATCAACTGTCTCTTCCTGGACAGAAAGGACGACCGGCAGGCCCTGAAGGTCATCCTCAAAGCGATCGAACTGGTCAAGGGCGGACAGTCCATGTTTATTTTCCCGGAGGGAACACGCTCCAAAGAAGAAGGGAAATTCCTTCCTTTCCATGCGGGCAGCTTCAAGATCGCCACCAAGGCAAAGGTGCCGGTCGTGCCGGTCACGATCGTCAATACAGGGGACATTCTGGAGGATCATTTCCCCAAAATCAAAGCTGTGCCGGTCGTCATTGAATTCGGCGAACCGATCGAGACGGCCTCCATGGGACGCGAGGAGCAAAAGGAACTCCCCGAAAGAGTCCGCAATCTGATCATGGAGACATACGAACGCGACCGCAGGCTTCTGTGAGACAGTCCTGCGGTCTGTACTGAAAACCGGGACCAACCGGACTTTAACAGGAGACTGACTGACCGATGAAAAAAAAGACAACCATGACCGTGCTCGACAGCCGCATGCTGGCACAGGATATCTGGTCTCTGGAACTTGCCTATGCGCCGGAGGACATTCCGCAGGAGGTGCTTCCGGGGCAGTTCGCGGGCCTGTATCCCGCGGGCGGAGATCTGCTGCTCATGCGCCCCATCAGCATCTGCAGATGGGACAGCCGGCGCGGCGCCCTCCGCTTTGTCTACCGCGCAGGGGGAAAGGGCACCCGCTCTTTTACCGGACTCAAGGCCGGGGATACAATCGATATGCTGGGGATCCTGGGCAACGGATATGACCTGGCAAAACTGCGCGGAAAGCATGTCGTTCTTCTCGGGGGCGGAATCGGCGTCCCTCCTATGCTGGAACTGGCGGCTGCCCTGCAGGAAAGCGCAGATGCCGGGACGACAGTCACTGCCGTCATGGGATACAGGAATAACGAGCTCTTTCTGAAAGAGGAGATGGAAGCTTTTGCGCAGGTGCTTGTCGCCACCGAGGACGGCAGCGCCGGAACAAAGGGGAACGTCCTGGATGCTGTCCGGGAGAATGAGATCCGGGCGGATGTGCTGTGTGCCTGCGGCCCGCTCCCCATGCTCCGAGCTGTCAAGCGCCATGCGCAGGAGAACAATATACCCGCTTTTCTCTCTCTGGAGGAGAGAATGGCCTGCGGTGTAGGTGTCTGCCTTGGCTGTGTGGCAAAAACGACAAAGGCGGATGAACATTCGAAGGTGCACAATGCCCGCGTCTGCGTGGAAGGACCCGTTTTCCCTGCAGAGGATGTGGATCTGGACTGAGAAAAAGGCTGTTCCCTGCGGACCTGCCTGAAAAACACGGCGTTTACCCTGTTTTCAATTTAGAGGAATCTCCATTGAATACTTCCGACTCTTTACATACAATATCTTTACAGAAACCGGACATGTCCGTGACCATTGCGGGCGTGACCTTCAAAAACCCTGTGCTGACGGCATCGGGAACTTTCGGATCCGGCCTGGAGTACTCGGAATTTATCGATCTTTCCCGTCTGGGCGGCCTTGTCACAAAGGGCGTCTCCAATGTCCCGTGGCCGGGAAATCCCACACCGCGCGTGGCAGAGGTCAGTGCCGGCATGCTCAATGCGATCGGCCTGCAGAATCCCGGGATGGAAGTCTTTATCGAACGGGACCTGGCCTTCCTGAAAGATGTCGATACCAAAGTGATCGTCAACGTCTGCGGCAAAAGTGTGGAGGACTATCTGGATGTTGTCCGCTGGCTGCAGAACGAGGCGGTGGACATGCTGGAGATCAATGTCTCCTGTCCCAATGTCAAGGAGGGAGCGATTGCTTTCGGACAGAATCCGGATGCGCTCTATGACATCACCAGCAGGATCAAAAAAGAGGCGGCCCAGCCTGTGATCATGAAGCTCACTCCCAATGTGACCGATATCACGCAGATGGCGCGCGCGGCCGAGGCAGGCGGCGCGGACGCGATCTCCCTGATCAATACGATCACCGGAGCGAAGATCGATATCGAGAGGCGGCAGTTCGTACTTGCCAACAAGACGGGCGGTCTGTCCGGACCCGCGATCAAACCGGTGGCGGTCCGCATGGTCTGGCAGGCGGCGCAGGCGGTCTCGATTCCGGTCATCGGCATGGGCGGGATCGCGACGGCGGAGGACGCCATCGAGTTTATGATGGCGGGCGCATCTGCAGTGGCGGTCGGAGCCATGAATTTCCATGATCCGTATACGACAGTGCGTGTGGCGGAGGGCATGGAACAGTGGTGCGCTTCCCACGGCGTGGACCGGGTGGCGTCACTGACAGGGATTGTCTGACATACACCCTGCTTATTGGTTTTGAGAAAGCTGATCCCATATGCTTTTTGCATATGCTCAGACAGGTACGCCCCTGAGCGGGCGTAAACCTGTAATATGACAAGAAACTGTTGATTTATAGCAAACGCGTCGGCGCGGACTGTAATACATTATATGGGGGTGTGTATTGAAAGCTGCGCGGACGGGAAGAACATGTATGGACATGAAGAAGAGGATTACCAAAAATGCCTGCGCGAAGATCAATCTGGGTCTTGATGTGGTCGGCGTCCGCGAGGACGGCTATCATTTGCTGCGCATGATCATGCAGCAGATCGACCTGTTTGATACGCTGACATTCACAGTCACGGACGCGCATGGGACCGGGACGGTCCGCCTCATCGACGAGAGCGGCCTGTCTCCTGACGGAGAAGACAATCTGATATGCCGTGCCATCCGCATGATGGAGGAAAAATATGCTCTGCATGCGGATATTGAGGTACAGCTCATTAAGAGGATTCCGGTTGCGGCAGGTCTGGCAGGAGGAAGTACTGACGCGGCAGCGGCATTTACCGCGGTCAGGGACCTTCTGGTACCGCAGGTGACAGATCAGGAATTGATGGAACTCGGCGTCCGCCTGGGCGCGGATATTCCATACTGCATCGCCGGCGGGACAAAACTGTCCGAGGGAATCGGAGAGATCCTCACAGAACTTCCGCCCATGCCGGAATGTGCCATTGTCCTCATTAAACCCGGGGCATCGGCATCCACGGCACATGTCTATCAGGCGGTAGACGAGCTCGGCGGCTACCATCATCCCGATATAGACGGACAGATCGAGGCACTGCGTGCCGGAGATCTGCGGGGACTGGCTGAGCGGTGCGAGAATGTTCTGGAGCTTGTTACGGGTGCGAATCTTCCTGTCATCGGGAGGATCGAGGACTTCCTCATGGGACAGGGTGCCATTGCCTCCTGCATGAGCGGCAGCGGCCCCAGTGTGTACGGTATTTTTGAAACCCGGGAGCAGGCAGAAAGAGCCAGAGAGGCATTTCTGCATACAGAATCTGCATCGGGATGCCGCAGCTTCGTCTGCACCCCCGTATCTGATTCTGGGATGTAATACTCGCTTTCCGCTGGTTAAGGAGGTCAGCGGATGCATGGAGGAAAAAATGTCAGAACAGAAAAAGAAGAAATACAACGAAAAAGAGTTCCTTTCTGTGATTCCCGATGCGATGCCCGCGCCGGACGATCAGCAGTCCATCCCCCTCAGAGAAACGGTTTTTCTGACTCTTCGAAAACTGATCCTGACGGGAAAGCTTGATCCCGGAGAAAGGCTGACGGAAGTACGCCTTGGAAAGATCCTGGGAACCAGCAGAACTCCGATCCGCGAGGCCATCCGGAAGCTGGAAATTGAAGGTCTGGTCACCATCACGCCCGGCAGCGGCGCCAGAGTCGCGAAGATCACCGAGGGCGACCTGCAGGATGTCATGGAGGTCAGGAGCACCCTGGACCAGCTGTGTGCAGAACTTGCCAGCAGAAGAATCTCCGAGGAAGACAAAAAGGAGCTTCTCAGGGCCAATGAGGCGTTTGAGTACAGCACCAAATTCGGCAATGAGCAGGAGATCGCGGAGAGTGATGTCCGTTTTCATGAAGTGATCACAAGAGCTGCAGGAAACAGGCGCCTGGATCAGGTCATGAACGGCATGGCCGATACCATCTACCGCTTCCGCTATGAATATATCAGAGACGACCTGCATTATGAAGAACTGATCATGGAGCACCGTGCGATCTGCCGTGCGATTCTGGACGGCGATCCCGAACAGGCTGCTGCCGCAGCAAAGCACCACATAGACCGACAGCATGAATTTATCCTGGGGCAGCTCCGCAAGGCAAAAAACGAAAAATAAGTAAATCACATGATGAGACAGTACAATGACTTAAACCCGGAAATGCCGATCGGTGTCTTTGACTCAGGAATCGGCGGCCTCACGGTCGCGCGGGAGATCATGCGTCAGATGCCCAATGAAAAAATCGTGTATTTCGGAGATACAGCGCGCGTTCCCTACGGCAGCAAGTCCAGGGAAACAGTGACGCGCTATTCAAGGCAGATCGTCAGATTTCTCCTGGAACGAAAAGTCAAGGCGATCGCCATTGCCTGCAACACTGCGAGTGCCTATGCCCTCCCTGAGATCGAGCGGGAATGCCCTGTTCCGGTCATCGGTGTGATCCGCCCCGGCGCCCGCACTGCCTGTGAATGTACAAAGAACGGCAGGATCGGCGTCATCGCCACGCGGGCAACAGTTTCCAGCGATTCCTACACAGAATTCATCCATGAGATCATGCCGGGAGCCCAGGTCTTTGCCCAGGCCTGTCCCCTCCTTGTTCCCCTTGTGGAAGAGGGGCTCTGGGAGGACCCCGTGACAGACGAGATCACGCGCAGATACCTGGCGTCTCTTCTGCATCACGGGATCGACACGCTGATCATGGGCTGCACACACTATCCCCTGATCCGCAAAACGATCGGGAGAGCCGCAGGTGAGAAGATCTCCCTGATCAATCCGGCATATGAAACCGCCATGGAGCTCCGCAGCATGCTGGCGGAATTGAACCTTCTGTCCGATCACCGCCCCGCCCTGGGCCAGGGAGTTCCCCAGTACCGGTTCTATGTCAGTGATATGGCGGATCAGTTCCAGCAGTTTGCCAACTCCATTATTAAATACGGAATCCTGGCTTCTGAAAAAATTGATATTCACACCTATTCTTCGGCGCCGCTCTCCAAAGAGGAGAAAAACTGATGGCTGCAGGATCCCGGGGAAAAGAGGATTCCGTGACGAAAAGAGGGAGGCAGGGCAGAGCTGAACAGGAAGGGACGCCGGTCCTTCTGACGATCACCGGGAGACAGACGGACCCTGACACCGGCACACAGGAAAATACCGCCTCCTACCGGGCAGTCATGAGTGCCTGCGGTGAAGGACACCTGTTTTCCTACCTGACCGAAGATGCTTCGGTAAAGCTGTTTGTGTCCCGCGAGAGAGCCTGGATGCAGAGAGGCGGAAAAAGGGAGAACTGCATGGTATTCGACCCCTCCGTCACTTCGACCCGGTGTGGCTATGAGACGGCCTACGGGGTCATTCCCATGGAAATCCGCACGGACCGGATTTCTGTCCTTGCAGGAGGCAGCAGAGGCCTTCAGGCAAGGATCCGGTATACACTGGTCATGAGTCCGGAATATGAACTCACATGTTCTGTAACAATAAAAACGCAGCAGACCGTTTGATCTGCTGCGTTTTATTTTTGGATTATTCTGCTGCCTCGGATTATTTTCTGTGATCTCAGATTATTTCACAGGCTTGGCACCGGCCTTCTCCTGAAGCTTTTCGACCCAGCTCTTCTTCTTGGGAGCAGTATCGGTGTTGAGGCGTCCGCGGATGCCTTTGACTTCCACGATATAGATGCCGCTTACCATGGCCTTGATCTGCTTCTTGACAGGGATGCTGTCAAAAATCTTCTCATCACAGATGAAATTGATGAACTGCGGTCCTACCTTTGCCTTGACCACCGGGACTTTGGAGCGCTTGGCGTACCAGGGGGTCTGCTGGATCACCTGATCGGGAAGTCCCGACTCTTTCAGTTTCAGCCGCTTCTTGTCTATGACGAGCAGTGTCATCGGCTGCTTCATGGCCTGAATCTGTTCGTCCGACTGTTCCTGTCGGGCCTGCAGGCGCTTTCCTATAAAATAAAGTGCGATCAGTACACCCACCAGGATGACAGCAATGATAAGCAATACGATTGTTACACGGCTCAAAATAAACCCTCCATCTATTCAATTCCTCAATCTTGTAGTATCAGTACCGCCGTTTTCAGGCGTTTCTCTTTAATCTAACACATTCTATCATTCTTTTCCTGTCAAAACAAGACGGAAGTGTAAAGCTGATCCTTCCTGAAATCTTCTGTTTTCGAATGATTTTGCCGCGGAGCAACGTAAATATCCTGTATACGGTACATGGAATGGTACACTCTTTTTTCGGACACTCTTTTTTCAGAATTCCGACCTTTTCAGTTTTTGGCTCCTGTGATACACTATAGCAGTTAGTACCTTTTTCAGGGGAAGATTTCTGAAAATGCAGCAGAACTGACCATGCCCGTCAGATGTACAATCTGCTCTTATCAAATGGAGGTTAAAATATGAAGAAAAACCTGATCGCCCTGATTGCGGGCGCGGCTGCGCTGTGTATGATGACAGCGGGCTGCGGTTCACAGTCAACGGAGACTACGACGGCGTCGGCAGCAGCCACAGAGGCGGCTGCGGCAGCGACGACAGCAGCAGCGGCAGCTGCTCAGGAGGAGGAGCAGGCGTGGAAAAAGGATGACACGTCCTATCTCTCCGGGATCACGGCATCCGACTATGTGGAACTCCCCGATGATTACAAGCATCAGTCCGTCGAAGTGGCAAAACCCGATGACCCCACCGACGAGGAAGTTGAGCAGAGGATCCAGGCGGTCCTGCAGAGCAACGGAGCCCTCGAGGAAGTTGACCGCAAGGTCGAAAAGGGTGATACAGTCAATATCGATTATGTCGGAAAGATCGACGGAGAAGAGTTTGCGGGCGGCAGCGGCAGCTATGATCTGCTGATCGGTTCCGGCGCTTTCATCGAAGGCTTCGAGGACGGTCTGATCGGAGCGAAGAAGGGTGAGAAACTCGATCTGAATCTGAAATTCCCCGATGACTATCCCGCAGAGGATGTGGCCGGCAAGGACGTCGTATTCACGGTCACTGTCAATAAAATCTCCGAATATGCTCTTTCTGATGACTTCGTCAAGAGCCTGAACCTGACCAATGACTTTGGACAGGCTGTCACGGATGTTGACACCTTCCGCGAGTATATCCGCAGCAATATGATCGAGGAGAATGAGGGGACCTACACCTGGCTCATCAAGCATGAGATCGACAACAATCTGCTGGAGACCGTCACTTTCAAACAGGATATCCCCGCGTCCATGCTGGAGAGCTACTATTTCCAGTATCAGAATTACCTCAGCAATGCCGCGTCCTCCAATTATATGGATCTGGCGACCTTTATGCAGAAGCAGTACGGGGCAACAGCGGACAACTACGATACCATGATCCGTGACTTTGCAAAGCAGGGCGCGCAGCTGGGCCTGATCTATCAGGCAATCGCGGATGAGAGAGAACTCAATCCCACCGAGGAGGAGATCCGCACCGCGATCGCGGAGTATGTCAAGACCGACACCACCGGAGCAACTGCGGATGATCTGGACCGCTACATCCAGGAGTATATCAGGGATGAACTTCTGAGCAGCCGTGTGCGCAACTGGCTCTACGAGCACTGTGAAGTGTCGGAGCCCGAGAAGGGAAACGGGGATACATCCGATACCGCTGAGGCCGCTGAAGAGAAGAAGGACGATACCTCCGATACTTCCGAAAAGGCGGAGGAAGACAGCTCCGATACTTCCGCAACCTCTTCGACTGAGGAGGAATCCTCCGCAGCCGGCACGACAATGGACACCGCCGCAGCCCGCGAAAACTGACAGAACCGACCGTAACTGAATACACTACAAACAGGAAAGACCCAAAATAACAAGAAGGGAAAACAGTATGAGACAGGAATACAGCCTGACAGAGATCAAGGATCTCTTTGCGAAAAAGGAAGAGTTTGCTGACAAGACCGTAACAGTAGGCGGATGGATCCGTTCCAACCGCGACTCCAAGAAGATCGGCTTCATCACGCTCAACGACGGAAGCTGCTTCCAGACACTGCAGCTTGTTTATTCAAGCGATCTGGAGAATTTCGCGCAGGCCGCGAAGCTCAACATCGGCTCCGCAGTCATCGCGACAGGAACCATAATCCTGACACCCAATGCAAAACAGCCCTTCGAGATGCAGGTGGCAAAGATCGAGGTCGAAGGCGCCTCCTCCCCCGATTATCCGCTGCAGAAAAAGCGCCACAGCTTTGAATATCTGCGCACCATTCCTCATCTGCGCGTCCGCGCCAACACCTTTACAGCAGTGTTCCGCGTCCGTTCCCTGATCGCCTATGCGATCCACAAATTCTTCCAGGAGCGGGGATTTGTCTATGTGCATTCCCCCATCATCACCGGCAGTGACGCCGAGGGCGCCGGCGAGATGTTCCAGGTGACCACTCTTCCCATGGAGGAGCTTCCCAGGACTGAGGACGGTAAGGTCGACTACTCACAGGATTTCTTCGGCAAGCCCGTCAATCTGACCGTCAGCGGCCAGCTGGATGTTGAGACCTATGCCTTCGCATTCCGCAACGTCTATACCTTTGGCCCCACCTTCCGCGCCGAGCAGTCCAACACCACCCGCCACGCGGCTGAGTTCTGGATGATCGAGCCCGAGTTCTGCTTCGCGGATCTGAACGATAACATGCAGCTGGCAGAGGATATGCTCAAATACATCATCCGCTACGTGCTGGAAAACGCTCCCGAAGAGATGAACTTCTTCAACCAGTTCATCGACAAGGGCCTTCTGGATCGGCTGAACCATGTCATGAACTCTGATTTCGGGCATGTTACCTACACAGAGGCTATCAAGATCCTGGAAAAACATAATGACGAGTTTGATTTCAAGGTATCCTGGGGCTGCGACCTGCAGACCGAGCACGAGCGCTATTTGACCGAGAAGGAATTCAAGCGCCCCGTCTTCGTCACAGACTATCCCAAGGAGATCAAGGCTTTCTACATGAAGCTGAACGACGACGGCAAAACCGTCGCCGCCATGGACTGCCTGGTTCCCGGCATCGGAGAGATCATCGGCGGCAGCCAGCGTGAAGAGGACCTCGAAAAGCTGGAGAGGCGCATGGATGAACTCGGCCTCGACAAAGAGGGCTACCAGTTCTACCTTGACCTTCGCCGTTACGGCAGTGTCCGCCACGCCGGTTTCGGCCTCGGCTTCGAGCGCTGCGTCATGTACCTCACCGGCATGGGCAACATCCGTGACGTCCTGCCCTTCCCCCGCACCGTGGGAACCTGCGAACTGTAAGGCGGCATAAGGGATCTGAAAAGCCGGGATCACCATAACTTACGAACATGAAGAAGGACTGAAGAGAAGCGGCAGAATTGCCTGCGGCTCTCTTCGGTCCTTTTTTTATGTTCGGGTTACAGTGCCGCATTGAACGCCATTTGCGAGCGGGTCTTCCCGGGGGCTTCCAAACAGGCCTGATGATACGGCAGGTAAATGATTTGTCAACAATATTGTTGAATCTTTAAATAATTTGACCCAAAATTATGTATATGTTGAACAATTCTGCCTCTGTTCGTGCTATTATATATATATCGCTGCATCCTATGTGTTTACAATAAAAGGAGGAAAAAGAAATGGCACTTGTAACCACGACAGAGATGTTCAAAAAGGCTTATGACGGAGGCTATGCGATCGGCGCCTTCAACGTCAACAACATGGAAATCGTCCAGGCGATCACCGAGGCTGCTGCCGAGCTGAAGTCCCCTGTGATCCTGCAGGCTTCTGCAGGCGCCAGAAAGTATGCCAATTCCGTCTATCTGAAAAAGCTGGTTGAGGCGGCTGTAGAGCTGTATCCGGAAATCCCGATTGCTCTGCATCTGGATCACGGCGCAGACTTTAATGTGTGCAAGGAGTGCGTCGACGGCGGCTTTACTTCCGTCATGATCGACTATTCCAGCCACTCCTTCGAGGAGAATATCGAGGAGTCCAGACGTGTTGCGGAGTATGCGCATGAGCATGGCGTCGTTGTAGAGGCTGAGCTCGGAACGCTTGCAGGCATCGAGGATGCCGTCAAGGTAGATGCCGACAAGGCAATGTTCACAGATCCCGACGAAGTCGAGGAATTCGTCAGGAGGACCGGCGTGGATTCCCTGGCGATCGCGATCGGCACCAGCCACGGCGCATACAAATTCAAACCCGGCACGGATCCCAAGCTCCGCTTTGACGTTCTGGAGGAAGTGGCCAGAAGGCTGCCCGGATTCCCGATCGTTCTTCATGGATCCTCCTCTGTTCCCCAGGAGTATGTAAAGATCATCAACGCTCATGGCGGCGCTCTCAAGGATGCCATCGGCGTTCCCGAGGACCAGCTCCGCAAGGCTGCAGCAGGCGCGGTCTGCAAGATCAATATCGACTCGGATCTCCGCCTCGGTATGACAGCCGGTATCCGCGAGCACTTCGTGGCACATCCGGATCATTTTGACCCCAGACAGTACATCGGCGACGGCCGCAAGTATGTCAAGGACATTGTCGCGCACAAGATCACCATGGTGCTCGGCTCCGACGGCAAGGCCTGATCGCCCGGCGCATCCACAATTTCGTATTGCCTGTAAAGGGGATCTCACCTGTTACTGTTCGCAGACATCCTGTGATGTCAGGGGGAAATCGTCTGCACCGATCTTCTGATGACGATTCCTGCTGACTGATATGCTCCGGCATGGCCGGAAAGGGGGCGGACAGTAACGTTTTCAGTCCCCTTGATTCAGGCGGGACAAATCCGGTCCATATGCCGCTGATCTTCGGATCAGCGGCTTTTTTCGTTACGGCCTGCTGAAAAAGTGATTATAAAAATGTTGAATTTTCCGACATAAATCTATACCATTATTACAGAAGTACAAGGCTTTGCGGACAGGCAGAAGATCCGTCAAAATGCAAGACTCGGCTATGAGTCTTTCCCACTGAAATAACCGGGAGGTGTATTTATGGAATTCAAAGAAGTGATTAAGGCCCGTTATTCATGCAAAAAATACGGTGACCGCAAGGTGGAACCGGACAAGCTGGCTGCGATTCTGGAGGCCGGACGTCTGGCTCCCACGGCAAAGAATCTGCAGGAACAGCATGTGTATGTGCTCCAGTCCGCTGAAGCGCTTGCAAAGTTTGACGCAGTGACACCCTGCCGCTACGGTGCGCCCACAGTGCTCCTCGTTGCTTTTGACAAGTACAATGTCTTTACCTATCCCGGCGGAAAAAGAAATTCCGGCATTGAGGATGCGACGATCGTGGCGACCCATATGATCCTGGCAGCGGCTGACGAAGGCGTGGACAGCTGCTGGATCAATAATCTCGATCCCGATCAGCTTGCAGCGGATCTGGGCCTTCCGGAAAACGAAGAGATTCTGATGGCAATGGATCTGGGGTATGCGGCAGAGGGCACCGGCCCGCTTCCCAACCACAGCAGCAGGAAACCTCTTTCTGAAACAGTAAGTACCATATAAGTAAAGTATGTGATTGATTTTTTATGATACAAAAAGAGGCCTGCATGTTTTTTCCAGAAATCATTGATCTTCATATGCACTCGAAGTTCTCTGACGGTACAGACACTCCGGAGGAGATTCTTGACCGGGTAAAAGAGGCGGGGATAGAACTTTTTTCGATCACGGACCATGATTCAGTGAAAGCCGGTCCTGTTATTCAGGAAATACGCAGAAAAGGAGATCCTGCTTTCATTACGGGAGTGGAGTTTTCGTGCAGGGACGAATACGGCAAGTGCCACGTCCTGGGGTACGGATATGATCCCGGGGCCGAGGAAATACAGAGACTGGTCCATAAAGCCCATACCTTCAGGATGGATAAAGTTCTGGCCCGTCTGGACTTCCTCAAAAAGGACTTCGGGTTTGTCTTTCCCCGGGAAGTGATCGACAAGCTGCTTTCCCTCAACAATCCTGGAAAACCGCATATCGGAAACCTCATGGTCAGATTTGGATATGCGGAGTCGAAAGACGCTGCGATCAGCAACTATGTCAATAAGTGTACTTATAAGGCCGGATATGTGGATCCGGCAGAAGCGATCAGGGGGATTCTTCTGAGCGGAGGAATCCCGGTGCTGGCACATCCTGCTTTCGGGAGCGGGGACAGCATGTTGGTCGGCGAAGAGATGGATATTCGCCTCAGCCGCCTGAAGGAATTCGGCCTGATGGGAGTGGAGGCATATTACTCGCGCCACACGAGAGCGCTCCGGGAGGAGATGCTGGCTTTTGCGGAAAAATATGATTTCCTGATCACGGCGGGCAGTGATTATCACGGCGGAAACAAAAAAGTCCGCCTGGGTGACACCGGCTGCGCCGATGCTTCACGGGGACCGGGAGGCCTGCTGAAGTTCATGGAAGCCGTTCAGGACAGAATACTGTTGTGATCTATTCGATGCAGGATGTATATGGGACAAAAAATGACTGCCTCAGCTGAGGCAGTCATTATTATTTCCCGGCATAGAAAATTTTCAAAAAGTACGTCCGGCATTATTTGTATTCTTCAGAAAGACGCCGGACTTCGGCGCGCATTTTGTCGACGACGGATTCCGGTGCCGTGATTCGCAGGCCGCTGCCGATGGCCATGATCCAGCCCAGAAACTGGTTGCTGACTGCGACGTTTACAACCGTGCGGAAATGCTCTTCATCCACCGGCATGAGCGGGATATCCTTGCCGAAACGGTCGATCAGGACGCCGACCATCTCATTTTCCGCCTCTATGGTGACGCGGGTTTCCTCACCCCCGTACATACCGAAGAGACTGCGGGTGTAGCGGGGCATATCGAAAGCCTGGAATTCAGCCCGGCCCAGTCTGCGCTCCTCCAGGATGGAGATTTTCAGCATTTTGTCGACTCTGTAGTGTTTGATCTTTGATTCTGCAGCGTCAAAACCGACGAGATAGTAGTTCTCGTCATCCCACATCAGGCCCCACGGACTGACCACATACCAGCTGCCGTCTTTGCGCAGTTCCATTTCTTTTTTTATGTTCCAGCGGTAATACTGGAAGCGGATCTGCCGGTCTCTTCCGATCGCGTCATGAAGCTTGTCCACGTTGTAGTAGATGCTCTCGTTCATGGTCTTGACGCGGCCGGAGATGGAGACCTGACGATGCAGTTTTGTCGCCTGATATTTGCTGACCAGGGACTCCAGTTTCTTGATCAGGTCTTTTGATTTTCGGTCTGTGATAAATTTGGCGGACTGCACGGAATCCACCAGGAGCTTGAGCTCCGGCAGTTCAAATTCGCGGGCGCCCAGATAGTAGTAGTAATTGCGTCCGTCTGCCTGGCCGATGATATCCAGTCCGAAATGGCGCAGCTCCTCAAAATCGAGATAGAGGGTCTTACGGTCCGCCTTGATGCCGGCGTTGGCCAGGAGGCTGATGATCTCCTGCATGGTCAGCATGTGCTCATCATCGGTTTCACGCATGAAAATCTGCATCAGGTACAGAAGCTTCAGCTTCTGGTTGCTTGCTTTTGCCATTTTCTTATTCGTATACGATGACCGCCACCAGTTCCACGACCTCGTCAGTCCTGTTTGCGATGCTGTGGCCGGTGTTGGGAGGGCAGATCGTGACATCGCCTGCGGAAACGGTCTTGATGGTGCCGTTGTCACTGTATTCCGCTGTACCTTTCAGGATATAGAAAAGCTCCGAATCACCTTCATGTACGTGATAGCCGATGCCGCATCCGGGATTCAGTGTGATCTTGGAAAACAGCCTGCCCTTGCCGCAGAGCTCGTCAGGGCCGGTGATGAAATTTGTGAGCTGGACAGTGCCGTCACCGTCACGCATATGTTCGCGATACTCAATCTGACATTCATTTCCCTTGCGGATCATAGATAACCTCCATTCTTCTCGTCATTAATAGCATTTGTCTGCAGTCCGGACCAAGAACTGTCCTTCTGCATCTCAAACACGAGCCGGCCCGGCATCTGCTTTCGCCTGACTCGCTGTTTTATTCATTCATTATACCCTGTTACTCATAAAAATGGTACCGGAAAACTGCTTCCTATGCACACACTGTCCGAATGTGCTGCAAGAAGAGGCTGGGAACTTTTCATAGAATAAAGAAAGTGCTACAATAGCTAGCAGCCGCTGACCCTATCGGGAAAAGCGGTGTCGTGAAGAGATCCGGAGGGATACACGGTTATCCTTTTTGGTTTTTTATAAAGGATGCGGTTCGGAAGACTTTGCAGTTACGCATCCGGCGCAAAGGACCCGCAGACGGGTCCTGAACAGGAGGAAGTTCTATGAATACAGCGATTCACACAGATCACGCACCTGCGGCAATCGGACCTTATTCCCAGGCAGTACTGGCGGGAAATACCCTCTATGTCTCCGGCCAGATTCCGATCGTGCCGGAGAAGGGAGAGCTCATTGAGGGAGGTATTGAGGAGCAGACCAGGCAGAGCCTGACCAATATCAGCAATATCCTCGCGGCAGCCGGTTTCAGTATGAAAAATGTTGTCAAGACGACGGTTCTTCTGGCGGACATTGCGGATTTCGGCGCTATGAATGCAGTGTACGCGGAATTTTTTGAGGAACCCTATCCCGCACGCGCCGCATTTCAGGCAGCTGCCATCCCCAAGGGCGCAAAAGTGGAAATTGAATGCATTGCTGTCAAATAATATTTCCGGATTTTCTTACATACATGAGCAGTGCAATTGTATAGAACAATTGTAAACTGCAGGAAAGGTTTTTCCTGCATGCAAATGAAAGGGCTGTTGAGAGAATGGATTTTACACCTAGAACACAGCAGATTCTGGAGATTCTGCTGGGAGGAAAGGGTCCTGTTTCAAAACAGGAGATTGCTGACCGGCTCGGAGTCAGCAAACGGACAATACAGAGGGAATTCGGATTTCTGGAAAATGACATCAGGCAGTACGGACTGCACCTGATCAACCGCAAAGGCAAGGGAATTGTTCTCTCCGGAGAACTTCAGAACATCGAAAAACTCCGCCGGGAGATAGAAAAAAACAGCGGTGTGGAGGCGGCCGGCCGTGAGGAGCGGAGAAAGCACCTTCTCTTTGAACTGCTGCGTGACAGAGAGCCCAGAAAACTCTACTATTACAGCCAGCTGCTGGGAGTCAGTGAGACGACGGTTGCCAGTGATATGGAAGCACTGGGAGACTGGTTCTCCCGCCACAACCTGGAAGTCATGCGCAGACCGGGCTACGGTGTGGTCCTCATGGGATCCGAGGGAGACTACCGGGAAGCCATGCGCCGTTTTATCCACGAAAACGGCCCCAGCAATACAGAAAAGAGCAAAGATTCCAAGAATAAATTAGGGAACAAGAGCGCTGAAGAGGCTATTACAGAAATCATCATGAGCGCGTCGGACAGCGGTATCTATTCCCTGCTCAACAATGATATCCTGAACCGGGTCTACAGTACCCTTTCCAATATGGATGAGCCGATGCTGCGTCAGCTTGCGGATAATGCGTTCACCGGTCTGGCCATCCATATCGCGATCGCCATAGACCGGGTCCAGAAGGGCGCAGTGATGGAAGCCGAGGGAAAGGTGCTCGAAGACCTGGCTTCCTGGGACGGCTATGATCTTGCCGCCAGAATTCTCCGCGAGATGGAAGAGGAGTTCCAGATCACCATTCCCGGTGTGGAGCTCTCCTATATCCTGCTCCACCTGCGCGGATCCAAGATCGCCTATTCCGGAACCGCAGGCGACACAGTATCGGGCGATGATGCTGTCATGCGTCAGATGCGGGGGATCGATGAAGCAAAGCTGCTGGATATGATCGATGAGATGGTGGAGATCTTCAATCCATCCATTTCCTATGAACTGAAGTGCGATGAGGACTTTGTCCGGGGACTGCTGGTCCACCTGCGTCCGGTCATTGTGCGCCTGTTCAATCACATGAATATCTTCAATCCGATCCTGCATGATATTCAGGAAGAATACCCGGATGTCTTCAGACGCTGCAGCATGGCCTCTTCCGTGATCGAGCGGGAGACCAGAGAAAAGGTACCGGCGGAGGAAGTCGGATTCCTGGCCATGCATTTCGGCGCTGCAGAAGAGAGGATCCTGGAGAGGCAGAAGGCTGCCAGGCGCGTCGTCATCGGCATCGTCTGTGCCAGCGGCTTCGGCGTCGCCAGGCTCATGCTGACCAAGCTCAGCAACCATCTCGGAGACAAGGCTACTTTCCGCGCCTACGGAAAGGACGAGATCACTGCCTCCGTGATCGCGGACACGGACTTCTTTGTCTCTACACTGAATCTGGATTCCCTGGGAATCGACTGCGTTCGCGTCAGTCCCCTGATCACGGCCAGCGACCTCTCCCAGATCGAATACCGGATCAAAGGCTACGGCCAGGTGCGGCGCCGCCGCCAGGAGACGGACTTTGTCCGTCAGATGGATGAAGTGGGTGTCATCGCCGGAGACCTCTCCTCTCTGATCCGTAAATACCGCCACTATGAGATCGCTCCCAATGTCAATTTCCGGGAGCTGCTGCGGGTCCTTGCCATGCAGGTCACGGACAGTCTTGCCGCTGCCTCAAAAGTAATCTCCGCTGTTACCGAGCGCGAACGTCTCAATTCCCAGATTTTCCCGGAACTGGGATTCTGTCTGCTCCACAGCAGGACGGATGCCGTATCCGAGACAGTCTTCGTCAGCTGTTCTCCCCGCGGCGATGACCATTTCACTGATCCGGCTCTCAAGGGCATCCAGGCCGCGGTCCTCATGCTCATGCCTGTTGACGACCACCGCAGGATCCACTCCGATGTACTGGGGCGCATCAGCGGAGCCTTTATTAAAAATGAAGTGTTCCTCAAGGCCGTACAGGAGGGAGAGGAAGACTCTGTCCGCACCGAACTGACCCATGAGCTGCGGATCTTCTTCAATGAATTTGTCGAGAGACTCTGATCATTAAAAAAACAATGGCTCTGTAAGAGAGGGTGCCTGCGCGCTGATGTGCCCGGGCATGATCGCAAAGAAACAAAAAACAGCACCGCGAGGTGCTGTTTTTGTTTGGTCAGAGCCGGCAGGCTCACAAAGGCGATGCATTTGCGCAGCCCCGCAGGGGATACTGCTCCCTGAAATCAGTTCTCCCTGCAATCATTTTTCGGAAATGTTTTTCCGGAAATAATTTTCCTGGAATTATTTCTCTTTGCAGGCCTGCTTCAGTGCGTCGACAACAATACGCAGAGCCTTGATCCGGGCATATTTTTTGTCATTGGATTCAAGAATGTACCAGGGGGCGAATGTCGTGTTGGTCTTCTGGAGCATTTCATTGATGGCTTCTTCGTAGAGATCCCACTTTTCGCGGTTGCGCCAGTCTTCGTCCGTGATCTTCCACTGCTTTTCAGGTGTATTCTGGCGGTCTGTGAAGCGGGCAAGCTGAGTGGCATTGTCGATCTGTACCCAGAACTTGATGACAACGGCGCCCCATTCCGCCAGCTCTTTTTCGAATTCATTTATTTCGTTATAGGCACGCTGCCAGTCGTTTTCAGAGCAGTATCCCTCCAGGCGCTCTACCATGACACGGCCGTACCAGGTGCGGTCGAAGATCGCGATGTGGCCGTCCTTGGGAAGACGTGTCCAGAAACGCCAGAGGAAATGCCTTGCCTTTTCATGCGGCTCGGGGCTGGCGATCGGAAGGACCTCGAAACCTCTGGGATCAAGAGCAGCGGTGATGCGCTTGATGTTGCCGCCCTTGCCTGCGGCGTCCCATCCCTCGTAGGCAATGATGACCGGGATTTTCCTGCGATAGAGCTCGTTGTGCAGGGCGTGGAGTTTTTTCTGCAGACGGTCCAGTTCTTTTTTGTACTCCTGATCCGATATTACCTTGTCGGCAAGTGTGACCTCGGACAGGAAAGGAGTGCGGTTGAGCGGGAAAGTGTTCTGGCGGATCGGAGCTGCAAGGGCATGATTCTTGAGTGCGGTATCGATGCCCTGATTCAGGAAGCGCAGTACCTGCAGCTCTGCCCATTTGCTGTCCTTTGCGTCAATGATGTACCAGGGAGCCGCAGAGCGGTTCGTATCCTCCAGATACCTGTCGTACATGTCCAGATACTCATCGTAATGTTTGTTTTGATGAAGATCGGATTCACTCACGCGCCAGCGGGTGTTTTTGTCAGCCTGCAGAGTGCGCAGACGCTTTTTCTGTTCTTTTTTGCTGAACTGGAAGAAAAACTTCATGACAAGATAGCCGTTGTCAGTCAGCGAGCGCTCTGTGGTATTGATACTCTTCACTCGACGGGCATAGGTCTTATCATCAATGATACCCTGCATTTTCTGATTGACGACTTCTTCCATCCAGAAGGCGTCAAAGAAGGCGAATTTTCCCGCCTCGGGGATTTCCTTCATATACCGATGCAGGAAAGGATAGCGCATGTCCTCCGCAGTCGGTTCTGCCAAAGTTCTGACGACAAAGAAACGGGGATCGATGCTGCGGATGACCCGTCCGATCACGCTTCCCTTGCCGGAAGCACCCCAGCCTTCAAAGATGACCATTACCGGCAGCTTTGCTTCCTTGATTTTTGTCTGATATACGCCGAGTTTTTCTCTGGCCTGTTTTACTTCCTGCGACAAGGCATCATCTTCAGGCCTTTTGGCCTTGGCAAAATCTTTTAACATGGCAGCCCCCTTTCTGATGAATCTATTGCTGCTGTCGAAACTATTATACCATGGATTCTTTGTGCCGGGAAAGTAATCAGGGCTTTAAATACGGGTTTGCAGGGGTGAGGGTTGTCGAGAAAGGACGGGTCTGCGGCTGCACCTCTCTGCTCGGTCAGAAGTCCGTCATCAAGATGTACTAAGCCGGAAAAAGGGCGTCGGGAGGGCCGGCTTTAACTCACCTTCCGTGTTGAAGACACGGAAGGCTCAGACATGGACGCCTAAAACGCCCAGCCGTGAGGGCTGTGCGTTTTACCCTCCCTCTGCCCTTTTTCCGGCAAGTACATCTAAGATTCCTCCCTATTCCCTCGCCAGAGAGGTGCAGTCCTCGACCCTGATTGTCACTTCGTCGATCAATGAAGAAGGATCAGTCTGGATTTTCCAAGTCCTTCTCTACTTATTTGTGATACAGGAGACTCCAACGGTTTGGTCTGATAGATCAGCAGATGAACTGCTGATCTATATAATCACAATGAATCATAATCTGTGCCTGAATCCATTTTTCCCAACTATCGGCAGAATTGTACGTCAGTGTTGTAATTCTCTTCATCCCACAGCCCGGCAGGAAATCGGAGCCTTCAAGTTATACCTCCTGGCGGAGTGAATTTTTTGAGCAGCCAGTTGTACTTATCGAAGCTTATAGGGAAGAGCAGGTGAAAGGCACGGCCCTCTCTAAGCCCTTTTTCCGCCTTAGTACAACTCTGCGAAAAAATCTGATCGACGCAGGAGGTATACCTTGAAGGCGACTTCCTGAGGGCGCGGCAGACCCGTATTTGCAAAGCCTTGCAGGCATTCTGAGCATGCCCTTTGTTCGTTAATGAATAGCACTGGAAGTGAAAAATTACCCGGATGCAAAGTTGAGTCCGAAGTGCTCCCGCGCGGGTATGTGTTCAAATGGCACCGCTTTAAAATGTCACTTTCCTTTGTCGTTTTTGGCACGAAAAGACATGTTTTTGATAACGATTTCAATTATAGATTTAGTTAAATTTGATTTTAATGCAGAATGGAGATTTTAAAAGCCTTGTATATAAGCGAAAAATGCAAGTGATTTATTTTGAAACATGGTTAAATTTGACATTATTTTGAACCGGAGAAAAATGTCCCAAACAGGCAAACCATTTGTCACTTTTGATGGTGACAAAGTCCATTTAGTATTCGTTGCATATTGCATTTGTACAGCCATATAATGGACACATCGAAGGAACGAAACAGGCGGCCGGCAGGTCCGGCCATGGTCGTTCCGGGTAACTGTTTTTAACATAAAGGAGGTAATGATGAAAGAGAAAGTTCAATCCTTCGGACGGTTCCT
>CAMKEX010000016.1 GCA_946411695.1 uncultured Lachnospiraceae bacterium
GGCTGCGGCATCGACAACTGCGGCACACAGGATTCCGAGCACGACGGCATCCACCGCTTCTTTGTCGGCAAGGGCGCAAAGGTCAAATACGTCGAAAAGCACTATGGCTCCGGTGACGGCACCGGCAAACGTCTGCTCAATCCCGGCACCGAGGTCTACATGGAAGAGAACAGCACCATGGAGATGGAGATGGTGCAGATCAAGGGCGTCGACTCCACAAAGCGCGATACAAAGGCCGAGCTCAAGGCCGGCGCGCGCCTGGTCGTCCAGGAGCGTCTGATGACACACGGCACACAGGATGCCTACAGTATTTACAAGGTCATCCTCAACGGCGACGATTCCAGCGCGGACGTGGTCTCCCGTTCCGTCGCCCGTGACCGCTCCTATCAGAAGCTCGACATGTGCATCCTGGGCAACGCGGCCTGCCACGGCCACACCGAGTGCGATTCCATCATCATGGACGAAGGCCGCATTCTGGCGGTCCCCTCCCTGGAAGCCAACAGCACTGAAGCCGCCCTCGTCCACGAGGCAGCGATCGGCAAGATCGCCGGCGAGCAGATCATCAAGCTCATGACCCTGGGACTGACCGAGGCGGAAGCCGAGGAGCAGATCATCAACGGTTTCCTTAAATAAATAATATCGGACATAAAAACAGGCTTCCGCGGCACAATCTGGGCACTGCTGCGGAAGCCTGTCTGTATATTGACGGATAATCGATCCGTTTAGTGAAAGGAGCTTCACTCATGTTTTTCGGAAAAAAAGACCGCAAAAAGGACCGCGCACAGAGCCCCGCAGGCGGCTTCGATCCCGCCTCCCAGGAGCCTGTCCTGCGCTGCAGCATCTGCAACGGGGAACAGGTAGCAGGCTTCAGGGACAAAAAGACCGGTGCCTTCACAGAGGTAATGTTCGTCCGCTCTCCCGCCGATCTCGAGGATTTCCGCTCACAGTATGGAATCAGCGGAGAGATCAAAAAGATCTACTGAGCGAAAAAGATTTATCTGCAGAGCGGAGAGATCTGCCGGACAGGAAAACTGCTGCAGACAGGTCAGAGACAGGACATTGCACAGACTGCCGAATATCCCTGCCTCTCCAGATCCTGAAGAAGGCTGAAGCGGTCCTCATAGACTCTCTCCTTCCCTTCAGACGGCAGAAGGAGCGTGTATCTGACGGCGTGTCCGTCGGCTGCCAGAACCGCAGTGAGCAGAGCAGGCGCGCTGCTGTCTGCTTTCTCCCGCTGTACCCTTCTCTCCCCCGTGAGCGCCTGCTGCCCGTCCGCTGCTGCAGGAATATCTGTCCTGTCCGGAGCAGGGATCTCATAGCGGAAGCTGAGAGTCAGCTCCTCGAGATCAGGTTCGCCGCCTGTCAGGATCTCCTGTGCACTGAGATACTTGCGCATTCTCTCTCTCTCCTGCTCTCCTATGGCCGCCAGACGGCCCGGCATGCTGTTGTGGCGCAGGTCCGCCAGTTTTACACGCGCCGCGATCCGGTTGCTTGAGAGAGCCTTTACGTAGTCCAGATAAGGTGCCCGGACATCATGGGTCAGAAGCCGAAGGGCCTCCATGACTGCCGGCGAAAAGCCCCGGGCAGCAAGCTGTTCGTGGGTCCAGCCGGTATCCTCGACTACATCATGAAGGAGGGCCGCACAGGTCTCATCCTCCGTCTCCATCTGCTCCGCCAGGTGAAAGGGATGAAAGACATAGGGCATGCCGCCCTTGTCGGTCAGATCCCTGTGGGCTTCAAAACAGATCTGCATGGCTTTTTTGGTGAGTTCTGTATAGAGCATTGTATTTCTCCTCTGCCTCCGGTCATTTCATCCGCAAATGAATGATCTGTGTAATATAACAATAAGTGAATCCATGTGTTCTGCCAGTGAACGGGGATGTGTGATCTGTGATTAAACGGGATAAAAAAAAGTCCCTCAAACCTCTGTCATACAGGTTATAAGGGACTTCTGAGAGCTGGCAACGAGAATCGAACTCGTGACCTCCGCACTACCAATGCGACGCACTACCGACTGTGCTATGCCAGCATTTTGTTTGCTGCTGTTTTCCGCAACGAATGTATATTACCACAGGACTCGGATTTCTGTCAATCAGATTTTTTAAATATTTTTGCGCTGATCATTGTTATACATTCGGCTGCAGCCATGTCAGCAGCTGCTCTATGAGAGCTGTACAGATCCCCTGCATTTGCGGACCGGCTCACATATGCGAAAAAGCTCAGACCGGGCGGATGGTCAGGAAATGGCCGTGTCCCAGAGTCTTGTCATCGACCCAGAGGGGGGCGGGCTTCCATCCGTCCGCGAGGAGAAACTCTCTCCCCTTTGCGTCTGTTTCCCTGCAGGCATAACAGAGCATATGATGGTTTTTGTAGGTCGGGTGGCGGTAGACCTGCAGCAGCACGATCGAGCCCTCCTGCAGGGCTTTTTCTACGGCATCCGGCGTGATCCACGGATGAAAACGGACCCTGACCTTCCCGCCGAGCCCTGCAGCCCGCAGGCAGCTACGCACAAAGATGCCTGTGAGGAAATTGGAGGTGCCCCCGAAGTGCCCCAGAAAATCCTGGTTCCAGTAGATCCGGGTGCGCCTGCCGATCTTTGCAAACTGCAGGAACATGTCCTCGCTGCTCTCGTTGGGCCGCCGCTTTTTTTCCAGACGTCTCTGCAGGGTGCGCACAATATTTACTGCGGCAGTGGGGCTGCAGTGGCGTTTGTAACCGTTCTCCAGGTCCATGAACTGACCTGTCGTGCAATAGGAAGCAAAGGGGATCCATGTCCGGGATCCCCTTTCATCTTGTCCGGTCACTTCCGGGCTTTTTTTTGCCCGGGACCGGAGCTCCGGCAGATTCCGGCGGCCGGACTTCTCCCTGCTGCCGGAATCTGTTACGGTATTGAATATCTGATTTACCTTCTTGATCATAGGAGTTTATTCTTCCATATGAGTTTATTCTTCTTCACGCAGGATCTGCATCTGCGGCTTCCGCCGCCGTACAGGCCCGCCAAAAAGGATACCTGCCTGGTCTCTCAGGATCCGCGGCCCGCGCCAGTCACGATATCAGCGTGCATCATTTATTAATCGCCTCTGTCCAGTAGGGCTGGTTGTAAATATCGGTCAGGCGGTAGGTGAGGCGCACTTTTCCGGCGGGAAGAAGTCCATCGCTGACAGTCAGGCCGCCCTTGACAGTAATGGGGTCAAGCATGCGGTAGCTGTCCTGATATTTGCCGTCGTAGGTGTAGTAGTCACAGACGAAATCAAGGACATCCCCGTCCTCAATTGCCGTGAGGTTCTTGGCGATGACTTCGATCTCCTCGTCCTCGTAGTCGGTGCTGGCACCGGCGACATAGCCCTTGGGATTTTCATTGTCAAAGACGACAATGAGGTTGACCTTCTGCTCATTGAGGAAGGCAGGGACGCGGCCGGTGATGGTCCAGCTGTCTCCGTCTTCTGTCGTGTCGAGGTGGTAATAGGGCACAAGGTGGCCGTTCAGGGTCAGCCAGGTATTGCCCTCGTCCGCCACGAGGTTTCCGTCCTCATCGAAGCTGTACATGTTGTCGAGGCCCAGGTCGATGAAGCCTTGTCCGTCGTCATAGAAGAGGTTGAGATCCAGGGACTGGACAAGTCCCCACTGCTGTTCGGAGAGGGTCATGACGGGCCTGCCCTCTTCATTCTGTTTCCAGTAAAGGGCTGAGGTATCGATATGATTTTCCGAAATATACTGGATCGTATCCTCGTCGCTGATCAGGCGGTTCGAGAGGAATCCTGAATTGGAGGAGGAAAGCCCGCTGATGGAGCTGTAGTCGCCTCCGAGGAAGCTCCCCAGAAGCTGGCTGATCATCTCCTCGCTCATGCCTGAGGAACCATAGGGGGAGGTTCCCGAGTAGGAGCCGGAGGAACTGCCGCCGTAAGAGCCGCCGGAACCGCCCAGCAGAGTGCCGAACAGCGAGGGAATGGGAGAACCTGTGGTGCTGCCGCCGGCCGCCGCCTGGCCGCTGGCCTGCAGTCCCGCAAATACGCGGATGGCCTGGGTGTACTCTTCGTCCATGCCGATCTCGCTGTAGGACTGGGCCGCCTTGTCAACATATCTGGTGCTCTGATAGGGGAAATAGATCGACAGTCCATAGGCATTGGTCATACCGCGGGAAGTGCGGTTGTATTTGACAGCGCCCCTGATGGCCTCTGCCAGTTCTTTTCCCTCTTTGCTGCCGACATTGTAGGCCAGATGGGCCAGGTCAACCTGGTCGATCCTGGCGGAAGTGGCAAATTCGCGGCTTCCCCTTCGGGCCATGGAAATGGTCTTGTAGTCCTTATCCTGAATGGATTTTGTGATGGATTTGGAGAAGGCATTGAGCCTGGAGGGAAGTGTGTTGGCAAGCTCCGCCAGATCCGTGACAGACAGGGTCGTCCCCTGTCCGGGTGTACGCTTTGCACAGGTATCAACAAAGCCGTCGACGATCCTCTGTCCGATCTCCACTGTGGGCATGGAAGTATTCCTGCTCAGCGCCGTCAGCCAGTCTGTATAATACCAGCCGATGCCGGGCTCAGTCTCTTCGGACGCGATCATGTAGTCCGCATAGCTGTTGAGCATCAGAGCTGTTTCGGCGGTCGCCATCAGGCAGGCGTCAAAACCGACGAAATCGAACTCGACGCCCCCGTCCTTGAGGGCCTTGTTTATGCCTGCCAGGCTCATAGAGCCGCTGGCCTTGTGTTTTTCGTCATAGCCGTATCCGCTGACCGAGCCCGAGCCGTGGTCCCACAGGATCAGCTCATTGCGGTTGGCGGGGAAATTCTTTTTGCAGAACTGGATAAAGGAGGACAGCGTAGCGGGATCTGTCATGGATCCGACGCCGGCATTGTCCACAAGCTGCAGGAGTCCTCCCTCCTTGACCTGATAGATCTGGTTCTTGCTGCTGCTGATGATATTGTTGTTCCAGCGGCTGCATCCGCCCGTATAGACGATCAGGTTGACGTTGTCGGCAATTTTGGCGGTCGCCATCTCCTGCAGGTCGGAAGTCGCCATCTTGGCGCGGGATTCAAGATCCGTGCCGCAGAGATAGAGCATGATGGTCACGACATCTTTGCCGCCGCCTTTGATCTGTGTGCGCTTCTCGCGGGAGCCGGACGCCACATCGCTGCTGAGTGTGCCGACCGCATCGCTGTTGGACCAGGAACTTCCCTGTGAGCCGGAAGAACCGCCGGAGGATGTGCCCGAAGAACTGCCGGAGGACGTGCCCGAAGACGTGCCTGAGGGTGTTCCTGAAGGCGTCTGGGAATAGCCGCCGAAGCTGCCGCCGGAAGACTCGTTTGCAGTGCCGTAGTCATAGCTGACAGTGCTGCCGCCCGAGCCTCCTCCGAGGTTGCCGCCAAACAGATAGACAAGGGCAATAATGATGATCACGGGGAGGCTGAGGCCTGCTCCGCGTGTGATCTTGCGGCCTCCTCCTCCTGAGCCGCTTCCCCGGCCGCTGTAACCGTCCTTAGAGCCGACCGGACCCGTGCCCAGTCCGGACCCTCTGCGTCCCAGACCGGTTCCCTGTCCGGTCACGTTTTTCTCCCTGCTGCGAGGCCTTTCACGATCCATAATGTACCTCCTTGAAAAATCTGATGCCATTAAAGGCAGTTACAGCATTTATCAGATCAAGCCCGAAGTCCGGCATGCCGGCAGGCTGCCGGCAGAGCGTTTTCGTTATGTGTATGGGCTTTGCTCTCTGTGTTTTGCGTCAGACTCAGATCTCTGCCGCGAGTTCCTGCGCCTGTGCGAGGACTTTTTCAAACTTCTGCAGCGCGGCGTGCACGGGAGCGGGACTTGCCAGATCAACTCCTGCGTGTCTGAGTTCATCCAGGGGATCCGCGCTTCCGCCCATGGACAGGAAGTCCAGATAGCGGGCGACTGCCTGCGGCCCGCCGCTGCGCACTGCCTCTGAGAGAGCAACAGCGGAGGTATAGCCCGTGGCATATTTATATACATAAAAAGGTCTGTAGAAATGAGGGATCCGCGCCCACTCGTACTGCACTTCCTCATCCATGGTGAGGGCGGGGCCGAAATAGTCGCGGACCAGTCCGGCATAGAGGGCGTTCAGGCTCCCGGGATCGAGCGCCTCGCCGCGTTCCGCCATCTCGTGGGCGGTCTTTTCGAACTCGGCAAACATGACCTGACGGAAGACCGTACCTTTGAAATTCTCCAGATACTGGTTGAGAAGAGCCAGCCGCTCCCGGGGATCCTCTTCGGTCTTCAGGAGATATTCGACCAGAAGGTTCTCGTTTACCGTGGAGGCGACCTCCGCGACAAAGAGGGTGTACTCCGCGTAGTGCGGCGGCTGGGTATGATTGGAATGCCAGGTGTGCATGGAATGTCCCATCTCATGAGCGATGGTGGAGACGCTGTCCAGCGTACCTGTGAAATTGGTCATGATATAGGGATTTGAGTGATAGGTGCCCGAACTGAATGCCCCGCCGCTCTTGCCCCGGTTGGGGTAGACATCGATCCAGCGCGAGGAAAATCCCTCCCGGACGATCTTCGAATAGCTGTCCCCCAGGGGCCTGACAGCCTCCAGGACCATCTGCTGCGCCTGTTCATAGGTGTACTGCCTGCCGCTGCTGCCGGTGAGCGGCGTGTAGAGATCATAGTAATGCAGCTCATCCAGCGACAGGAGCTTCTTGCGCAGCTCTGCATAGCTGTACATGGCAGGAAGGTGGGAGCGGACGGTCTCGATCAATGTGTCGTAGACTTCCACGGGTATATTTTCCCCGGCCATGGACATGGCGCGGGAGGATGCGTATCCCCGCACCTGAGCCTGGGCCGCAGCTGCCTTCACAGCGCCTGCATAAGTAGAGGCAAATGTGTTTATGTGCTGCCTGTATCCTTTGTAGAAACTGCGGAAGGCATTTTCGCGCAGGGTCCGGTCGGGACTTGTCTGGAGCAGGATATAGTTGGATCCTGTGAGCTCGTGTTCCTGACCATCGGCGTCCATGACAGGTTCAAAGACCATGTCGGCGTCCTGCAGATTGTCTGCGATCTGTCCGGGCGCCGCGAAAACCTCCCCGAAGCGGGCCAGCAGGGCTTCCTCTTTTTCAGAGAGCGTATGGGGCTTCTGACGGAGCAGCTTTTCCATCAGAAAACGGTAAGGCGCAAGCTCCTCTTTTTCCACTGCGGATTTGAGTGTCTCCTCGGAGAGCGAGAGGATCTGCGGCTGCACAAAAGCCGTGCGCGTCACAGCCTCTACGTATTTTGCATAGATCCGGGCATACATCTTCTGCGCCTGCGGTGCGCGGGTATCCTCGCTCCTGCGCAGATTCGCATAGGCAAAGAGGTCGCTCAGGAGCAGGTCCAGTTCTGTCTCCGCCTCCAGAAGCGCGCGGATGCACTGTGCGGCGGCAGCGCCGTCATTGTCGGTCTGCGCGATCTTTCCTTCAAACGCCGCGACAGCGTCCACCTTCAGGGAAAGCTGCGAAAATGCCGCCTCCCAGTCTTCGTCGTCTCTGTACAGGGATGTCAGGTCCCACATAAAAGCGGGATCCATCTCCTTTCTCTCTCTGAGTTCTGCCGCCATAAGCAACTGTCCTCCTGATATATAGATTCCGTATTCGGTAATGAATTCTGTGATCAGCCAAAATAATAGGAGTGATCAATCAAATTGTATCTGCGGTCAATCATATTTCATTTCTGCTGTCAATACTGCGCGATGGAAAAGGCACTGACTTCAAAGCTCTGTGTGCCCTCCGGCACGGGGCCGGCCGCCGTCAGGACATAGGACGCCTTCCTGCCGGCAGGGATCATCACTCTTCCGGTCTCTCCGCCCAGGATCCGGTCGCCGTCCCTGTACAGGATGGTGACAAACGCCTCCTGGTCACTGCCGGAGGAACAGCTGATGGTCCCGGAAAGTTCCGGCAGTTCCCCGAAGTAAAAATATCCCTGGGAAAGTCCTGCAGAGCTCTTTCGTCCCGCGGAAGGAGCCCCTTCCTCATACTCAGGAAGCACACGCACACGGACCTCCCCGGCCTCGTAGCTGTCTGCGGAGGGCATATTCAGTTCTTCTTCCGTGGGATAGTAATTGTCCGGGTCCTCCGAGACCGCTGAAAAACCGATCCTGTCAGGCATTTGGCCGCGCACTGTCATCTCGGAGCCGTAAGCGATTTTATCTCCGGGCAGTACGTAGGTGCGTATGGTCTTTTCCACCCTGGAAAGTTCGTTCCCATCGGAATCGTATGCGACAGCAGTGACGGTCGGCCATACCATGGCGAGTTCGCTGTCTTCATTGGAAAGGATCACCGCAAAATCCACCAGATAGGCCGGCAGCGCTTCTCCGTAGTCATCGGTCTTTTGGGGAGGGTATACATCCGACTCATCGATCTGTGTGATCGAGTAGCCGCTGTCTGTGATCTCTGCCTCGGGAAGCTCCTTCTGCTCCCTTTCCAGTTTCTCAGCCTCTTCTGCTGTCAGGTCCAGATACAGGTTCTCCTCCGAATCGGAAGGCCCGTAGACTGTCCCCTCTTCCGGTCCTTTGCTGCAGCCTGTCAAAAGGGCCAGGCACAGAAGGACCAGCAATACTGCATTTCCGCATAAAAGCCCCTTTCGGAAGCGTTTCCCGTTTCCGGGGCGTTCAGATCCGGAAAAAATCGATTTCTGTCTTTTATACATAGTCATCCTCATAGCATAACAGATATGCGATTCTGGTTACTGTAATAACAGTATACCACTTCTGCCGGATCCACGGGAGTAAAAAAACAGAACCGGAGGCCTGCGTAAGGTCTCTCCGGTCCTGTCCTGCATGCCAGTGGCTAAGGGCATGCTCTCAAAAACATTATCAGTCAAACGAAAACTCAGTCATTGCTCTCATTTTTCCCGGCGCGGCGTTTCTCTGCAAGCAGCAGGGCAAGAGCCAGTGCCGCAAGGACTGCGGGGATCAGATAGAGGGCAATGTTGGTGTCATCACCTGTCTTTACCCTTGAGCCGGAACGTACCGTCTCCGGAGAAGCCGGCGTCACAGTATTTTTGCCCCTGGTCTTTGTCTTCGTCTCCTCTTTCACAACGGGACGCCGGGGAAGCTCAGGTGTGAGCTCCGGATAATCGGGCACTTCCAGTTTCTCCGGCTCGTCAGGTTCAGGGACCGGCTTTTCGGGCTCCGTCAGGGCAACTGTCTGGGCGGGATCTGACAGATCCCTGTGCGCCGCGACCAGGTATTCCTCTTTTTCCTCACCGGCATCCGTCTGCCCGGGATCGTCAGAAGTTCCTGTCTCAGGATCCCTCTCCCCGTCTTTATCCTGTCCGGAGATGTACAGTTCCTCAAAGGCCACGAGCTGCAGGCTCTGCCGTTCAGAGCTGCCGGTCCCCAAAAGCCCGGAGGCATCAAAGGTAAAGTCGAGGACAGTCTCTCCGTCCTTTTGGTCCGGTGTGAACCGGGCCTCTGCCGTCACTGCCCTGTCCCCGACCGCAAAGGACTTTCCGGTGTCCTTGCGCATGAGGGCTCCCTGCAGGCGATAGGTCCTGCCCGGAAGCAGGTTATTCCAGGTCACATGGTCGCGGACAAGGATTTTTCCGTCTGCGATGACGGTTTTTGCCATCTCCCTGCTGTCATCCCCGGCAGAACTGTCTTCCGCCGTTTTGCTTTCGGCTTTACTTTCGACTTTGCTTTCGGCAGCCCCCTCCTGTGCCGCTTCCGCATTGGTGCGGATCATGGGATAGTGTACACTCTGATCCTCATCCTCAGGGTCTTCATGGACTGCAATGGGGGGCTCTGTGCCGGGTACATCCGGGTCGGGTGCTGCGGTGTGGCCGTCCTCCGTTCCGGGATGACCGGGACCGTCCGGTGTCTCATTTCCCCCAAGATACAGTCTCTCAAAAGCCACGACCGTTTTTCCCTCCAGCAGAGAGGCGTCATAAGTGAATGTCAGATCCACGGTCTGCTCCGCCTTTTCTGCGGTAAAGGAGGACTTTGCAGTGACATCCGCCCCCTTCGCATCCCTGATGGGCTTTCCGCTGGTCTTATCGACCAGGAAGCCGGTCACAAGGTATTTGTGTCCGGGGATCAGGCCCTTGCAGGTGACATGGTCGACTGTGACTGCGCCTTCCCCTGCCTGGCCGATATGCATACCCGTCGTCAGGTCCTCTGCCTCAGTCTCGATCAGGACAAGATGAACGGTCTGCGACTCATCATCAGGATCGGTGTGGGAGACAATATCCTCCCCTCCGTTCGTGCTGTCATGATAGGGTGTATCTCCGTCCTGAAGGGGATCCTCTTCTCCGGTATCCCCCTGTCCGGTAACAGGCTCCGACGCGTACTCAAAGCACACCAGGGTCATTCCCTGTGCTTTGGATGCGTCAAAGGTGAACCTGAGCTGAACCGTGCCGGAATGCGACAGGATCTTCCTGGTCACGGCACATTCGACCGTCTTTCCATCGATCTGCAGCGGTTTCCCCGTCTCTTTAACATAGATCACTCCGTGGAATGTCACATCCCTGCCTATGTAATCCTCCATTCCGTCATAGGTCACGGCATCAGTGAGTGTGACGGTCCCCTGCCGGTCGGCAAAATGGTCTCCGTTTTCGTCCACAAGTTCTGTCTCCAGCACGGGCTTCAGCGTATTTTCAACAGTTCCCAGTGCAATCGTCTGTCCGTCCTCGCAGATGGAAAAATCACCCGAATACATTTTCATACCCCGATTGTTTTCCCCCTCGATCTCCTCGATGTGATAAGCGCCGAAGGGAAGGACGCCGAGATTGCCGTCAGGCTGTGTGCCGACGCCGAACCAGAGGTCAGCCGGGCTCTCAAAAGATCCGTTTTCGTCCGTTGTAAAGCGATGTTTTTCCAGTTCTCTGCCGTCTCTGTCATAAGAGGTGATCTCAAAAGTCACCCCCGCCATCTGTTTCCGGGTATAGCCGTTGATCTTCCGCAGGGAAATATTTCCCCGAATGACCCGGTCGCTGATGCAGGTATCTTTCAGCGAAGAGAGGTCCGTGATCTTTCCGTCCTCCAGGATTTTAAAGCGCACCGGTACTGCTCCCTGCAGGGTATAGCCCTCGGGGGCAGACACCTCTTCAATGCGGTAGCTTCCGTAGGAGAGGGCGCGCTCCTTCGTCTGTGCCATTCCGTCGGCGCCGGTCACCAGGGTCATGGCCTCCGCTCCCGGGAGGACCTTTTTCCCGTCCGCATAGACAGACAGGTCTCCGTCATTGTAGATCTTCAGGATGGCTCCCTCCAGGCAAGCGCCTCCCAGAGCAAGGTTTTCACCGGTCTCCAGATCCCGCTTGCAGATCTTTACGCCGCCGAAGATCAGTTCTTCCTCGCTCCTGACCTCGACCGTCTCTGTCAGGGAATCCACCTTTACGGCATGGATCTCTTCATCGGGAAGATAGCCCCGGGGTGTTTTCGTTTCCCTGATATAATAGGTCCGCCCGGCAATGACTTCGGCCACGTTGGTGCTGCCGTCCTCTCTGACTGTGAGGATCCCTGCACCTGCCCTGTCCTTCTCCGCGTCCTCCGCAGTATTGTAGATCGTGTACTGGGCGCCGCTGATCGGAACTGTATCGGAAGCCTTGCCGTCTCTCTCCGCGGAGGATACCTTCCTCACAGCGACCTTTCCCCTGCGGGCAGGCTCTTTCGACTCGACAATCGTCATCTCTCCGCCCTTGACAGAGACATTGCGGGTCTCGGTATCCAGTGTAAATCCGGGAGAGGGACTTGTCTCTTTGAGCGTATAGGAACCGGAAGGGACCGTCAGTACATTGGAAGTGCCGTCCTTTTCCGTTGTCAATATCCCCACGCTCTTTCCGTCCCGGTCATAGAGGGTATAGACTGCGCCCTCGAGACTGTAGAGGCTGCTGTCCAGGGTGTTTACCTCCGGATCCAGGGAACTCTTTTTCACCTGTACACTGCCGGAATCCGGTTCGTCGGTCAGTTCCGTCCAGGTGACGGCAGTGAGGCTCTGGGCGGCTTTCAGGGTGAGAATGCGGCTGTCCTTTTTATATCCTGTCGGTGCACTGATCTCGCGCACGTAATAAGTCCTGCCGGCAAGGACCTCGAGCAGGTTGGATTTTCCGTCTTCACCTGTCGTGAACGTGCCCAGGGAGGATTCCTCGCTGCGCGCGTCCTCCTTGTCCGCATAGAGGGCGTATTTTGCGCCCGCAAGAGGCTTCGAAGAATCTGCTTCCTTCTTGACAATACCGATTTTTGCATTGCGGGGTGTGTTGGCAATCTTGATCCGCATGCCTTTCCCCTCTGTCACTTTGTAGGGTCCGAAGGGCCCCTTGGGTGCCTGGTATCCCTTAGGCGTGGTCAGCTCCTTGAGATAGTAGGTGCCCGGCGCGCAGTAAAAGACCGCCTGGTTCCAGAGTCCGCTCTGTCCGCTCATACCCACGGGGATCACACTCAGCTCCGCCGTCATATTCCGGTCACCGTAAACCTTTGCCTTTTTGGTGCAGGCCTGATCTGTGTAGACGCCGAAATTGACCTTTCCCCCGTTTTCCGTCTCAAAGAGGTTATAGCAGCTGTAACCGTACTGCATATCCGGATCCGAGGAGGTTTTCGTCAGGATGATCCCGGCGGGTTCCTCCTTTTGAATAAAACCGAACACATAGGCCTGCATCCAATAGCCGTTGCTCTGGGTGCGTCCGCTGACATAGACATGCACCCTGTCCAGATCAGGAAGGGCCTTTGCGGCCGCGCCGCTTCTGTAGGCGGAGACCAGGGAGAGCAGATTGCTGCCCACGTTGGGACGGTCATAAGTAATCCCCGCAAGCTCCGCGTAGCGCATAGACATGGCCTCATGGCAGGCGGCGATCGCAACAGAGCGGGAATTTCCTCCGAATCCCCTGTCCCTGGCAAGTTTCTCCCCGTAACCGTCCAGCATCGTATAGTAATAGAGCTTGATCATCACGGCATCGGTGACATCGGCCACATCCGGGAGAACGGACCATCTGGGAAGTCCCCGGTCATCCGGGACTACACACACGCCCTCATATTCATTTCCCTCTTCATCGCGGGCATTGATCACCGTCGTGTGTCCGGGATGTCCGTCGCCGTCTCTTCCGATCCCCAGACTCTCGTAGTCGATCTCAGCCTGCTTGCTGATGATCGTGACCTTTGAAGGGATATAGATCCCCTCGATCCCGGAGCCGCCCGACAGGCTTTTCAGCGCACGGTTAAACTGGGACACTGTCATCCAGGGTTCCTCTTGTGCCGTTTCCTGTGCCGGCTCTGCTGTAATTGTCTGCGTCTGTCCGTCACTTTCCGCCGGAGTCTGTTCATTTGTGCCATCAGTTTCTTTTGAACTGTCACCGGGCTCCTGCACACTGCCGCCGCTCTTGCCGGGAACAGGCGCGTCTGAAGCGGAATCCTGTGCGCTGTCCGAAGAGGCATCGGTATGATCCTGACCGGAGCCGCCCTCCTCTCCGCCCGCGGTTCCGGTTCCGCCGGTCTCCCCGTCCCTGTCAGGGGAATCAGTTGTTTCTGCGGATGCAGCAGTCCGGGAGCTGTCCTCTCTGCCGCCGCTTCCGTCACCGTCCTCAGGACCGCCTTCAGAGCCGCTTGCGTCTGTCCGGTCCGCGTCCCTGTCCCCGCCGTCACTGCCTTTGTCTTCTGTGTCAGAGTCTTCCTCTACGCCGGGAGCTTCCTCCACAGCCATATGGGATGCTGTGTCCGCAGCCGATGCAGCCGACGGATCAGCTGCCTTATTCACCGCAGTGCCGTCTGCGGAACCATCTGCATTGCCTTCTGCTGTGCCGGACTCGGCTGCATAGACTACCCCCGCGGGAATCCTCCACGTGACGGGCATAGAGGCAAGCAGGATGAGCAGGATCATGCATCCCGCCAGAATTGTGCATTTCTTTCTCCCTCCACCCGGTCTGCGCAGGGGCAGAGAGCGCGGTCCGCCCTTTTTTTCCATCTTCTTTTTCAAAATATCCTCCTTCTCACTCTTTCAGAACACGCCGGGGCGCATCCGTGCGCAGGCCTGTTCCGGGGCAATACAGCCCTGTTCAGAGCGAAGTGAAACAATCCCGCCGTTCTGTGTTTTCACAAAAGGGCGAAAAGTATTTTGAATGTCTCTGCGGCAGAATCTGCCTTGTAAAAAAAAGATGGTGTTTGTCCGATGCGGACGGAGTTCAGAATGGTCTTCAGGTGCGGCAGTCTTTGTCCTGCCGTGTAAGATACAATAGCACCGCGTGTCTGTCTGTGTCAATGATATTTTTATTCATTCCATCATTTAATTACTGTGTTTCCGTATTATCGTATTTTACGCAGAATTGTAACAACTCAGTAACATTTTTATTAAAGATGTAGTATAATGAACACAGTTTTTTCACAAATTCAGAAAATACCATTCTGAAGCTCATAGAACGGGGGTACTCATGTCACATCAATTTCGAAGGCTGCTGTCCACCGCGGTACTCAGTGTACTGCTAGTCTGCTCTTCCCTTTCGTTTCTGGCTGAGCCGGTAATGGCAGAGACAGGAGACAGGCAGATTTCCGCCGCCGCGGGACTGGTTCCCGGCACTCAGGACCCTGCAGTCTCCGTGCGCGACGCAAAGGACGGGGCCGGCATGAATACCGATGTCCTGCGGCAGGACCGGCTGGTAAAGTCCGGCAGCAGGTACCGCTGCAGACTCTCTGACGGCTCTTATCTCAAGAGCGGCTGGAGGACATTCGGGAACAAGACTTATTATTTTAATAAAAAGTCCTATGCCATGACCGGTCTGCAGAAGATCGGAAAATCCCGCTTTATCTTCAACTCAAAGGGTGTTCTGCAGAAGGGCTGGATCAAGTATAAAAAGCACTGGTATTACGGAAGCGTGAAGAAGAAAGGGAAGCTGCTCACTGGCTGGCAGACCATAGGCGGCAAACGATATTATATCAGTGTCAAGAAATTTTACCGCCTGACCGGATTCCAGTATATCGGCAAAAAGACCTACTACTTCAATTCAAAGGGCGTGCAGCAGAGACAAAACCAGGTCATCAACGGCAAGAGACTCATCTTCAACTCCAACGGGACTGTCTACTCCTATGGCGGCAAAGTCTTTAAAAACGGAGGCGGCAATTCCGGCTCAACCGCCGGAAGGGGCTCCGGCAAGGGACAGCAGGTCGTCGACTACGCCGTACAGTTCGTCGGAAACCCCTACAAATGGGGAGGCAGCAGCCTGACCAACGGCTGCGACTGCTCCGGCTTTGTCATGGCAGTCTACGCACATTTCGGCATCTCCCTTCCCCACTATGACGCCTGGATCCGCAAATGCGGAACGGAGATACACGGACTGGCCAACGCCCGGCCCGGAGATGTCATCTGCTATGACGGACATGTCGCGATCTACATGGGAGGAAACCGCATCGTCCACGCGGCAGATTACAAGTACGGCATCTGCATCTGGAACAACGCAGCCTTCCGCAGGATCCTGTCAATCAGAAGATTCTTCTGAATCTCCTGAAATCTTATAAAACATCTGAAGACTTTTCTGCACAGAGTTTTCCATGCAGCTGTGACAGAGTTTTCATACGAACCAAACACAAAAAACCGTATCCGGAAAGAGCCCGCGGACTGCCTGGGCTGCTGCCGGATACGGTTTTTCATTTTTTATCTTTTGATCTTCACTCCTTTGGGCAGACTCTGCAGAGGAGTGAAGTCAGTGATACTGTTCGCGTCGATCTCCAGGATCTTCAGCTTGTTCATCCTGCTGACCGGAGAAATATCCCTGATATTGTTGCCGGTCAGGTAAAGCTCGGTAAGATTTGTCATTCCCTTCAGAGGGGAAATATCCTCTATATAGTTTTCACTCAGATAGAGCCAGCTCAGATTGGTCAGACCTGACAGCGGCGAGATATCCGCAAGGGTGACGCCTCTCCACTTCAGACCGCGCAGCATCAGCCCTTCCAGCTGTGTCATGGTCTTGAGCGGTCCTATATCCGAAATCGGATTCAGGCTCAGGTAGAGCCACTTGAGTCTGGTGAGCTTCTGCAGCGGCTTGATCTGTGTGATCTGGTTGTCATTGAGCCACAGGGAATTGAGATTTGTCAGCCCCATCAGCGGAGAGATATCTTTGATCTGATTGTTGTGCAGATCGAGCACTTCCAGTCCTGTCAGGTCCTTGAGGGGGGAGATGCTGGAAATATTATTTTCACCCAGATACAGCTTGGTGATCTGTTTGAGTCCCTTGAAGGAGGACAGACTGCTCAGCTGACAGCCGGTCAGGTCCAGGATCCTCAGATCGGGAAAAGCCGCAAGCCCCGAATAGTCCTTCACCCCTGCGGCAGAAGCCGGTGTGATCGTCAGAGAGACAAACTTGTGGGTATCTTTTACGCGGATTTTGCCGCTTGAAATACCCAGTTCACTGCGCACGATCCTGTCAAGTGCTGCATCGGAGACGGTAATCTCCCTGTTCTCCTCCTGCTCCTTCTTCTTTTTGGCGGCCGCCTCCGCATCTTCCTTCTCTGATACAGAAGCCCCGGCAGACGGAGCGGTGTCCGTTTTCTGCGCGGAAGCCTTCTCCTCCTCAGCCTTTTTCGCGGCGGCTTCCGCCTTTCTGGCAGCCTCCTCTCTCTCTGCAGCTTCTTTTTCCGCAGCCTCTTTCTTGGCCTGCTCCCTGGCTTCCCAGGCTGCCTTGCTCTCCTGTTCCGACAGGACCAGTTCTATGGCTTCTGCCCTCTGCTCTTCACTGCGTCTGGCTTCTTCCTGCGCGGCAAGTTCCTGGTCAGACTCCGAAGAGGAACTGCTGCCCGGAAAGCTGCAGGCGCCGAGTGCAAGAGCAGCCGCAAACAGAACCGCTGTCATTCCTGCCCGTGCCGCGTTCCGGCGTCCCCTGCTGTCATTCTTTCTTTTCATTGCCGGTTTCCGTCCTCTGTTCATAAGAAAACCTCCCGTCCAGATACGCAAAGCGCGCTCTGATCCATTTCTTCATCTCCCGGACCGCCGCATGAGGCTCTTTGGTCTGCGTCCACCGGTTCATCTCCCGGTCCAGAGCACCGCTGTCTGCAAGTTCTCCGAAAGCGGCGTCCACGATCCCGCACACGGAATCGGCGCTGATCCCGCTGTCCCGCCATTGTGCCCATTTGCCGGCAAGCATGCCCTGGACAGCCGGATCTATATATGCGTATGTCTCAAAATCGTAGGTAGTATCTGCGTTGCTCCTGTACTGTTCGGCCCCTTCCATGGAAAAAGCCGTGTATCTCTGCGCCTCGTCGGCGTCATAGATATCTCCGAAAACATAGTTGAGATCCCAGATGTCCCGATAGAGGACCCACCTCTTCCCCGCTGCGTCCCCGCCGCTGTCTCCCTGCCCGGAAGGCACTCGCCTTGCGATCAGCAGGGTGTTTTTCCAGGTATTGTCCGTGGCATGAGTGAGCGCGCAGAACAGGCTCAGCGTCACGACGCTGTCTATGTCCACTTCCACACCTGCCTGCTCCAGGGCCTGCAGGTCTTTGGAGCGGAACACAAAATCCTGAAAGAGGTACATGGGATCCCAGGTCGCGTCCGCATTCCACTCCTTGGGATAGCGGATCTCCACACAGGCCTTGCCGAAATCTGTCAGGATCTCGGTATTTCCGGCACTGGATGCATAGAGGTCAAGATAGGGATAATCCTGATTCCACAGATTGATCTTGTAGAGCAGGTCGCTGTCCGTAAAGGAGATCTGGTTGGCAGCCCGTTTTTCTCTGAGCTGCTTAGCATCGACCGGCTCCGTCAGAGCATAGATTCCGTGATAGGAATTGTCCATCAGAACTTCCACGTATTTCACACGGGAAGAAGGGCATCCGTTCTGCGCAAGAGCGGTGACCTGTTCCCACACCTGATAGGCAGTCACTTCGCGGACTCTGGACATGTCTGTGTAGAGGGGATTGAGGATCCAGTCGTCATCCTTTCGCAATCCCAGCCAGCTCACCTTGTTTTTCTTGCCGTTTTTCTTCTTGAGAGAAACTTTATAGGGCTTTTTGTCAAAGTAGGAGGCGTAGTTGCCGCGGACATGGAAGGTGCAGTCGGAGCTCCGCAGCTGACCTTTCGTGTCGATCATGGTCGCAATCCCGGTATGTTCCTCCTTGCCTGTGACAGGGACAAGGTCAGTCTGTCTGATGCTCAGGACGGGCAGGCCGGTCAGTACCACCCGGAAGCGGGTCATCCCGCGCCCGGAGGACAGGAGGGCATCAAAGGAATATCCCTCTCTGACAGCGTCCCGGATCTGCTCCATCCGGTCTTCTTTCAGGTAAAAAATCTTTTCGTCTTTCGATGCGGGTGCCAGTTTCCCTACGATCGTTTCCCAGTCGGCATACTCTCCGTTCTCAGCGGAACAGGGAACATATACTGTAGACTCCAGTTCATCGGCGGCAGCGGGTTTTCCGTGCCAGGTCACAAGGGAGGCCAGAAAAGATCTGGTGCCATAGGCTTCCGCCCCTTTTTCCAGTTCGCTCTCAAAGGTCTCCTTGGAAACGACTTCGAATGTCCTTTTCTTCTTGAGGGATGCGTTTCCCGGATCGGACTTCTCTCCCTCTTCTGCGGCCCGGTCCTGTGCGGCAGGCTTCTGACCTGCAGCCTCCTGGTCCCCGGCAGCGCCGTCCTTCTCTCCGGAAACGCTCTCCTTCTCTCCGGAAACTCTCTCCTTCCCTTCGGAAGCTTTGTCCTTCTCTTCGGAAGCTTTGTCCTGCCCGGCGCCCTGCCCCTCTGCGGCAGGCTCCTGATCCTCTGCAGATCCCCGGTTTTCCTGCGGAGCCGGAGTCGTTTCCGTCTGTTCGGGATCGTCCGTCTCCCTGCCCTCTGCCGTCTCCGTCATGATCAGTCTCGCAGTATGGCCGATCATCTTCACGGGGCCGCTGCAGCCCTGCAGAAACAAGGCGGTCACGAGCAGGCTGACTATAGCTGCAGACAGGCGTTTTGTAAGTCTGTCAAATCGATTCATTAAAATACCTCGCATCCGGGGAGATTTCCCTGCAGGTTATCCACCTGCTGCTGAGAAAGACCGTTTCCCCACACAGAGAGATATTGAAGTTTTTTGAGATCATGCAATACAGACACATCCCCTACCTGGTTGCCGGAGAGCAGGAGGAACTGTATGCCGGTCAGACCGGAGAGCGCAGAGGCATCGGAAATCCGGTTGCCGGACAGATACAGATACTGCATGCCGGCCATATTCTGAAGAACGGAAATGTCCGTGATCTGATTGTCGCGCAGATCCAGACAGGTCAGGTCCTTCAGCTGCGAAAGCGCGGAGATATCCGTGATCCGGTTGCCGCTCAGGGAGAGCTCCTGCAGACCGGTCACCGCACCGATGGCTGTGATATCGGAGAGACCGCACCTGTCAAAAGAAAAGGATGTGATCCCTTCTATATTTGTGTAAGCAGAGAGATTCGAAACAACGGCATCAGAGATGGCAAGGGTGCACAGATGATCCATTTCGGACAGAAGACCGGGATCCACAGCCATGCCTCTGACGCTCAGGGACTGCAGTCCGGTCAGCTGGCGAAGAGGTTCAAGATCCACGTTTTCATCCAGGGACAGGGACAGCACGCGGAGATTTTTCAGACTCTTGAGCGGAGTCAGATTGCGGACAGTGTTTCCGTCCAGCTTCAATTCGCGCAGGTTTTTCAGTCCCTCCAGCGCGTCGATCTGTGTGATCCTGTTCCCTCTCAGATCAAGCTTTTCCAGGTTTTTCATGGCTGCCAGCGCGGATATGTCGGTGATCTGCTCACTCCCCCCGTCATTGGCCAGATCAAGTTCAGTCAGGTCGGCGGCATCTGCAGGCATGAATGTCTCTTCGGAGTGGCCGGTATAATCCTGTACCCTGGCCTTGAGTACGGTATCGCCCCAGGGAATGTTCCGGCCGGCATTGATGTTCCGCCAAATCAGTATTCCGGCACAGACAGCGATGGCTGCCGCCGCCAGAAGAATTCCCAGGATCCTGCGATTCTTCCTCTTTTTCTTTTCCTCCTCCAGCCGCAGGCGCTCCTCTTCCAGGCGCTTTTCCTCTTCCAGGCGCTCCCTGCGCAGCATTTCTTCCCTCTCCAGGTTTTCACGCCGGCGGCGGTCCCACAGTTCCTCTTCTCTGCGGTGCTCTTCCCACAGGCGCTCTTGTCTGGCCATGTCCTCACGCCGGCGTTCTTCCCTCTCGCGCTCCTCGCGCTCATGCTCGGCTCTGCGGCGTTCCTCGGCTTCTTTTTCCCCGCGGATACGATCTTCCTCCAGGCTTCCCTGGCGGCGCGTGCCCAGCGCCCTGTAAGCGGGATCCAGAGCCCCCTGTTTTTTTCCGTCCAGATCGGAGTCGACAGGGCTTTTAAATCCCATGTCCCGTTTGACCATTCTGTCATATTCGGAGTCCAGGTGCCCCTGTGCGTTGGCAGGGGCCTTTGCTGCCGCAGCCTTTTCGGAGGGCTCAAATACAGTATCCACGCCCAACTGTTCATCCCCTGCAAGCACCGCTCCGCACACCCCGCAGAATCTGGCATCATCTTTGACTGCGTTTCCGCATTTTCCGCAAATTTTCATTGTCTGTCCGCTCCTGTCCGGCGTCCCTTTCTTCTTCCCTGATTCATAAATCGGATGTTTTCAACTGTTTCACAGTTAATACTCATTGTATCAAACACGTTTTTTTTCTTCAACAAGAGTCCCTCTGTTCCAGGTCCTTTACCCTGAAAAAAACCGGGCAGGAGCACACTCACTCCTGTCCGGTTTCTGTAAAAAACAATAATATTAAAAATCAACAATAATAAAATCAATAATTATGTAAATCGATACAATTCAGAGCCGCCCTCAGCAGAGGCAGAAATCATCCGCTTCCGGGTCCGGGATCCGGCCCCGCATTCCCGCTCAGCTCTTGGAAGGCATGACTGCGGAGATGGCTGAAGCGAAGTTAGAGACTGGCATGGTCTGGATCACGATCCGTCCGGGGCCTGTCACCAGAGTGTTGAAGAGGCTCTCGCCGCCGAGCAGAACATTCTTGACTCCCTTGACCTGCTGGATATCCAGCTGTACAGTCGCATCCATCATAGCGAGGTAACCGGTATCAATGAGCATCTGCTGGCCGGGTGCCAGGGTGTACTCAATGGCGGAACCATCGATTTCAATGAAGGCCATTCCGCTGCCGGAGATCTTCTGCATGATGAATCCTTCACCGCCGAAGAAGCCGGCACCGATTTTTTTCTGGAAGTGGACACTGAGATCAATGCCTTCGGTCGATGCAAGGAAAGCCCTTTTCTGCACTACGATCGGTGTGGAAGGAGTGATCTCATAGGCCCTGATGGAGCCGGGGAAGCTGGACGCAAAGGCGATCATTCCGGGGCCTCCCTGGGCTGTGTAATGGTTCTGGAACAGGTTCTCGCCGGAGAACATGCGGCCGAAAACCTTGCCGACACCGCCGCCCGATGTCTCCATATGCATATTGGGGCTCATCCAGCTCATGGCGCCGGACTCACAGATCATTGTCTCACCGTTTTCAACTTCACAAATAACTGCGGGCATGGGCTCGCCTACGATCTTGTATTTCATTTTATCTCCTTTTCTCCGCGCCCTTTCGGCGCGATCCCTTTTTCCTGTGATTATGTTTTCTGTTATCGTTCTGCGGTCTTAATTGACTTCGCTTTGTTTTTACGATGCCAATCCTAGCAAATAGTATATCACAGTACTGTCACACTTCAGGAACACTTCTGTTATCTGATTTGAGATAAAAAAAACACACAAAAACACACAAAGCCGGATAGGGAAAGTCCCATCCGGCTCAATTGCGATAAAAGAATATTGATAAAAGGATATTTATGTAAAAACAGCCTCATCTGCTTGATGTTCTTCCGTATATGTGGATCCGCATCTGTCACATTTCATTGTTATGATACATTTCCCTTCACGCCCCGGATAGTAGGAGTCACACCATGTACCGCAATCGGGCCCGGTACAGGTGACAGGCTGCATCTGCATCCGTTCCAGCTATGATTTCCAACCAGGCACCTTATTTTCATCGTCCACCTCGTCTTCCAAAATATGATCAATACTCCGTCATCATCTTCGGGTTCAGGAGACTATTCTCTGAACAGGATTTTCTGAAAGTCATCCACTTTATAATATAAAGATTTTATCCTTCTGTCAGTTCTTCCGGGCATAAAAAGGACACTTTTCCCTCAGACACTGCAGATTCCTTTCAGAGAACCCGCAAATCTGATCTTCATATTCCAGCACAAGGCTGTAATGTTCATTTATGTACCTGACTCCCTCCCTGAATGCAATCATGGCGTCCCGCTTGCAGCATCTGGGGCCATTGATCCTGCCAAGTTCTCCGATTGCCCGGGAAGTAAACTTCATATGCTCTCCCCAGGTCCCGTCGTCAGATAAAGGACCTGTACCGTCAATGATCGAAAGAGCTGCCCCGACAGAGGCTATGGCACCGCAGATTCCCCAGAGACCGCACATTGCGCCGGGCATTCTGAGGCCCTCACGGGCAATCTTGTTGAGAGACTCTTCCAGTCTGATCTTTCCGCCGGCATTGTAAAACGCGGTCAGTATGCAGGCTCCGTCAAGGATATGATGCTCCGGTCCGTGGATGCTGATATATTCTTTCCGCGCCATGTTTGTAAAAATACGAGCAGGATCACATCCTTTTTCCTGTTGGATATCTTCGATGATCCGTTTCGCTTTTTCTTCCATTGACATCTTTTTGTATTCCATAGCCGCTGCTTAACCTCGATAAAGCTTCGTTTATTTTCCGGATCCTTCAGGATTTGTTTCCTGTGCGGGTTGAGTGGAGGGCCCCCTGAGGGTGATCATGTCGTGCAGATTGATGTGATAGTTCATGTCGTTGCGGGGATTCGGGATATAATGCTCCAGGATCGGAAGAAGAATCAGGGCGGTAATGCCGGCTGTGAAGCCGCCGTTATAGAGCACCAGGCCGCCGTGCAGGGAGCTTGTTGCAGTACAGAGTGCGGCACAGAGCATGCCGGCAAGAATGCCTGCGATCGAGCCGTAACGCCCTACAATGGGACAGAGACCGGTGGCAAAGGCGACGCTGTTGATATAGGCCTGTGTGGACACGGTCCATGCGGCACTGCCGCCGATCAGGTGGTTGAAAAGGGTCGTGAATAAAGAGAGAAGGGGATAGCCGATGAAGATCGGCCACACATTGCGGGCATGCTGCCCCATCGAAGTGAAAGTCAGGGCTGCCAGAATAACACCGAAAGTGGGCGCTGTGAAACCGGCACCTTTGGCAAAATGAACAACGATATTGATATATGCCAGAAAGAACAGGCCGTACAGGCCGATGTTGATCAGGCACAGACGCATACCGTATTTCTTTGCAAAATCACTGTGGTAGCCAGTGTCACGGAAAAAGACCTCGATCCCTTTAAAGGATCTGCCGTTCAGGAACCACCCGGCTGTCAGGCAGGTGAGAAACACCAGGATGAAAAAGCAGTTTCCAAAGAGACGGTAGGAGTTGCCGGCCAGGTTGTAAAGATGGTTGTGCCGGATCGGGACACGGGGATAGACCACGCCCATAGTCCGGTACAAAAAACTGAAAAGCGGGAATCCGAACATACCGTAGGCCAGACCGCCGTTGTAGAGATTGTAGCCTTTGTGCCAGGCATTGACGCCGGGGAGGATCGCAGGCGCGACAAAGGCAAGGATGAACATGAACACGACAGTCAGAAGACATCCGCGAAGAGTGATGGTGATCGTTCCTGTGCGGTACATGTCGCCCTGGATATAGCGGAACAGAAGCTCACTGACAAAGGGAGCAAAGCAGGTCGCAAACATGCAGACATGCAGGTTATCATTGTAATTGAGGTTTTTAAGTTTCAGATACAGGAAGGGCGCCAGAAAACACGGCCACATATTGAGGAAATTGAGCCCGTAGAAACAGTGTGAGATCACCAGAAAGAAACCGGCAAGAGTGTTGACATGGGACAGTCCCGGCATAAAGAACATAAAAAGGGCCATGGAAAGACCGCAGAGTCCCGCGTTAAGGAAAGCGGCAGGCAGGCTTCCAAGCGCGAAATAATCCGTGACCAGCGGCGCAGGCATGGTCAGGATCCCTATAAAATCCTCAATCAGCGTATCGCCGGCTCCTGAGTAGACACTTCCGACTGCAGCCCCCAGCAGGAGTGCAATGGAGAAGCCGAACGTGATGCCGTCAATGATATTGCTGTTGCGTTCCAGAGACACAGGGGGGATTTCCGAACGTCTTCTTCTGTTTCCCCTGCGATTGCGGGAGATGCGCCCTGAGATTCTGTCCGGAGAGCCCTGCCTTGCGGCTCTGCGGCCGGAAGTCTGCGCTGTACCTGCGGATCTGCGGAGATTTTCTGCATTTCTGTTCCGGCTGCTGCGCCCTGCGGCAGATGTGCGCCCGGCCGGACGGGAAGCGGCTGTTGATCTGTTGTCTTCAGACATGTTTTACACCCCTCTTGTAATAGTTGCAGACAGCTATCTAAACGGGACGGTAAAGACATATTATCCGGTTTACGCTGTATGATCCTTCGGCAGCAGATTCATCCTGCCGGACACATAGCCGATCGCAGAATCCAGTGTTGTCATCTAAATTGTATTATAAGTATAGCATAACTATACAAACATTATCTTACTCAATGCTCTTTTAAATTTCGTTTAAATTTCGTTTTTTCTAACTGAAGCGGTTTGGATCGGGCCCAATGTTCCGGGCTGAAAACATCTGTACTCAATGGCTCAAATGAAAGATGTCATTCACGCTTATTTTCAAGAACCCGGATATTTTCGTGGCCGGTTCCGGCGTCGGATCATACTGTTCGTTTTCTATTGCAATTTCTATTTCAATGAATTCTCTTTTGCGCATCAATCATAAACATGGGTTCCCGTCACCCGGTGCAGAAACTGCCCGGATGGCAGGAACCCCTTTTTTTACAGTCATTTTCTGAATCTTTTTTCTGACGTTACTGAAGGAAGTAGCTGAGCACTCCCGCAACCACAACAAACAGGATGCAGTATTTCATTACGCTTGCCATGAGCCTGCTCTCCGAACCAGTCAGCCCGGCACTGGCTGCACCGATCGCGATTCCCTGGGGAGAGATCATTTTGCCGATGCCTGCTCCGCAGGTATTGGCTGCTACCAGCCAGGCAGGATCGGCTCCGATCGCTTTTGCCGTCTGCACCTGCATAGGTCCGAAAAGGACGCAGGTCGAAGTACCGCTTCCCGTCACGAAACCGCCGAGCGTTCCGATCAGAGGAGGGATCAGCGGATAATAGGACCCGGTCACTGTCACAAGGAATGCGGCCATATCCGATGTCATTCCGGAATAGCTCATAATTTTGGCTGTGCCCAGAACACACATGATCGTCACGAAGGTCCTGACATTGGTCCTCAATGTTCTGACAAATACATGTAAGAGCTTGATGGGTGCCGCCCCCTGGATCAGCCCTCCGATCACTGCAGAAATGAGGATGATCACACCCGGTGTATTGATCCAGACAAAGGTAAGCTTCGACTCAGGGTCTCCTGCGTAAATGTGGAAACTGCTCCTGATCGATGACAGGGGCTGCTTGATGAAAGGAACAAGACTTGTCAGTACAAGAAGGACAAAGATCAGCAGAAAGGGCGCCCACGCGATCAGTGCTTCCTGAAGACTCAGCGGTTCAGAAGCGCTGTCTGCGGAGCCTGAAGTTTTGGCCAGATATTCTTCCGGCACCACTCCTTTTCTTATTCTGGCACAGACCACAATAGCGATCATACTGCAGATTGCGCCGACGATATTGGGAAGTTCCGGTCCGACATAGTTGGCAAAAATGAACATGGGAACGATATAGGATACCGCGGCTACAACGATCATTTCGATCACGCCTTTGAATGCTTTGAATCCATTTCCTATAATAAACACCAGGAAGAAGGGAAGCATGGCAAAAATGAGTACTTCGATCTTGGCTGTGTTCGCCGCGATCTCGACCGGGGCAAGTCCTGTGATTGAAGAAATGGTTGCGATCGGAACGCCTACCGACCCGAACGCTGTGGGCATAGAATTGACAACAAGACATCCGACGACGACAGGAAGCGGTTCCATTCCCAGCGCGATCAGGATACCTGCAGGAATAGCAACCGCGGTCCCGAACCCCGCCATTCCTTCCATAAAATGGCCGAATCCCCATGCGATCAGAAGAGCGAGCACGCGCTGGTCCTCGGAGACACCTGCAAGCATTTTTTTGATCTTTTCCATCGCGCCGGTCTCAAGGGTGAGAATATAGGTATATAATGCTGCGACAATGACGAGACAGATTGGCCAGAGCGCATTCAGGGCGCCCTCAAGTGCTGCCGTGAGCATATTCGTCAAACTGAAATGCCAGATGCAAATTGATTCGAATGCTGTAATAACGACTGTGATGATGCAGGCAAGAAAGCCAGGCAATTTCAGGACGCTGAGCGCGACCATGAGCCAAATGATCGGGACAAGGGCAAGAATAAAACGTATGAACTGCATTCTTCTTCTCCTTATTCTGATAATGACAGCTGTTGACACACCAATTAGAGCGGTGCAGGCACCGCATTAAATTAATAGCCTGTGTCTATCATATCAAAGAATCACGATATATGCGATATATTTAGCGTCGTTATTATATTAATATCTGCTGCCGCGGACAAAAAACAAGGGTCCCCGTCACCCGGTGCAGAAACTGCCCGGGCGGCGGGAACCCTTGATTTTAAAGGCTTTTCAGCCCCTTCTTATTTAGTATGTGTCAGTAGAACAACCGTCTCGATACCGCTGGTATAAGGGAACATGTCCACGGGAATGGCCATTCTGGCCTCATATCCGTTTTCTGTAAAAAACTCCAGATCCCGCTGCAGGGACCAGGGGCTGCAGGATATGTAGACGATCTTTTTGGGGCTGATGTCACAGGCAGCGCGCATGAATTCCTCTGTGGAGCCGCTCCTTGGAGGGTCCATGAAGATGACATCCGCCTTGGTCCCGTTCTGTGCCATTTCGATCATGAACTCCGTGGCGTCGCCCTGCAGGATCTCGATATTGTCGAGTTCGTTCATTTTTATATTCTGCTGAGCATCCCGGACAGCGTCTGCGTTCAGTTCGATGCCGACGACCCGGCGGGCGTGGGGAGCAGCGATAATACCGATGGTACCGATCCCGCAGTAGGTGTCGAGCACAGTCTCTTTGCCGGTCAGAGCCGCGGCGTCAATGGCGATGTTGTAAAGCTTCTCTGTCATAAGGGGATTGACCTGGTAGAAGGAGCGGGAGGAGATGCGGAAGCGCTTTCCGCACAGGACATCCTCAATATAGCCCTTTCCGTAGATCACAGTCTCGCGGTTTCCCAGGACCATGGTGGTGTTCCTGTCATTGACATTGATGATGATCGTGGTGATCTCCGGATGCCGCTTTGTCAGTTCCCGCACAAAGGTGTTGCGGGAGGGAAGGACGGGATCCGTCATGACCAGGGTCACCATGATCTCCTTTGTCGCGCGGGCGACGCGGACCTGTACATAGCGGAGCAGGCCGATATCCATATCCTCGTCGTAGACATGGATCCGGAAGGACGGAAGGAGGGAGAAAATGGTCTGGATGATCCGGTCTGCCTGGATGTTTTCGATCAGACAGGACTTGACCGGGATCACTTCGTGAGTGCCCTCCCTGTAAATACCGCAGGCTGGTTTTCCTTTTTTGTCCGGTGCAAAGACAGAAGTGACTTTGAAGCGGTAATGATCCGGCGCCTTCATGCGGATGAACTTGTCGGGAATGACAAATTCGCCGATCAGATCATCGAGAACTTTCTGCTTGCCGCGGATCTGCTCGTCATAGGGCATATTGATCATGGAACATCCGCCGCAGAGCCCGGAGACGCCGCAGCGGGACCTTTTTTTCTTTAAAGGAGTTGTTTTCTTCTCCTCGTTCTTCTTCATTGATGCTTTTTTTGCATCATTATCATGTCCGGCAGATGCCTGCTTCCAACTATAATCCTGTTTGCGGACAGGCTGCTTTTTTTCAGAGCCTTGTCCCTTTGGTGCCTTTTTTGTGCTGTTCTTATTTTCTAAGTCTTTTCTCATTTCATCTCTCACTTTTTCAACTGTTCCCTCAGACTGCAGATTTCTTTTCTCTGTCTTTTCCATTATAGCACACCGTGCAAACGTCATGATACTATACATATTCTCCCGCCGGCAGTTCAAAAAAATTTGTTACAGTTCACGCCCTCTCAAGAGGCGGCAGCAAAGCTACGTTTTTCCGGAACGCTGCGCACGGCGATTCCGCGCCATGTGCCGAACGACTCGGATATTTCGCGCAGCAGCCGCAAAAAACACCTCGCGTTTCAGGCGGGGCTGTACAGCAAAGATTTTCATAACAGTTAATCAAAAGGACCGTCCCTTTGTGCTCGTCCCTTTGTACTCCCAAGGCAACCAATAGTTTTAGGCTATCAATCGAAGGTAAATTATGAATTAGTCTAAGTTATTTCTTTGTCGTATAATTATGGTTAGCAGTAATGTAGGCGATGAGTATTACTTATCGGAGTATCGGAGGTGTTGGAATATGCAAAATAACTTCAAACATTTATTCAGTCCCATCACAATCAACGGGCTGACTCTTCCTAACCGCGTTGTCATGATGCCCATGGGAAGCGACCTGGCAGGACATACCGGTGAACTGACTGACGAGCACATCAAGTATTATGAGAAGCGTGCCCGCGGCGGTACCGGCCTTATTCTCGTTGAGAACGTTTGTATCAAGTATCCCGAAGGATCCAACGGTACAACACAGCTCAGAATCGATCAGGACTGTTATATTCCCCGTCTGCTGAATCTGACAGAAGCAGTTCATAAATACGGCAGCATGATCGGTGTTCAGATCAACCACGCAGGCGCATCCGCTATGAGTTCCAGAATCGGAATGCAGCCCGTTTCCTCCTCCACTCTTCCTTCCAAGCCGGGCGGAGAGATTCCCCGTCCCCTTTCCAGAGAAGAGCTTGAGAGCATTGCCAAGGATTATGGTAAAGCTGCAAAGAGAGCACAGATCGCAGGCTTCGACGTAGTCGAGATCCACGCAGGTCACTCCTATCTGATCAGCCAGTTCCTTTCTCCTTCCATGAACGATCGTACTGACGAGTTCGGCGGCTCCGCTGAGAACCGTGCACGTTTCTGTCGAATGGTCATCGATGAAGTCCGCAAGGCTGTAGGCCCCAGAATGGTCATCTCCCTGCGTCTCTCCGTTGATGAGTTCGTCGATCCCGGCAACCATGTGGAAGATACCCTTGAGTACCTCGAGTACCTGAACGACGGCGTCGATATGTTCGACACCTCTTCCGCTCTGAACCCCACCATCCAGTATCAGATCGATGCCAACTGGCTGGCTGACGGCTGGAGAGCTTACATGGCCAAGGCTGTTCAGGACAAGTTCCACAAGCCCTGCGTAGCAATCGGCAATATCCGTGATCCTCAGGTCGCCGAAGATATCATCGCAAACGGCACTGCAGACCTGATCGGTCTGGGCCGCGGTCTGATCGCAGATCCCGACTGGTGCAACAAGGCCAAATACGGCGATGTCAACACTATCCGCAAGTGCATCTCCTGCAACATCGGATGCGTCGGCAACCGTATCGGCGGCAACCGTCCTCTTCGCTGCACCGTCAACCCTGACATCATCAACGGTGACGAGTACAAGAAGAACCAGGTCTGGGAGCCCTGCAATGTCGTCGTTATCGGCGCCGGTACAGCAGGTCTGGAAGCTGCCTGCACTGCAGCAGAAGTCGGCTGCAATGTCACACTGATCGAGAAGAAGGACGTTCTCGGCGGTCTTGCCACTGAGATCTCCAAGATTCCGGACAAGAAGAGACTGGGCGATCTGCCGAAGTACCTCATCTATCGCGCAGAGCATCTTCACAACCTCAAGATCATGACCGGCACAGAGCCCACAGCAGACTTTGTCAAGTCCCTGAATCCCGACCTGATCGTCAACAGCACAGGTTCCGTAGCTCTTCTGCCTCCGATCAAGGGCCTGCACGACTGCCTGAACAGTGAAGAAGCAGACGTCTACACTGTCTTTGACGTAATCGAGAACGTTGAAAAAGGCACCTATCCCGAGAGCTTCGAAGGAAAGAAAGTCATCGTCATCGGCGGCGGCGCTGTCGGACTTGATGTTGTCGAGTACTTCGCTCCCAAGGGTGCTGATGTCTCCATCATCGAGATGATGCCCATCATCGGCAACGGCCTGGATGCTTCCTCCAAGGCAAGCACCGGCGCATGCATGGAGAAATACAACGTGCAGCAGCTGACCAACACTGCTCTGCAGGAAGTCCGCCCTCACTCCTTCGTCGTCAAGACCCCTCAGGGCGAGATCGTCGAGATGCCTTTCGACTACGGCTTCATCTGCCTCGGCATGAGAGCAAATGCTCCTGTCCTTGCAGAGATGACCGCTCTGGCAGACAGTCTCCCTCACACCGAGCTGATCAACATCGGCGACTCCGTGCGCGCGAGAAGGATCATCGACGGCACATGGGCAGGCAGACATCAGGTTCTTGCAACCCTCGAGAGAATGGGCTTCATGGACTGATCTTCTCTTCCTGACTGAATAAATACTGAATACATCACAAACCGGATGGATGCGGGTCATCCATCCGGTTTTTTCGTAAAAGCCTTCCGCTGCAGTCACCTGTCAACTATTCCATTTTCACAAAGGAGGAGATCCGCATGCCCCTGGGAGTCATTGTCAACACATTATCAGTCGCGATCGGCGGAGTCATAGGCGCTTTCGTCGGCAATAAACTTACAGCGGATTTCAAGGAAAAAATCAACATGATCTTCGGCTGCTGCTCCATGGCCATGGGGATCAGTTCCATCGTACTGATGGAAAATATGCCCGCTGTAGTATTCTCCGTGATCATCGGAACTATCATAGGCCTCTGCATCCATCTGGGCGACCAGATCAACAAAGCAGGAGGACTCATGCAGAGAGTGGTCAGTAAGTTTCTGAAAAACAATTCTTCCGGAATCTCTCAGGAGGAATTCGACGCAACACTGCTGACGGTAATCGTGCTCTTCTGCGCCAGCGGAACCGGTATTTACGGATCTCTGGTAGCCGGCATGAGCGGGGATCACAGCATTCTCTTTTCAAAATCGATCCTGGATCTCTTTACTGCCCTGATCTTCGCCTGCACACTGGGGCTTGTAGTCTCGGCCATCGCCATTCCGCAGTTTATCCTTTTTTTCATCCTGTTCTCTCTGGGCGGTGTGATCATTCCCCACACGACACCTTCCATGATCAATGACTTCAAGGCCTGCGGAGGCTTTCTGATGCTCGCTACGGGCTTTCGGATGATCAAGGTCAAGATGTTCCCCATTGCGGATATGCTGCCCGCTATGATCCTTGTGATGCCCGTCAGCATGTTCTGGGTCAATGTAGTCATGCCCGCTGTCGCGTCTCTGGTTTAGTCCGATCACCCGCTCCCGGGCCCGGCCTGAACAAATGCCGTGCCGGTATAAGCATCTGCAGATTTTCGGCGCAGCCAAACATAAAAGTATAAATCATAAAACATAAAAAACCAAAAACACACCGCCGGAAGATTCCCTTCAACCGGCGGTGTGTTTTTTCTTCTAATATTTCGTTACCTTAATTATATCTAAATAACGTCCCCTTATTCCTGCTGATTCAAAATGTCGATACAGTCCGGATACGCAAGGCCATCAAATACCTCCCCATAGGTATTTTTGTCAGACTGTAGTATCCGTTTAATCACCTGATGAAAGAGATTTTTAACGGCAGGAATAGTTCGCAGGAAAGCCTTTTTACAGCGGGCTCTCTCCGAATACCTTCTTGTGCTGTGCAATGAGGTACAGA
>CAMKEX010000017.1 GCA_946411695.1 uncultured Lachnospiraceae bacterium
CAGGATCATGCGCAGGATAGAAAGATACTACAAGGAATGAGTTCGCTGAAAGCTGGGGGAGACATAGAACCGTCCCCTGTCTCCCGATGCAACAGCCCCGCTATCTCCCAATTCAAAGGAAAACCCACAGGAGTCCGGTTTACAGCCGAAACTTCTGTGGGTTTGTTGTGGAAAGGGGATGTCTCCCTTTTTCCACTTGCAAACATTCTCATAGCAAGTATAATATATATCAGAAATATTAGTTTGTACTAACCACGGTTTACAGTAAAAGCCAAATAAGGAGTACAATTATGCCCGGAACATTCACACTCAGCACTTTCATCGGTGTCATGATCCCATTTGCGGGTACAACACTGGGCTCCGCCTGTGTCTTTTTTCTGAAAGGAGAGATGAGCACCGGAATCCGCAAGACTCTGACCGGTTTTGCCGCAGGTGTCATGGTCGCCGCTTCCTTCTGGAGCCTTCTGAATCCCTCACTCGAAATGGCGGAAAATATGGGGCGGTTCGCCTTCGTTCCCGCCGCCGTCGGCTTTCTGGTCGGCATGTTCTTCCTGCTGGTCCTGGACCTTGTCACACCCCATATGCATCTGGACAGCACCGTCGAGGGCCCCCGGAGCGGCATGCGCAGGACGACCAAGCTCATCCTGGCTGTGACTCTGCACAACATTCCCGAGGGAATGGCCGTCGGTGTGGTCTATGCCGGATGGCTGGCCGGCGACAGCGGTCTCACCGCTGCCGGTGCCCTGGCGCTGGCTCTGGGTATTGCCATACAGAACTTCCCTGAGGGCGCCATCGTCTCCATGCCTCTCCGCGCGGAGGGAATGAGCAAGTCCCGTACCTTCCTGTACGGGATGCTCTCCGGAATCGTGGAGCCGATCGCTTCTATCCTCACGATCATAGCTTCCGCCTTCATCACCGGCCTGCTGCCCTACTTTTTGAGTTTTGCAGCAGGCGCCATGATGTACGTGGTTGTCGAGGAGCTCATCCCTGAAATGTCCGAGGAGCCCCACAGCAATCTGGGCCCCGTCGCCTTTGCCTTCGGATTTGTCCTTATGATGATCCTGGACGTCACCCTGGGGTAACAGGTTTATGAAGAAGGAGACAGGGGGTGTCAAGGGTGTCAAGGGGACGGTTCTTCTGACACCTTGCACGCAAGGTGTCAGAAGAACCGTCCCCTTGACACCCAGGCCCAAAGATCTTTTTACACCATCTCTTCCGGATGGAAGACCTCATCAAATCTTTCCGCTGAAAGGAAGCCAAGTTTCACGCATGCCTCTTTCAGGGAAATGTTTTCCTTATAGGCAAGCTTGGCCGTCTTCGCCGCGTTCTCATAGCCGATATAAGGGTTGAGGGCGGTGACGAGCATCAGGGAATTGTAGAGATTGTGGCGCATCTTCTCCTTGTCCGCCTTGATTCCGACAGCACAATTGTTCCTGAAGGAAGTGATGGACTCGGAGAGGAGCCGCACAGACTGCAGGAAGTTATAGGCAATCACAGGCATAAAGACATTCAGCTCAAAGTTTCCCTGAGAGGCCGCAAAGCCGATGGCAGCGTCGTTGCCCATGACCTGAACGGCCACCATTGTGACCTGCTCGCACTGGGTCGGATTGACCTTGCCGGGCATGATCGAGCTTCCCGGCTCGTTCTCCGGAATGCGGATCTCTCCGAGGCCGCAGCGGGGGCCGCCGGCAAGCCAGCGAACGTCATTGGCGATCTTCATCATATCAGCAGCCATGGCTTTTACAGCACCGTGGGCAAACACGATTTCATCCTTGGATGTCAGGGCATGATATTTATTGGGCGCTGTCACAAAGCTCTTCCCTGTCAAAACGGAGATTTCCTCAGCGACCTTTTCCGAGAAGCCTGCCGGCGCGTTCAGTCCCGTGCCGACGGCCGTGCCTCCCAGAGCCAGCTCGGACAGGGGCTTCATTGCCAGACGGACCAGCTCAACATCTCTTTCCAGAGAGGACCGCCAGCCGCTGATCTCCTGGGAAAAACTGATCGGGACCGCGTCCTGCAGATGCGTCCTTCCGCTCTTGACGATCCCTTCGTTTTCTGCCTCCAGAACCCGGAAAGTCTCGATGAGCCCCTCTGCCGCAGGAATCAGGCAGTCTTCAAGAGCAGTCACTGCCGAGATGTGCATGGCTGTCGGGAAGGTGTCGTTTGAAGACTGGCTCATATTGATATCGTCGTTGGGATGGCAGAGCTTTTCCCCCGCGATCTCATTGGCGCGGTTGGCGATGACCTCATTCGCGTTCATATTGGACTGGGTTCCGGAGCCCGTCTGCCAGACCACCAGGGGGAAATGGGCGTCCAGTGTACCGGAGATCACTTCGTCCGCCGCCTTGCAGATTGCTTCCAGTTTCCCGGCAGTCATCTTCTCCGGTTTCAGGGCATGATTGGCGCGCGCTGCCGCTTTCTTCAGAATGCCGAATGCCCTGATGATTTCCTTGGGCATGGTCTCGATGCCGACACCGATCGGAAAGTTTCCGCGGCTCCGTTCTGTCTGTGCTGCCCAGTATTTGTCAGCGGGTACTCTGACCTCGCCCATTGAATCATGTTCGATCCTGTATTCCATTCTTTTGTCCTCTCCTGGTGAAATGATTGATTTTTCTTATCATACTTGCTATACATGGCGGCCGGTGCCATAGGTATGTATGATGAGAACTACGCGCTGCTCTGCGCTCCCTCATCGCTGTTTTCATCATATCACATCCCGACACATGTACGCCATGAAACTCTCTTTTCCATCATTTTTCCCATTCTGTGCTTTGCGTGACTGTCTCTAAATGATTTTGACCGTTTGTGATTGTTGTTTTACGAAATTCTGCTAAAAAAGTGAAAGAAATTGCTTGATTTTGACTGATTTTGGATGTATAATAGAAACACATAAGGAAAGGAGGTCAATGAATGATCTACACAGTAACATTCAATCCTTCGCTGGACTACATCGTTTCTGTTCCGAATTTCGAGCTTGGAAAGACGAACCGGACAGTCTATGAGCAGATGCTAGCCGGCGGAAAGGGCATTAATGTGACCACTGTCCTCAGAAACCTTGGCATTGACAGCACAGCTCTTGGATTCGTCGCCGGCTTTACCGGTGACGAGCTGATCCGCAGGATGAATGAGATGGGTCTGAAAAACGACTTCATCCGCATCGGGAACGGCTTCTCCAGAATCAACCTGAAGCTGAAAGATGTCGACGGCACCGAGATCAACGGCATGGGACCCGTTATTGATCAGGCCGGACAGGATGCTCTGATGGCAAAGCTCAACACTCTCAAGGAAGGCGACACACTCGTACTCGCCGGCAGTATTCCTGAGAGCATGCCCGGAACCATCTATTCCAACATTCTCGAGGCGCTTCAGGGCCGCGGAATCCGTTTTGTCGTCGACGCAACAAAGGATCTTCTCCTCAATGTCCTGCAGTATCACCCCTTCCTGATCAAGCCCAATCATCACGAAATCGGTGAGATCTTCGGTGTGAAGCTCGAGACCAGAGAATCCGTTGTCCCCTATGCGAAAAAGCTCCAGGAAATGGGTGCTGTCAACGTACTGGTATCCATGTCCGGCATGGGCGCAGTCCTTCTGGACGAGAACGGCGATGTCCACGCTCTCCCCGCTCCCAAGGGCAAACTTGTCAATGCGGTCGGCGCAGGCGATTCCATGGTCGCAGGTTTCCTGACAGGCTGGGAAGAGAAGCATGAGTATGAACATGCTTTCCGCATGGGCGTTGCTACAGGCAGTGCAAGCGCCTTCTCGGATCTGCTGGCGACCAGAGAAGAAGTCATGGATGTCTACGGACGGCTTGACGGGTAATAGTTCCGGTAAGCGGCAGGCCGCAAAACGGCATAAGGCAGACAAAACACCCGGATGGAACCACAACATAAAGGGAGACATAGCCGGACAATTCGTGTACAGCCTGTACACGGACAGACGGAATGTCAATTTACACACAGCAATTCGTGTAAAAAAGGAGGAATTACATGCGTATTACTGATTTGCTCGACAGACGGAGTATTGATCTGAACGGCGCACCGAAGAAAAAAGAGGAAGCACTGGACCAGATGGTCGCCCTCATGGCCAAGAGTGAAAAGATCCGTGATCTGGACGCTTACCGCGCAGAAGTTTACCGCAGAGAGGAAGAGTCCACCACCGGTATCGGCGACGGCCTCGCGATCCCTCACGGCAAGTGCGATGCAGTCATCAAGCCCGGCCTCGCAGCCATGGTTGTCAAAGACGGCGTTGAGTACGATTCTCTCGACGGAGAACCCGTCAACCTGATCTTCCTGATCGCGGCTCCCAATACCAAGGACAATGTTCACCTGGACGTGCTCAGCAAACTTTCCCGTCTGCTCATGGACGAACAGTTCAGCGAGGACCTGAAGAAGGCAAAGGATGTGGACGAGTTCCTCGCAGTCATCGACGCGGCGGACGCCAAAGATGAGATGGTAGAGAACGGCGCCCCCCAGGTTATGGCAGCCCTTGCGGACAACGCCTGCAGGATCTGTGCTGTTACATCCTGCCCCACCGGTATCGCGCACACCTATATGGCTGCGGAAGGCATCGAGAAAGCCGCCAAGGCGGCAGGCTGCTGGGTCAAGGTTGAGACCAGAGGCTCCGGCGGTGCCAAGAATGTCCTTACCGACAAGGAAATCGCGGATGCTGACTGCATCATCGTTGCAGCAGACGCCAAGGTCCCCATGGATCGTTTCCACGGCAAGAAGCTGATCGAAGTTCCTGTCTCCGACGGTATCAGCAAGGGACCGGAACTGGTCAAGCGCGCTATGACAGGCGATGCGCCCGTGTGGAACGCAGGGAACGCTGCGGCTGCTTCCGCTTCCGCGGCTAAGGCATCCGGCAGCGCCGGCCACAAGATTTACGTTCAGCTCATGAACGGTGTTTCCCACATGCTTCCCTTCGTCGTCGGCGGCGGTATCCTGATCGCTCTGGCATTCCTGATCGACGGTCTCCTGGTCGATATGAACGCCCTGTCTGTGGCAGACAGAGGCAACTTCGGTTCCATCACCCCTGTCGCTGCAACTCTGAAGTCCATCGGCGGCGTGGCATTCGGCTTCATGCTCCCCGTTCTCGCGGGTTACATCGCGGAGAGTATCGCTGACAGACCCGGTCTTGCAGTCGGTTTCGTCGGCGGTATGATCGCAGCAAACGGCAAGTCCGGTTTCCTCGGCGCACTGGTCGCAGGCTTCGTAGCCGGTTACGTCGTACTGTTCCTGCAGAAGCTCTTCAGCAGCCTTCCCGAGTCCATCGAGAAGATCGCTCCCGTTCTTCTGTATCCCCTGTTCGGTATCCTGCTGACAGGCCTGATCATGATGTTCATCGTTGAGCCTCCGATCGGCGCCCTGAACACCGGTCTGAACAATGCTCTGAGCAGCATGAGCGGCAGCAGCAAGCTCATCCTCGGCCTGATCCTCGGCGGCATGATGGCCATCGACATGGGCGGCCCCTTCAACAAGGCGGCTTACGTCTTCGGTACTGCATCCATCGCAGCAGGCAACTATGACATCATGGCAGCAGTCATGATCGGCGGTATGGTACCCCCCTGCGCAATCGCGCTGGCAACCATCCTGTTCAAGAACAAGTTCACCAAGGAAGAGAGAGAGTCCGGCCCCGTCAACTTCATCATGGGCCTTGCATTCATCACTGAGGGCGCTATCCCCTTCGCAGCTTCCGATCCCGGCCGCGTACTTCCTTCCTGCATCATCGGCTCCGGTATCGCAGGCGCGCTCTCCATGGTCTTCGGCTGCACACTGATGGCTCCTCACGGCGGCATCTTCGTGTTCCCTGTTGTCGGCAACTGGCCTATGTACATCGTCGCACTGATCATCGGCACCATCGTAGGCACCTTCCTTCTGGGCTTCCTCAAGAAACCTGTTGAAGAATAAATCATGGCCCTTGCGGCATATTCAAGTGCCATAATAAAGAGGCATAATTAAAAGACAAAGCAGGCCTGCGGACAGATACTTCCGCAGGCCTGCTTTTTTTACGGCTTTATTTACTGCTCAATTTACTGCTCTATTTACTGCTTTATTACTTATTTGACGCCTTACTGTTTGCTGCTTCATTTATCTTTATTGATAAGCCAACTTTATTTCTACGCACATTCCTGCGATTCCGGAGCATGTAAGTACACAGGTCTCATCAGTATGCATAAATCGTCTGTGTATCATAATCAAGCAGTTCCAGATACCAGTCATTCATGATCTCGTTTGCCGTATAGGTGTCATCGGCAAATTCCGCCTCAAAGAAGGTCTCATAGGATTCTCCGTCCACCTCTCTGACCTCCCTGATGTAGTTCTGTCCTTCCTCTGCAAAGAAGAAGTCATACCGGACATTGTCTCCGGGAATTTCCATGGCAACATACTCACCTTCAGGAGCCGTATCAATTTCCGCAAAGCTGTATGTGACACCCTTGATCATCCGGTTGACAAAGGGAGTGATGTCCTCGTCACCGGGTTTTAAAACGCCGTATTGCGTGGCTGCGAGCGTATAGTCTACATCATCTCTATAAGCGATCCGCGCAAAGTACTGGTCAAGATTGGTGTTGCTGTGCTTTTCAAGGGTCAGTCCCTCATTGTCCCGGACGAAAGTCTCCGGAACTGCAGCTGCCCATTCGTTGAGCCTGGTCCACTGCTCCATATCCTTTTCAATATCCGTATATTCCTCCCGGACAAGCCGTACATCCGTAGGATGATATTTGACGAAATAAGTGCCATCCCCGTCAACCGCAAATACATCCTCGCCGGACATATCTCCGCAGAGTTTGTCACATATTTGCTGCTCAGTTTCTGTTCCGATGCTGAACAGCCATCCGGCACCCTCAGCATCACCTCCCTGTGCCTTCTCAGCATCCACAGAGGCCTGCTCATAAAATGCGAACAGGGTTCCGTTCTCATCATCCTCAGGAGTTTCAATGATCAGAAGATCTTTGTAGGCAGCGGGAACAGACAGCGTGTACCCTTTGTTTTTGACCTTGACATCCTCTTCTGCAGCGGGGGCAGCTGTCGCGGCTTCATCTGCTGTCTCCTCTGCGGACGCCTCCTCTGCGGATGCCGCCTCAGTAACTGCCTCAGCCGCTTCCTCCGATACAGCAGCCGTCTCTGCCGCGGGGTTTTCCGCCGGGGTATTGCCGCCGGGTGTGCCGCATGCCGCAAGGCTCATAGCCAGCAGTGCTGCGGGAAGAATTGCTGAAATCATATTTCTTTTCATCGCGATTATGTTTCCTCCTGCTAAATTGTATTTTGATCGGAAAACCCTTCCGCTCTTAATTTTTTATATTGTACATCACAGTATACGTCCTGCATTTTTGTAAATCCATGTTTTTTGGAAAAATACAACTGCTGTTCTTTTCTTATGTAAGATAAAAGCCCCGGAATTCTGTTTCAAAGGCCCGGGTTATTGTTTATAATTAATAAAGATGCAAAAAAAGCGCACCGGCCGAAAGCAGGTTTTTACGCTGCAATGCTGAAGAAGTGAAATGTTAAAAGGAGATGGATTATGATTGCTGAACAGAGAAGGCAGCAGATTCTTCAGATACTGGATTCCCATGGCAGCACCACACTGACGGAACTGACACGCCTTCTGAATGCCTCGGAGTCCACTGTGCGGCGCGATCTGCAGGAAATGGACAACAGGGGCCTTCTGATCCGGGTCTTCGGAGGTGCCATGTCTGTAAACAACAAGACAGATCTGCGGGAAGAAGGGGTGTCCGAAAAACAGACCGTCAACATAGAAGAAAAGCAGAGGATCGGAAAATATGCCGCTGCCCTGATCAAGGCAGATGATTTTGTATATATTGATGCCGGGACCACCACAGGTGCCATGCTTCCCTATATCACAGAGCAGTCCGCTGTCTATGTCACCAATGCCGTCGCCCACGGACTCGAACTGGCAAGACGGGGATTCCGGGTCAATCTGGTGGGCGGTGAGATCAGAGGTGTCACAGAGGCAATTGTCGGCAACGCTGCCTGTGAAGAACTGCGTGCCTTCAACTTCACCAAGTGCTTTATGGGCACCAACGGCGTCAATTCCGACAAGGGCTTCACGACCCCCGACATCAACGAGGCGATCATCAAAGGCCGCGCCATTGCCCAGTCCAGAGAGCGCTATGTCCTGTGTACGGCAGACAAGTTCCATGTGATCTCACCGGTCCGTTTTGCCGGCTTCAACGATGCCATAATCATCACGGACCGCTATCCGAACAGCTGGTATGCCGAGCAGGAAAACATCATTTGCGTCGCTCCGGAAGAGGAATCTGCACAAGGACAATCGCCGCAAACATAATGACACAGCCTGCCAGTTCTCTGGCGGTCATGCGCTCACCCAGAAGGATTGCGCCCGCGATCACGGCAAAGACCGATTCCAGGCTCATGAGAAGAGAAGCTATGGTGGGATCTGTATATCTCTGCGCGACCATCTGCAGGGTATATCCAATCCCTCCCGAGACAATTCCGCAGTACAGGATCGGAATGGCCGCGGAGACAATTTTCTGCCAGGACGGCTCTTCCGCAAAAAAAGCGGCGATCGTCGAGATCACTGCAGCTGTGGCAAACTGGATCGCAGAAATCCGTATGGGATTCCCCAGCTGTACAAAGTGATCACAGCACAGGATATGACCGCTGAAAAGCAGTGCGCAGATACAAACAAGCGTATCTCCATAGGTGAGGCTGAACCCGTCTGTAATGCACAGCAGATACATCCCTAACACACCGACCAGAACACCTGTCCACACAAGCCAGGTGTTCTTTTTTTTGAAAAAAACAAAATTGATGATCGGGACGAGCAGCATGTACATGGCCGTGATAAAACCGGCCTTGCCCGCTGTCGTGTACACGACGCCCATCTGCTGGAACAGGCTTGCCGCCGTCAGAAAAGATCCGCAGCAAATGCCGCCTATGATTGTGTTTTTCCGCCGTTTCTGCGCTTTGTCCCGTGAATCCGTCCATCCGGAGACAGGTTTTTTATCCTGGGAGTCGCTCTTTTTTCCTGTCAGGACAGCGACAAGTCCGATCGCGGCTGCCGCCAGCCACATGCGGGCCGCATTAAAGGTGACCGGCTCTATGGAGTCCATGCCGACACGCTGTCCGACAAAGGCCGTTCCCCAGATCATGGCTGTCAGCAACAGCAGCAGATTTCCCAGCATTTTTCTGTTTTTCTTCATAGTATTTTCCTGATTTTCTGCAGCTGTCCGAATATCCGTTTTTCTGCTTTTCCACAGCCCTTTTCTCCAAAAGCTTTTATGAATTTTCTGCTTTATCTTCTGCTTTTTCGTCTGCTTTCTTCGCGGCAGCTGTCTTTTCCAGGATCTTCTCCGCGACAGACTCCGCGTCGATCCCCGTCAGCCTGTACAGTTCATCCGGTGTTCCCTGCTGGACAAAGCCGTCCGGAATCGAGATGTTCAGAAGTGAGACTTTCATCCCCTCTTCCTGATACCAGTCAGCCACATGCTCACCAAAGCCGCCGCTGTGGATGTTTTCCTCCATGGTCACCACCATGGAATAATGATCTGCCGCGCTTCGAAGCAGTTCCGTATCCAGAGGTCTGACAAAACGTGCATTTGCGATGGAACATGCCAGTCCGCGTTCCGCCAGGATTTCCCTGACCTTTTCTGCTGTTCTCACCATGCTGCCCACTGCAAGCAGAAGGACTCCGCCCTCATCACAGATGATTTCCGCCTTTCCGAATTCAAGCGGCGCGTAACAGGAACGCAGCCCGTCGTAGGCGGTGCCGCGGGGATAGCGGATGGAGACAGGTCGATTCAGGGAGAGGGCAAAACGAAGCATATCTGCAAGCTCCCGCCTGTTTTTCGGTGCCATCACCGTCATGCCCGGAATCGAGGACATGTATGACAGGTCAAAGATTCCCTGATGGGTCTCCCCGTCAGCGCCGACAATTCCGGCCCTGTCGATCGCAAAGATGACCGGAAGCTTCTGCAGACATACATCCGTGACGATCTGGTCGTAGGCGCGCTGCAGGAATGTGGAATACACTGCGACCACCGGCTTCATCCCGCCTGCCGCAAGTCCGGCCGCGAAGGTCACTGCATGCTGCTCGGCAATTCCCACATCAAAAAACCGGTTGGGATAGCGGATGTGAAAACGCTGCAGGCCCACACCGTCCTCCATGGCCGCCGTAATTCCCACAAGCTTGGGTTCTTCCGACGCAAGGCGCAGCATGGCCGAGGAAAAGGTATCTGTATAGGACGGCTTCTTCCCCGCTTTTTTCGGCATACCGGTTTCAATATCAAAAGGAGGCGTTCCGTGGAACTTTGAAGGGTTTTTTTCAGCGGGTCCATAGCCGATGCCTTTTTTGGTACAGACATGGATCAGGACTGCCTTGTTCACTCTCTTGGCGGATCCGATCGCCTTTACCAGGTCCTTGACATTGTGGCCGTTCACAGGACCCAGATAAGTAATGCCCATGTCCTCAAAAAACATCCCGGGTACCATCAGCGACTTCAGAGACTGTTTCGCCTTGCTGATGCTTTTTGCCACAATGGGAAGCGCGTCATTGAGGGAATCATAGATCTTATCGCGCAGCTGAATATAACCGTTCGATGTGCGGATTTCGTTGAGATATTTAGGCATGCCGCCCACATTCCGGGAGATCGACATGCTGTTGTCATTGAGGATAATGATCAGGTTTGAGGACAGGTGCGACACGTTATTGAGTGCTTCATAAGCCAGTCCGCCTGTCATCGCTCCGTCACCGATCACCGCTACGACCGTCCCGTGCCCGGCGCTCAGTTCCCGTGCCCGCACCATTCCCAGTGCTGCACTGATCGATGTGGAACTGTGTCCAGTGTCAAAAGAATCGCAGGGGCTCTCTTTTCGCTTCGGGAAGCCGCTCATCCCGCCGAACTGCCGCAAATGGTCAAACTCTCTGCGCCTGCCCGTCAGGATTTTGTGTGTATAGGACTGGTGCCCCACATCCCACACTATTTTGTCCTCCGGAAAATTCAGCGACAGATGCAGTGCCATGGTCAATTCCACCGCACCGAGATTACTGGCAAGGTGCCCGCCGGTCATACTGACCTTTTCAACCAGAAACTGCCTGATCTCCTGCGCAAGCTCTTCATAGGAATCCTGCGGTATTTTCTTGATATCATTTGGTTTATTTATTCGCTCTAAAAGTGTCAATGTAAGACCTCTGATCTCTTCTTCAAAAATTCTGTGACAGCCTGTACTGTTTCGTCCGCCTGCATTTCTGCCCTTATCGATGGAGTGCCGTCTCCCTTCTGCCTGCCGTAATGTCCGAACTGAGTGAGGCAGCCTCCTTCGATTATATGTTCCGTGTAATCTTCCGGTGCATACTGCCGCATACTCTGCAGTCATGACCTCAAGTATGCCGTAACAAGCATAATACCATATTCCCGGAATAAATGCGTGCTTTTCAAACAAAAATGCAGATAAAGATAAAGAAAATATCCAAAAATAAAACACCTGTCTCCGCCGTCCTTTTCCGGATTATCATACGATTATGATAAAGATTCATTTTTTAAGCGCTGTCATATTGTATAAACTTGACAATATCCTCAAATACTTTTACATTTTTATTAATCGTTTTTGTAACTGATCAGATGCAGAACAGTTACTGTCTTTTCTCAAAAAAGCAATTCAAAACTGCTTCATTTTTCACAGGAGGTCAATTTATGTCCGATGCGAACAATATCAACGATCTGACTGCTGCTGAGAAGGCCGCCGTCACCAGTGAGGAAACGGTAAAGGCCGAAGCTCCTGCTGAGGCAGCTGCTCCCGCCGAGGCTCCCGCACCTGTTGAGGCTGCCGCTGAAGCCCCCGCACCTGCTGATGCTCCTGCCGAAGCTCCCGCCGAAGCCCCTGCACCTGTTGAGGCTGCTGCTCCCGCTGCAAAGAAGAGCCCTCGCAAAAAGGCTGCAGCGAAAGCTCCTGCCGCCAAAAAGGCCCCTGCAAAGAAAAGCCGCGCCAAAAAAGCAGAAGAGCCTGCTGAAGCCCCTGCCGAGGCCGCTGCTGAAAAGCCCGTAGAGGAAGCTGCAGAAAAGCCCGCCAAGGCTGCTGCCGCTGAGAAAAAGCCCGCCGCAAAGCGGACAACCAAAAAGAAAAAAGCGGATGCGGAAGCTCCCGCTGCTGAGAAAAAACCGGCTGCAAAGCGGACAAGCAGAAAGAAAAAGACAGAAGAAGCTCCTGTAGTCGAAGAAGTGAAAGAAGCTCCCGTTGAAGTCGTGGAAGAAATTCCCGCAGAGCCGGAACTTCCTCAGCCCAGAAGAAGCATCGCCTTCATCGGTTCCGAGTGCTATCCCTTCGTCAAGACCGGCGGTCTGGGCGATGTCATGTACGCTCTCCCCAAGGCACTGATCTCGCAGAACTGCGACGTCAGAGTTATCCTTCCCAGATACAAATGCATTCCCCAGAAATATCAGGACAAGATGGTCTACCGCGGCGCTTTCGACATGGATCTGTGCGCTGACGGCCGCTCCTACTATGTGGGAATCATGGAATACGTCTGGGACGGCGTTGTCTATGATTTCATCGACAACGAGGAATTCTTCAGCGAAGGCAAGCCTTACACCAACCTGATTGACGACATCCCGAAATACTGCTATTTCGGAAAAGCTGCCCTCGCAGCTCTCAATTATATGGACTGGATCCCGGATGTGATCCACTGCCACGACTGGCAGGCAGGTCTCGTGCCGATCTATCTCCGCGAATTCTTCGGAAATACTCCGATCAGCCGCTCCAAGGTCATGATCACCATCCACAACCTGCGCTTCCAGGGTATCTATGATATTAAGACCATCCAGTACTGGTCCGGTCTGCCGGATTACGTCTTCAACAAAGACGCACTCAAGCAGGGCTACAACGATGCAAATATGTTCAAGGGCGGTCTGACCTACGCGAATATGATCACCACCGTCAGCGAAACTTATGCCGGCGAGATCCAGACAGCTTTCTTCGGCGAGAATCTGGATGCGCACCTGCGTTATCACTCCGGCAAGCTCCGCGGCATCATCAACGGCATCGACTACGGCATGTGGGATTCCGCAAACGATTCCCTGCTGGCAGCGCCTTACGACATCAACACTGTTATTGAGAAGAAAAAAGCCAACAAGCTCGCCCTTCAGGAAGAGCTCGGCCTTGAGCAGGATGAAGGCAAGTTCGTGATCGGCCTCATCTCCCGTCTGACCAACCAGAAGGGTCTGGACCTCATCAACGCCATTGTTCCCGCCATCATGGACGGCAACACCCAGGTCGTTGTTCTGGGTACCGGTGACGACGAGTATGAGAACTCCTTCCGCGGATATGAGTATCAGTACAAGGGAAGCTTCTGCGCAAACATCATGTATGATGAAGGCAGAGCCCACAAGATTTATGCCGGTTCCGACGCCCTTCTCGTTCCTTCCCTGTTCGAGCCCTGCGGCCTGACACAGCTGATCTGCATGCACTATGGTACCGTGCCGATCGTCCGCGAGACCGGCGGCCTCAAGGATACTGTAGAGCCCTACAATGAGTACACCAACGAAGGCAACGGCTTCACCTTCGACAGATACGAGGCAGGCCTCCTGCTGGATGCTATCAACAGAGCCAAGACCGTATACTTCACAGAGCGCGAGCGCTGGGATCAGATGGTACAGCGCGATATGGCCAAGGACGTCTCCTGGGAGAATTCCGCAAAGAAGTACCGCGCACTGTATGTGGAAATGACACAGTAACAGATCCGGTTCCTGCGTGATCAGATAAGTATCCATGATATAAAATAGCGATCGCGTCAGAGAAACCTGCTCCGGGTTTTCTCCTCCCGGCTGCCGCTCCGGCGGGCAGCCTGACCTGAAAGAACAAAAAGACTGCAGACAAAAGGATTTTTTCCTTTGCCTGCAGTCTTTTTTTAATCACTTTACATAAATCATTTTACAACTGCGGGGATCTGTGCCGGAATCATTACGCCGTCTCAGCACTTGGAATCAAGAAAGATCGTTGATGAGACTGCTTTGATTTTGCCTGTTTCCTCTACCTTCAGTTCACTGTCCGCTTCGCTGCTGATATAGCCGCAGTTATAGCATCTGGAATTGCGGCCGGAGGGCATCATAGTCCCGCATACAGGGCACGGAACAACCGGGTGCCCTCTCATGTGTGCTGCGAGAGAAACTGTAATCTCTTCCCCGCAGATCGGGCAGACCTGCTTTTTGGCCACTCTCCTGGTCTCTCCGCCGGTCACCTTTTCCAGATCGTCCGGGGACATCTGCTGCATTCCGGAAATCTGCTTTTCATTTTTATCCATTTTATTTCTCCTTCGCTTCATAAAACCAGGCAGCACTCGCCTCCCGGCATCCAATGCTGTTTATATGATCTGTCTTCCGCTATTCAATGCCGTTCATATGGTCTGCCTTCCTGATTCCTTCTAATTATCGCATACATTCTGCGGGAATCAAGCACCACTTTGCCGAACACCGCCCGGTGTTCCGCCGGTGTCTGCCGCCCGCCTGCCGGGGAATGCACGTATCTTTTGTCCATTCCTTTATATAAATACGATGCTGCGGATCATAATCCACTGTCAGGAGCCCCGCTGTCCTAAACAGTCCCGAGTATCTATGATCCTGTCCCGAACATCCCTGCTCCTGTCCTGAACATCCCTGATTCTTTCCTGAAAAGAAAAGCCCTTCGCAGCGGTTCCGATTCCGGTTTTTATCGGGTCCGGATCAGCGCCGATGCGAAGGGCTTTTCCACATAAAGGGGGAGTATGAAAAATCTATTTATTTAAGTGGGAGGTCCAATAGGAAATCGCCATCATCCTGTCCTCTGGCTTTATTTCCTCTCTTCCGCTTACAAGAGTAATCATACACCATGATTCTAAAATCCCAATTCCCAAATTGTTAAAAAAGAATAAGGAATCCAAAAAGGTTACATAAAAAGGATTTATTACATGTTCCCTGCTCCGTCCAGATGCTTTGAGCCCACATTTCCATCTGCCGATTTGAGCAGGTCCAGAGTATAGGTATATCCGTTTTCCATGTTGAAGTCAGTGCTGGAGCCGTTTAACAGCTGATAGTAGATACCGCCGTCTCCAAACAGATCTTTTTCGCCGTACCACTCACTGCCATAAGCGACCTTGATGGTATATGTGCCGGCCGCCATGTTGACTGTGGAGTTGTTGTTGGGATGAAGGAATACCTGTCCGACTGCGTTCCCGTCGGAATCATACAATTTCACAAACACTTTGTATGCAATATCAGGGGCCGTAATCGTAAATGCAATTCCGCCGTTGCCTGTTTTCAGTGCTCCGTTCTCAGGCATGGACTGGATACAGGATTCCGCCTTTTCATCAGCCTTTTTATAACCGCTGATGCTGAGGAATTCCTTGCGCGCCTTGTAATACTCTCCGTTGTCGTAATACTTTTTGCCGGCCTGATATTTTGCCTCACAGGCTTCGTAAGATGCCTTTGCCTCCTCATAGCAGGACGCCGAATCCAGGAAATCGCCCAGTGCTTCAAAGGCGGTCATGGCTTCTTCATATTTACTGTCATCAAAAAGCTTTTTGGCATGGTCGTAACGCAGGCCATTGACAGATGTATCCTTCAGCGCTGTCATTTCGGGGTCTTCCGTCTGCAGAATTTCTGCCACTTTATCCGGATCTGCTTCTTTTCCCGAATTATAGGCATCACTGATCATGGTCTCCTCATCACTCTGAGGGTTGTCCAGGAAACTAAACGAAGTATCATTTTTCTGAATCGCATACAGATTGGTAATGATATTTACCCAGTTGTGCTCGCTCTCCGCAATGTATGCACTGCAGAGGCATTTGTCTTTGGCATAATCTGCTTTCAGCGTATCCAGAGAGTCAAAATCCTTCTCCGCCTGTGCATAGTTTCCTTCTTTCATTGCCGCATATGCCTGTGAGACTTTTTCGTATTCACCGGCAAGTGCCGCCGCCTGTTTTCCTGTATCCGAATCGCCGTAGAATTCGCTCCGGCTGTTCAGGATCTCAATTACACGGGAATAATCTCCCGCCGCGACAAGATCGTCCAGGGTCAGATAGTCTATTTCCATCTGCGCGAAAGAGGCCATGTGTTCCGAGTCTTCAAAGGATCCCAGATCCGTAAATAATTCCAGAGCCTCCTCATAGTTTTTGCTATCCAGCTGCGCGACGGCCTCGTTGTACTGTTTTACCTTTGCATTGTGGTTGAAAACATTCACCAGGACGGCTGCCAGAATAGCAATGAGCGCAATTCCGCCGGCAATCAGGAATTTTCCGCGCCCGGACTTCTCCTTCTTCTCTGAGGAAGGCACGGGTCCGCTCGTGCCGGGTTTTTCCGCATACTGCTTTTTCGGATCGGAGTCAATCGGATCAATGCGCTCTGTAACCGTGTTATCTGCATCGAATACTCTTGAAATCACGTTTTCCGACTCAGTTTTCCCTTTGTCGGGACCCGCTTTCATTCTCTCTTCCGCTTCAGCCAGTTTCTGCAGGTATTCCGGAGACTGGGCCAGGCTTCCCTGCATGCGCTTTGGTGCAGAGCTTTTCTCCAGGGCTATCAGATCTATTGTCTTTGAAAAGCTGTCCTGTTCGGAAAAATCCGGTTCGGGTTCGGCAGTATTCTGTTCGGGCTTAGCCAGGCTTTGCTCAGCTTCGGCAGCTTTCTGTTCGGGCTTAGCCGGGCTTTGCTCAGCTTCGGCAGCTTTCTGTTCGGGCTTGGCCGGACTTTGCTTATCTTCAGCAATATTCTGTTCGGGCTTAACCGGACTTTGCTCAGCTTCGGCAGTACTCTGTTCGGGCTTAATCGGCTTTTGTTCAGGTCTGACAGGAGTTACTTCAGGAACAGGACGGTCTGCAGAAACACCGGAATCAACAGCCTCATTCTCAACCGCAGCTTTATCCTGCCTTTTCTCCGGCCAGCTGTCGGCCCTTTTCGCCATTTTCCTTGCTGCATTGGGAGTCGGTGTCCCACAGAAAGGGCAGAATAAGGAGTGATCAGGCATTTGTTTCCCGCACTGCATACAAAACATTTCGGCTTTCTCCTTCCTTTGTTTTCATTATTACGTGTATATACCATTATATGCTTATTGCACCTGATATTCCAGAAGGAGTTCGGCCGGAACAAATCTTTTTACCGGAAAGCCTCCTGACCGGACAGGAGATTACCGGCGGGTCGCCTTCGAAGTCAGATTCTCTTTGATCCGGTCCATTCCCAGCGCCAGTCTGTCCATAATGCCGGCAGCCGATACCGGAGCTGTCTCTCCCGATGACTCCCTGACAATGCCGCCGTCAGCCGCTTCCTCCGGTCTGCGGATATTCCCGATCGCCTCGATGTCATCATTCCATGCTGCTCCGCCCGCCACCTGTTCCAGTTCCTCTGCACTCAGAGCCGGCTTTGTCCTCTTGTTTATTTCTTCCATGGCTCATCCTCCCGCATAGCTTCTGCGCCAATATCCTTTCAGTTCTGTGTGTTCAATGTCAGATCAATTCCAGACCCCTGCTGTCAACCCAGGCTTCCTGGTCGTTATAAAACGCAACAATATAATTTCCCGACCTGCGTCCCAGATCTACGGTAATATACTCTCCTGCAGGTATCATAAACTGATTGCTCCGCACAAAGGAGCCGCCTGACTGCGAATAAGAGCAAAGTCCGCCGGCCGCTTTGACCATGGCAGATCCCCACTGCCCTGCACCGCCTCCGTACAGTCCTCCGGTGACCTGCTCAAGCTGTTCCTCGCTGATCTTTTTGTTTTCCATCACTGTAGTTTTCCTTTCTTTTTTAATAACGTTTCCGCTGTCGAAATGCTTTTGCCTTGAGACTCGCCCTTGGAAGGACGAACTATCAATGGTATAATATCGATTTACCAGATATATCGTGCCATGCCGGCTTCTCCCCAAATGCCCCGCCCGATCCGGACGGAACCGCCGTGCCGGCAGGACACAATAGGAGGAAAGGCGAACGGTCATGAGTGAGCATATAGTTGTTGCAAAATTTGGAGGCACATCCGTCGCGGATGCCGCCCAGCTCCGCAAAATCAGCAGTATTATCCGGAGTAATCCGGAGAGGCGCTTCATCGTCGTCTCGGCTCCCGGAAAACGTTTTCCCGAAGACCGGAAAGTGACAGATCTGCTCCTGGACTGCTTCGAGAAGGCAAGTGCCGGGAAATCCTTTGCGGAAGAACTGGAGCAGATCCGCATGAGATTCCGGGAGATCATAGACGGCCTGAAAATGGTTTTCCCGCTGAATGAGGAAATCCGGACTCTGGAACATGCGCTTTTAACAGATCCGCAGAGAGATTATGCCGCCAGCAGGGGTGAATATCTCACTGCAAAGATCATGGCACAGTATCTCGGATTCACTTTCGTAGATCCTGCATGGTGCGTATGTTTTGATGAAGACGGCCAGTTAAACAGTCTCATGACCCGGCGGACAATGCGGGCCTCTCTCCTCCCTCTGAACCGTGCCGTAATAGCGGGGTTCTACGGCGCTGATATGAACGGAAGGATCCACACCTTTGAGAGGGGCGGTTCGGATATCACCGGAAGCCTCGCAGCCTGTGCTGTCAACGCGGACCTTTACGAAAACTGGACAGATGTATCCGGACTGTATGCGGCCGATCCCGGAATCGTCGAGCACCCGGAAACGGTCTCCTATATGAGCTACAGGGAATTGAGGACTCTGTCCTACATGGGCGCCTCCGTGCTCCACTCGGATGCTGTCCTTTCCGCTTCCGAAATGGAGATCCCCATAAATATCCGGAACACGAATATGCCTGAGAACATGGGAACCACGATCATGCGTCATCTTCCCGCAGGTGTCGCCAAAAACCCTGTGACCGGCGTATCAGGCAGAAAAGGAATGTCTGTCGTCCAGATTGAAAAGGTGATGGTCAGTGACGGATCGGGATTCAGCGCGCTCATGCTCGACATCCTGAAGGAAAGAGCTCTTCCGTTTGAATACTGTCTGACAGGTATTGATTCCATTACCCTTGTCATTCGCAGCAGCCTGCTCAACAGCTGTAAGGAGGAACTGTTTGCCGAGATCCGCGATACACTGCATCCTGATTTTATCGGCGTCCGGGACGGCCTCTCCCTGATCGCGGTGACCGGAGAAAAAGCGACCGAATCCAGTGATGCAAATGTGCGTGTTCTGGAAAAGCTCACCCAGGAGGGAATAGAACTGGTCACGATCAATCAGGGCGCAGGAAAACTGAACCTCCTGATCGGCGTGCCGGAAGACCGCTATGAAGATGCCATCCGGGCAATTTATGAATACAGGCAGAGCATCTCGCCCCGCACGCCCTCCTGAGTCTTGAATTCAGCAGGGACCTCTACTGGATACTGTGTAAAAACAGCAGACCACAGGGAAAAGCCTCCCTGCGATCTGCTGTTTTCCTGTTCTCTTTTTCTGTTTTTATCATTACTTTGCAAATCTGTCCAGTCTTTTCCTGACCTCTTCTGCTCCCTTTGCCAGTCCGCTCAGAGGGTCCGGTTCCGATATTTGTTTTTCTGCTGATACTTCAGCAGAAACTGTGTTATCTTCTCCTTTTTTCTTTCGGATACTTCCCATCACATGAATCGCGTCATACCAGAAAGCTCCGCCCGAAACCTGGTCAAGATCCTCTTCAGTAAGTTCCCCTGGTTTTACCTGTCTTTTCTCCTCATCCATAAGCATTCCTCCATTATACTGAACTGTACTGAACTGCAGTATACAGCGCCGTCCGGACATTTCAGACTGCGCTTATTCCGGTTCTTTTCTCTGCGCTTCGTGCGGTCCGACGTCATTTATCTTACATACTGAGCGTCTACATAACCATATTCGCCCTTGTCAAAGACCAGGAAGCATCCGCCCTCCCAGTAGCGGCTGTGCACCAGGATCGTATCTCCGTTGCGGAAATAATGTCCGGGCATCACACTTCCTCTGCCGCTGTGTGTTGTTGTCATTACCAGTCCGGTTCCTGCGGGCAGGTGGTCCACCTTATGCTCTACAAAATATGCCAGGTTGTGAATCTGATCACTGGGGGTAATCCCGTCATTGCCTCCGGCAACTGCCTCCAGCTCTTCATTATTGATTTTCTTAATATCTTCACTCATTGCTTTTCTCCTTTCAAAACTGTCATAATATCAGTCTTATAGGGCAGATCCCCTTCAACAGGTATTCGCCCTCTTTTATTATGTTTCTGTGATGCAATTATATCGCAGGAATTGTCACTAAACTGTCACACACGTAAAAACAGCCGACCGGCTTTCGCCGCCTGCAAAACGCCTGCAAAAGCCCCGTCCCCGATCACTCCCCTCCGGGATTGCCATCACATCACTCAGTTCTTTTCAAAGGAGAAGACATACTGTTTCAGGCCGCACTCATCCCGCAGCTGAATCAGTTCTTTCTGGATAGACTCCCCTACAGGAACGCCCTTGTCCTTGCGTTCCTGCCAGGCCAGCCATTCCTTTTCGCCTGCAGTATAGATGCGCTCTGCGCCGGGTTCCTTCTGAGAAGCGCGAAGCCCGCGGCAGATATCGCCTGCAGTCTTCCTGAAGGTTTCAAGCCCCATGAAAAATTCAGGGTTGATAACAAAGAAGAAATGTCCAAGACGATACATCTGAGGACTGCCGTCTTCCGCGACACCGCTCAGGGCTTTCATGAAGGGGCCTCCTGCCAGCGCGGAAGAAAGAATCTCCACGACCGTTGTAAAGCCATAGCCTTTGTACCCGGCTGTTGCCTCTCCGCGCCCGCCCAGAGGAAGCAGGGCAACGTTTCCTTTGCGCATCTCTTTCAGGATCGTGCCGGAATCCGTCGGAACACTGCCGTCCTTTGCGATCACACAGCCCTCCGGTGTAGGTTTCCCCATCCTGTCATAAAACTCGATCTTCCCGTTCTGGATGATGCAGGTGGCACAGTCCAGATTGAAGTCGAATTCTTCATCGGTCGGCATTGTGAATGTCAGCGGATTCGTCCCCATCATTGGTTCCACGCCAAAAGTCGGAGCTACGGACGGTCTTGCATTGGTCCCCGAAATACCGATCATTCCCGCTTTTGCCGCCATACCGGTCCAATAGCCGGCGATACCGAAATGGGTGGAATTGAAAATCGTCCCCCCTGCCATTCCATACCTGCCGGCCTTTTCAATCAGCATCTCCATCATCCTGTGGCTTGCCACCATACCCATCCCATGGTGGGCATCCATGACGACAGTCGCAGGACCTTCTTTCACAATTTCCAGCTCTGTCCTGGGAAGAAGCGTTCCGTTTTTTATGCGGTCCAGATAGATCGGTTTAAAGCGGTTGCAGCCATGACTCTCGATTCCGCGGCGGTCACTTTCAAGAAGTACATCCGCACAAATTGCAGCATCTTCTCTCGGGACACCGTATTTCACGAATACGTCAATCATGAAATCATTCATAAGTTTCCAATCCACATAGGGCCTTGTCTCATTCATTTTGATTTCTCCTCAAAGCTGCTGCTCTCTTTGTATTTTTTTACACCTGATCCGGGAAAACAGGCCTGCCGCATATCCAATCAGCGGCAGGCCCGTAGTCAGCAGCACTCACCGTAAGTACAAAGCTGTAATATCACTCTCTTAAAGAATCCCCAGTTTCATCATTTCATCCAGATCGTAGAGAAGTTCATAGAAACCTTCTGCAGGAATATCATCGGGAAGCTTGTCAGCAGGGGATTCAGGTGCAGTTTCCGCTTCCGTTTCAAGAGCTGCGCCCTCTTCCGTTTCGGCTCCGGACCTGGCACGGTTGAGCGCTCTCTCAATATCCGCCCTGTTACTGGCGATGGCACGTTCCATCATAGTAAGAGAAATATTGCTGCGGCTTACAAAGTCATTGGTATTTGCAAGGAACAGTTCCTGATACTGCTGGGCTGTCTCGGCATAAGCGCGGACAGATTCCCGTGCACCCGGAAGCATAGAGATCTCTTTCAATGACATCTGTCCGATAGGTGTATGGAGGATGAAAGGCTCTTCCGGAAAAACGTATGCCTCATCAGGTCCTACAAGCCTGTCTGCACAGCGAAGATCTGTGCGCACCTGCATCAGGGCTTTTCCGGTCGAATTCCTGCCTTTCCATTTGCCGGGATCCCGGACCCAGTCCTCAGAGCTCGAAAGCAGGCGATCAAGCAGGCCTTCCTTTGAAACATCCACCAGCAGGCGGAAGCCTGTTCCCAGAAGTTTTCTGCGCAGTTCCGGATTCTGCAGGAACTTCTGGCGCATACCAAGGCGCATGATCTGTGAACGAACAGAATCCCAGCTGTTGTTTTCCAGAGCGCGCTGCTTCCTGGACGCTTTTTGCAGGGCGGAAGAATTACCGCCGCATTCCAGGATCTTTTCCGCAGTGGCCTTGCTCCGTCCGAAGACAGCCTTCATGTAATAGAGAAACTGTTCTACTGTCTCAAATTCAATTCCCATATAAGTAAACGGAGACGGATATTGATTGCAGAATTCTCCCCATTCACTATCCGGTGCTTTGAAGATGAGAATGTTTTCCCCGGTCATTTCTGCCATGATCAGTTACCTCCTCTCTCTGATACGATCGGACTTCTGTATGTCTATATTATACTTGTCAGAAGTGGAGTTTACAATAAAACCGGGTACATAGTACCCGGTTTTATTGTCTGTTTTAGTATTTACTGGACAGTTAAAAGTTTTTGATTGATTTATCAGTTGTTTTTTAAAGGGAGAGGGGCTGATAACCATACCGCCATTTTTGCAAGCTTCTACTATGTCGGCGTGGACGTGCTCCCACCCCCGTTACATTTACTTGTTTCTTTTATTGGCTGTTCCCACCCCCGCCCGTCCACGCCGCCTTCAGCGGCATGAGCCGGACATGTTGGGTTGCTATTGTAGATGGTTGACTAAGATGCCCTCCGGGAATACAATGGAGTAGTGATAAATATTTTGTTAAATAGCACTACTTTAATTGTATTTTATGTAGTTATAATATATAATTATAACAGGAGGTGTTACTTGGCGATCATAAAACAACTCAACAAGAAAAATGGTGTTACATATGTCTATGAGTCCCATTCTTACAGGGATCCAGAGACAAAACAGCCGCGTTCCACCAGGCGCCTCATCGGGAAAATAGATGAGGAGACAGGTGAGATCGTTCCTACAAGGAAACAAAAAGTTAGCACTACAACAGGTGATGTTAATGTAGGTACAACGCCTGCCACCGAAAAATCACCCGCCTTTTCAATGGATGAGATCAGACAAAAGGACTCGCAGATCCAGGAACTGCGCCGCGAGGTCGCAAAGCTTCATAGAGAAAAAGCGGATCTGGCAGCTGCCCTTGAAAAGATCGTCTCTTCCCTGAAGGAAGCCTGATATGTCCAATCCCCCGCCCGCCAGGTAACGGCACTGTTTTGCTCAGGTTCATCGAAGATATCCTTTTTTCTTTCCGCAGCTGCTTCAGCCGCAGGGCATCGTTCCACTGGTTTGTACTTATAGTGGTCGGTTTCATGCTCCGCGGGGATCAGCTCGGGGTAACTTCCATCATCCGGAATCTTTCCCTGATGCCCGCATGTTACGAACTCCTCATACATTTTTTTCACTCCGATGCATGGGAACCCGCACGTATCCGAAAAAAATGGTATGAGATCCTTGCCGCAAAGGCCCCGCGCTGGAAGGTGAACGGAAAGACCGTACTGGCAGGTGACGGTGTAAAACAATACAAAGAAGCATTCTACATGGCCGGCGTGAAAAAGCTGTTCCAGGAATCAGAAAACATCTCGAAGCCTGAGTACATCTTCGGCCACCTGTTCGGGGCTGTCGGACTCCTTGCAGGAAATGCAGAGCACTGCTTCTGCATTCCGCTCAGAATGAACATCCAGGACGGTCTTAAGACAGCTGCCTCCTGGGAGAACTCAGGCATTTCTTCCAGCTCCCATGTCGTCCAGATGATCGACTGCGGAACAGACGCAGCAGGATCATTCGGGCACTGCCTGTTCGTACTCGACAGATATTTCCTGTCTGTTCCCGCGCTGAAAAGACTCAGGGACTGGAACAGCAGGCAGGAGGAGCAGGAAGGGAATTCAAGCATGAGCATCATGACAAAAGCCAGGGCCAGCTGCACCGCTTATGAAAAGCCGCCTGCTCCTTCCCCACACAAACGGGGAAGGCCGCGCAAGAAGGGCAGTTCAGTCAAACTTGCCGCGCTGTTTAATGAGCGGAAGGACAGCTTTGAGCGTACGGATGTAGTCATGTACGGAACCGCAAAACAGGTGGAATACTATGTCACGGACCTGCTTTGGGGGCAGGGTCTGTACCAGGAACTCCGGTTTGTCCTTGTCAAATATGACGGGCTGAGGAGCATCCTGGTCAATTCTGATCTGTCACTCTCACCGAAGCAGATCATTGAGATCTACGCGCACAGGGCGAAGATTTTATGCGAACCCTGCTTTTATGCGAACTTTTCAGGCATAAAGCCAGAAACCAAACCTGTCCATAACCCAAAAAGTTCGCATAAATATCTTAATCCAGGCCAAGGATCCGAGACATCTCGTCCTCGTCATCAGGCCAAAGCTGTTCTGCATCCGGTATTGCCTCGTTTCTCCTGTTGGCAATCTCCCGGAGCTGCTGGAGAGAGGGTGATGTGTAATGATCCCGCGTTGTTTTCGTGTCAGAGTGGCCGAGTAACACGGCAATCGCTTCGATGTCAACGCCGTCCCTGTAGAGCAGTGTTCCACGCGTGCGCCTGAACGTATGCGGGGACACTGATTCCGGGATGTTGAAATCAGCCCTTGCCTTGTCTGAATACTTTTTGATGAGTTTCTGGACATTACGCGTGGTCATGTGCTTGCGTCTGCCGCCGACTACGGTATAGAAAAACGGGGAAGAAACCTCCATTGTAGGATGGAACTCTACGGCATACTGCCTGACCAGGGCTGAAGTCTTCTCGTCAAGTACGACCGTGCGTTCTTTGTTCCCTTTCCCATGGATACGTATCAGGACGTCTTCATGATCCATGCAGACGCTGCCAACGGAGAGGGAAACGAGTTCATCGACGCGCATGGCGCTGTCGTAGAGTGTTGACATAATCGCCTTATCCCTGAGCCCTTTCTTCGTGTTCGGGGGCATCCCGAGGATGGCAGCAAGGGCGTCCACATCATCGATGACCGGCTGCCGAACCTTCGGCGTGCTGTAATAAGGGACCTGCGATACTGCAAGCAGCAGCTGCTGGAGACTGACGTCCCTCGCCGACGCGTATTCTACATACGACTTTATGACTGCAAGCCTGTTGTTCACAGTTGTTTCCTTCAGCCCATCCATGTCATGCAGGTGGTTGCGGTAATCCAGCAGAAAGTCATAGGTGCAATCCTCGAAACGGTATTTATTGGACGGGATACCTTTTACGCCATTTACATATGCGCGGAAAGCCCTGATGCCCTGTTTATAAGTAGCAAACGTATTCCTTGAACCAGCCTTCACCTTTGGGATGTATACGTGGAGGAAATCGTGCGTCCTGCAAAAGAACAGATCATCAACTCTGGTCATCTGCGCAACACCTCCGGGATCACCCGCGAGGTCACGGTATCCTTCTTACGGATGACGCGTGCCGCTTCTTCCACATAATGGTAATAATAGAAGGTGTTGCTGAAACCCTTGTGCCCCAGGAACTGGCTCAGGTATGGAAGCATGGCGTCGAAGTCGATGCCCTGTTCCCTCCATTTGTTGATCCTGTCGACAACGAACGAGTGTCGGAGGCAGTGGATCGTCGGATTTCTTCCGCATCCGGCCGCAAAAGGAGTCTTTGACCAGCAAGAGCGGAAGAAAGAGCTTGCCGTACCGTAGCAGATCGGGCTGCCGGGGTCCGTGCCGGGAAAGAGCCAGTCTGGCTCCTTCCCAAGCTCGGCGCACAGGTATCCGTAGTAGTCCCTGCACAGGGCAAGCATATCGTCTGACAGGCAGACCACCCGGTCGCGGTTCCCTTTTCCATCCAGGATGGTGACCGTTCCCCCGTCCCAGTCGATATTTTTTGAGGACAGCGTACAGGCTTCGGACGCGCGCAGGCCGTTCAGATAGATCAACCGGAAGAGGACTGGGTACTCATTTGCGATGCGCTTTACTGCCGCACTGCCCTTTTTAGGGACGTAACTGTCGATTTCAAGGAAGAGCGCCGCCATCTCGTCAGGCCGGACAAGATGTATAGCGGGTTTTGTACAGCGGACATCCATGGGAGGGAAATAGCTGGAGATCCCAAGGCCGTTCAGGTAGGCTGAGAACTGCCTTATGACGGACACCCGCGTCGCAAGGCAGGCTTCCCCTTCGCATTCCCTCTTTTCGAGCCAGCTCGAAAGGTTTTCAGCAGTCAATCCGACATCCCCATACCCATGTGAGCTCCAGTACCGGTCGAATTTTTCCATCCATTTCGACTCGTTGAAGTACTTATACCCAAGGGACTTCTTTTCATCGAGGAAGCCGGAAATCCTCTCCGCGATGGCGCTGTTGAATACGAATTCCCTACTCATGACGGTCGTACCTCCCTTTGATGGAAAGCCCCGTCTCGCAAAGGGAAAGGGGGCACAGGCGTAGCCTGCCGGAGTCCAGCGAGACGTATTTATGGACGTTGGACGTGCCGGAGTGCCCGAGCATCATTGCGGTTTCCTCTACAGAAGAACCGCTGTTGAGCGTCAGGGAACCAAATGTTTTCCTTGCGCGGTGGATGCTTCCCGAGGAAGCCCCTGCCCTGAGAAGTGCGCACCTGCATGCGGAATGGTCCACAGGACCATAGGGAGCCTTTATACCAAGGAACAGTGCATCATGCCCGGTTCCCCTGCGTCTTGCATCCCTGAGGTATCTGTAAATCGCGTTGCAGGTAGCTGTTTCCATTGGAAATACACGCTCCACGCCTGTTTTCTGCTGGATGACCCGGACGCATTTTTCCTTCCAGCCTATGCTGGAGAGTTTCATGCCGATGATGTCGCCGGAACGCAGCCCGGTATCCAGGGCGATCAGGAGGATGGCAGCGTCCCTGAGGGCAAGCGGGGAGGAAGCAGAACTGCAGTACCTTTGTATGGCGGAGATGTCCCCCTCACTGAGCGTCTCGACGAGCTTCTCCCCTGACGCCGAACTGCATGGAAGGGCGAAATGCATGCCAGCATGGACAATCCCCTTCAGTTCGAGGTATATAATGAATTTCCTTATGCGGCTGTTATAAGCGTTCTTTGCCTCGGGAGTCTTGTGCCTGTCACGCAGATTGAAATCCTTTATCACTTCAGGACACAGCCCGATGAACGACCTGATGCCGGCCCCATCGAGATGCTGGAGGAATCTCGTGACACAGATCCGGTACATGCCGATAGTGCTTTTCCCCCATCCTTCCTTTTGCTTGCAACTGACGAATGCATCTGCTTCCGCCTTGCACCAGGATGGAAGCCTGTCGAATCCAGTCTCGGTGTGTTTCCACCAGTGCAACGGCAGTATGTCCCCTTCACGCGTGTAGTCATCGTACATCTCGTATGTACGCCTGGCCATGAGGATCCCTCTTCCAAAAAGGCGGAGCCCGGTTTCCGAGAACCATGTTTCGACGATACCCCTGTCATAACCCAGCCCTTCCCTGTCGAGAAAAAGGTACAGGATGGTGAGGTGGTACGGCAGGGAATCAGTCACTGTTTTGCTGTAGCCGGCAGACACCGCTCTTTCAGTAAAGTCAAAGATCGTTTCATAGAATTCGTCGGCGGGGAAGCATCCGCTGTCCTCACGGCGGTCCTCGATGGCGTTGGCCGCACGCGGGGTCAAGTCTTTCAGCGAAGTGCATTTGCCGCTTTCGATATAGTGCATAAAGATTCCACAGCCCCGCCTGCAGACGTTCCTGTCGGCAAGGTACTTGAGGAAGCCGGATACGAGCCCTTCGTTAATATAGAAGGCTTTTGAGGACTCCCGCATGAACTGGTCATACTGTTCAAGGATGTCATAGTCAATGTCTTCGACTCTGCAGACACCATTGTACTCCGCAAAGCAGCAGAACTGTGTTACGCTGTGCCGGATGTTTTCCAGATGCATCTGGGTGTACCGCCCTTCGTCCGAAATATCAGATAGATAGCTGTCTATGAGCTTACGGCAGCTTTCTGACGGATTCTGGTAGATGACAAGGCGGTTTGCCCTCACTCTCCCACAGTCATAGACATCCGCAAGCCTGAGAATGGCATTTTCGTACTGGGGCCGTTTGTATCGGGTCACCTCCTCTCTGCACCAGTCCAGGGCGTATTGAAGAGAAAAGCTGCTTACGTCTTTATCTTCCATAGAGAGCATTAATGAGGCAAAACACTCTTCGCTCATCATTATTGCCCTCGGTCCGTACCTGTATTTCTTGAGTGTCTGAATTACAAAAGATGCGTTGTCTTTAAAATGCATCATGTCGGCCTCCTTTCACATGAGATGGATGAGTTACCGACATAGTACAGTTTAAAAGGTTTTATACGAACTTTTTTGTTCGCATATGCCGAAAAATACTGTATTTCTTACATAAAAGTTCGCATAAAAGCAGGGTTCGCATAAAATAGATTATGCGAAAGTTCGTATAATCTATTGAGGACTGCTTCCGGGAATTCAAACAGAATCTCGGAGGATTCGGATACCATTTTTGGACGAAGTCCCTTCCAAAGCTTAACCACTTTTCCAGAAAGGAAGAGCTGGATCCGATGACAACTGTTTTGGATGCCCATGACCGCAGGAAGATACTGAAAAATATCCATGCAACCGAAGGATTTGTTTTATTTGCCTGTATTGCAATGGGTATCCTTCAGCTGGTTTCTCTTTCAGAAACCTTTGCTGAAGCCGTTATAGAAAAGAGGTACCTGCGTACACCTTCAAATAAAAACCCTTCAGAGGCTTCAGTGATGTATTATCTGCGAAAATCTTTTTTCCTGCTTTTGTTAAATGATCCTGATTCGACCATAACGAAAACAATTCGCGGAAGGCAGGACCAGCCGCCAGGTCAAAAAATAAGTAAAACAGGCTGAAGTCACCAGTTTAATAACTATTTGAATCAAAAAACACTCGGAGGATAATCAGATTTCGATCATCCTCTAACTTTTAACTGTCCAGAAATAATATTATAAATTTAAATTTTACATTCAAAAACATGGAGAAAATATGAATATAGCGTATGTCAGGGTATCCACCGTTGACCAAAATGAAGCTCGACAGATCTCTGGTCTGGAGCATTACAATATAGAAAAATGGTTCACAGAGAAAGTCAGCGGCAAGGATACAAACCGTCCTCAGCTACAGAGTATGATCGACTTTGCAAGAGAAGGTGATACGATCTTTGTACATGATTTTTCACGGCTGGCAAGGAGCACAAAGGATCTTCTGAATATTGTGGAACTTCTCAAAGCAAAGGGCGTCCACCTTGTCAGCAACAAAGAAAATCTGGATACCTCTACCCCAACCGGAAAGCTCATGCTTACGATGATAGCTGCGATCAACGAATTTGAGAGAGCCAATCTTCTGGAGCGTCAGAGGGAGGGTATTGCGGAGGCAAAGAAACGAGGGGCTTATAAAGGCAGAAAAGAGGTAGTGATTGCGCCGGAAAAATGGAATGATCTGTATGCGAAATATATGAGAAGAGAATTGATAAAGAAACAATTTGCAGAGCAACTCAGTATTAGCAGACCGACACTTGATAAACTACTCATCAAAGAGGTCATTTAGTATCTTTGACGAGGGGCGGAAAACGGAGTAGAGTAAAACTAAATGGGAGAATTAGATTCTAATGATTTGGAAAGCAAAGGATTTGGAAAGCAAAGAGGCTTCAATTATAGATAGTCAAGTGGATCCCACTTTTGATCAAAAGTTACTTGAACAGATTGCGCTACTTGATATTAATGGTGAGATGAGTGAAGCAGAGATAAGATTAACGAAAGAATGTGTTGATATTAAAGCAAAATTGAATGATCAAGGAATATCAGAATCTGATAGAACAAGATTAAAGGGTGAGCTGAAAGAAAAATACGAAGAACTAAAATTTGTTAGGGAGAGATATGATAAAGCTATATCCATTTTAAAAAGCATTAAAACGCCTTATTATACCAGTGATAAGGAAAAAAGAGGTTATCCTAAGAAAAATGCTTTACCAATCGGAGTTCAGGGCGTGGAAGATCCTTTTTATGAGCAATTTGACAAAATATACCCTGGTCAAGGATTAAGAGGTTTTATAGAAGAAAATCCAAAATTGTTTAACAATTGTTCTCGAGATGATATCAATTTAGCTTCTGAAAGGTATAAAAAGGTTGATGGAATTTGTACAATAATTGGAAAATGGATAAGAATACCTTTGATTGTTGGATTGGGACTTTTATATCCTGTAGGTACTCAGCATATGCCACCACCAGTATATGGTTTATTTGCCTTTAGTATATATAAATTTATAATTCATGGAGCTCTTAAATGGACAGATGATAGCAGAGCTATTCGTGATAATCATATTTTTGATGCGAGAATTAGGTTGGCCAAAGATTTGGGAATTCTTCAAGAAGAAGATTATTTTAAAAATCGTACTATTAAGGAAAGTTTCAAATTTGATTATGGAATAGATGTTGATAGTGAAAAAAATGAAGAGTAGGTAATTGTATGGAAGAAAAATATTACGAAATAGAAGTTAATGGTAAAAAAATAGACTTGACGAAGTTATCCGATGAAGAATCAGATAAGTTAGAAGAATACTTAATTGAAGAAAGAAAAATGCTACGTAAAAAGATTGATGATTATATTGGATTAAAACCAGAAGATTTAAATTAATAAAGAGCTTTCATAAAATTACTGGACAGTGAAAAGTTCATAAGTTCATCAAGCTGTCCTTTTCCTTGAAGA
>CAMKEX010000018.1 GCA_946411695.1 uncultured Lachnospiraceae bacterium
GGTGGATGCCGTCGTGCTCGGAATCCTGTGTGCCGCAGTTGTCGATGCCGCAGCCGGCGACGATCACAACATCGCTGTCCTCACCGACATAAAAGTCATTGTAGACAACTTCCTTGAGCCCGCTCTGGCTCATGACGACGGGGATGTGGACACTCTCGTTTTTGGTGCCGGGCTTGATCTTGATGTCGATGCCGGAACCGTTCTCCTTGGAGATGATATCGATATTGGCAGTGGTGTTGCGCATGGCGGACTCACCGTTTGCGCGGATATTGAAAGCACCTTCGGGCACGGAGTGCAGGTCGGCGATCTCCTGGAGCAGCCTCTTCTGTATCTCATCTATTTCTTTGATCTTCAGCATGTCTTTCTCTCCAATCTATGACGTATTATTTAGAAGTGAGCACCTTGCAGGCTTCCACTGCGGAAGGAGTTCCGATCAGAGTGGGAAGGATCTCATCCCTGGAACCTGTTGCGGCGATCCTGCCGCTTCGCAGAACAACGATCTCATCTGCGATCTCGAGGATGCGCTCCTGGTGGGAGATGATCATGATAGAACTGTCGTGGATCTTGGCACGCATTTTTTCGAAGACCTGGATCAGATTCTGAAAGCTCCACAGGTCGATCCCGGCCTCGGGCTCGTCAAAAACGGAGAGCCTGGTGCTGCGGGCCAGAACAGTGGCGATCTCAATGCGCTTGAGCTCACCGCCCGAGAGGGAAGCATTGACTTCACGGTTGATATAATCCTTGGCGCAGAGTCCGACTTCCGCCAGATACTGGCAGGCATCGGCGGGAGACATCCTCCTTCCGGCAGCAAGACGGATCAGATCGAGGACCTGAATGCCCTTGAAACGAACAGGCTGCTGGAAGGCAAAGCTGATTCCCGCTTTTGCGCGCTCGGTGATATTCTTGTCTGTGATATCCTCGCCGTCAAGGAGGATGCGTCCGGAGCTGGGTTTTTCAATACCCGCAATGATCTTTGCGAGGGTGGATTTGCCGCCGCCGTTGGGACCGGTGATCACGACGAACTTGTTGTCATCAATCCTGAGGCTGATGTCGGTGAGGATCTCTTTATCGACCGAACCGGTGCCGTTGTCCTCTGTGACACCGAACGAGATATTCTGAAGTTCCAGCATGTTTGTTTCTCCTGTAAAAAAAAATAGTTTAGCAGTTGCATTCAGTAAAAAAACCGGGCTGCAGATTTATGAATGGGGTTCCTGTCCCGGACGTCTGCAGGATTCCAGGAAGCAGTCCTCTCTGTTCCCTCCGCACAGCTTCCAGTTTCCGCCCTGGATGATGAGTTCCCTGCAGCAGACAAGTGCCTGTGCAACTTTTCTGCGTGCGGACTCACAGATTTCTGTGGCGGTTGTTCTGGAAATATTCATCTGCACTGCACACTGGCTGTGGGTCAGGCCCTCGTAATCTACAAGGCGCAGAGCTTCGTATTCATCCACTGTGAGGAAGATGGGTTCTTCCTGTTCAGCCCCGGACGAAGCAGGGGAAGGAGAGGGCACATATCGCCTGATTGGCGGCATGTCACAGACACGCCGGCTTCTCTGCGGTCTTGCCATAAAATCACCTCCGTAGCTGCGTTTATTTTCGACATAAGTCGATTATAGAAGAAGCACATATATTTGTCCATACTAATTTGTCTGCTGATTGTACCGGTATACAAACAGATTCAGCGGGCACAAAAGAAACAGCCACGGCAGAGACAACTCTGCCATGGCTGTAAGTAGACCGCATATGTAATTGATCAGGCCGGACCAGAATTACAGGGTATCGGAATGTTTGATATAACCGACAGAGCCGGGCTCAGCGAGGATCTTGTTCTCATGGATGATCTTCGCATATTTGTCGACGACCTGGTTCTGGATGACGACATTCTCGCCGATCTCTGCATAGGCCAGGACGATGCAGCCTTTGACGACGGCGCCCTTGCCGATCACGACGCCGCGGCCGATGACGGAATCTTCCACTGTGCCGTGGACTTCGCAGCCGTTGGAGATCAGGGAATTCTTGACCTCTGCCTCATCATAGAACTGAGTCGGGCAGGAATCGGAGGTTCTGGTGTAGATCGGCCAGTCGGAGGTGAACAGGGTAGCGGACTCATCGATGTCGATCAGAGCCTCGTTTGCCTTGTAGTAGGTCTCCAGGCTGGTGATGGGAGCGAAGAAGCCGTGGTGCTCGACCGCACGGACATCCAGCTCGCCGCACTTGGCGTTGACGATGTTGGCCAGTGTGTAGACAGAGGAGGTCTCACGGGCTGCATACATCAGCTCGAGAAGGAGATCCTTCTTCATGACATAGGACTCCATGAACATGTCCTTGTTGTCCTCGTCGCCCAGGTTGGGAGTGACGGATTTGACCTTGTCGCCGTCCAGTGTCAGAGCGTTGCAGGTGGCATAGCCTTCCTTGGCGTCAAATACTTTGTGATAGAGCAGAGTGATGTCTGCGCCGGATTTGACGTGCTCCTGAAGAAGCTCATCGTAATTCTGAGCAAATACCATGCAGCTGGGAGCAATCACGACATAATCCTTGGTCTGACGGCGGATATAGTCGATGTTGGAGAACAGTGCGTTGATATTTGTGTTGTAGATGGAATTGACCAGCTCTTCGTTGGGAACGATGATCTGGATTCTGCCGCGCTTGGAGTTGATGTTGTAGTGACGGCCGGTGCCGATGTGGGCTACCAGGGAGCGGGGCTTCTTGGTGATGTAAACCTGGATATTGTTGATTCCGCTGTTGCTGAAATTGGAGATCGGGAAATCGATCACACGGAATCTGCCGAGGAAGGAGAAAGCGCCGATCGGACGATAGTCCTGCATACCGTCAACTTTATGCTCCGGTGAAGATGTTACGATACCAAATGCTTTTGCCATTGTTTTGTCCTCCCCTTAAACATCCTGCGCCTGCAGCAGGATTTCCTTGCTGTCGGCGCTGCCGATAACTGCATCTGCAGCAATCTTGACATTGTCAGCGACAAGTGCTCTGGTGACGACTGCGCCGTCTCCTACGACTGCGCCGGGCATCAGGACAGAATCGATGACCTGGGCACCGGTGCCTACGGTCGCGCCGGTGAAGATAACGGAATTCTTAATCTTACCGTCAACGCGGCAGCCCTGTGTGATGTAGGCGCGGTCAATATCAGCATTCGGTCCGATATAAGCGGGCAGACCCAGAAGTCCTGCGGAATCCTCGGTGTAGATCTTCCATGTGGGATCCTCGAGGTTCAGTTCGCAGTTCTCGTCGATCAGATCCATATTTGCTTCCCAGAGGGAATCGATGGTTCCGACATCCTTCCAATAGCCTTCGAACTTGAATGCAACGAGCTTGTCGCCTGCGTTGAGCAGGGTAGGGATGATGTTCTTGCCGAAGTCGTGATCGGAGTTGGGATCATCCATGTCTGCAACGAGGAGTTCGCGAAGTCTCGGCCAGGAGAAGATATAAATACCCATGGAAGCAAGGGTGCTGCGGGGATTTGCGGGCTTCTCCTCGAAGTCGACGATGTTGTCATCGTCATCGGTGATCATGATGCCGAAACGGCTTGCCTCTTCGATCGGAACGGGCATGACCGCGATTGTTGCTGCAGCGTCCTTCTCTTTATGGCAATCAAGCATCTTGTCATAATTCATTTTGTAAATATGGTCGCCGGAGAGGACAAGGAGATACTCGGGATTGTAGCTGTCGATAAAATCGATGTTCTGGGAAATAGCATCCGCAGTTCCGCGGAAAACTTCCAGACCGGAATCAGCTTTCTCACGAGGAGTCAGGACGAAAACGCCGCTGTCCTTTGTGTCAAGGCCCCAAAGGCCGCCCTTTGCAACATAACTGTTCAGGAGTACAGATTCATACTGTGTCAGAACGCCGACAACATCGATGCCGCTGTTGGCGCAGTTACTGAGGGGGAAATCGACGATGCGGTATTTTCCACCGTATGCAACTGCAGGCTTCGCCACTTTGTTGGTGAGATCATGCAGACGACTTCCCCGACCACCGGCCAGGATCATTGCTAACATTTCAGTTTGTTTCATGATGAGCCCTCTCTTTCATAATTTATAGCAGCGTTTGGAGGCGGTCGCAAAAACATTTGACGATGGCTGTATGCTGAACAGGTCGGTAAAATTCCCTGTCCCGAATCGAAATGCCCGGATGTGCGGGAATCCATCGAATCTGAAGCATGTTTCTGCGGCAGGTCCCCTTTGCGGCAATCCCTGCCGCACGGTGTCAACTGCTTCTGCCGACATGATTGGCAGGCAGGACGCAACTTATTCATATTGTACAGTAATAAAATTGCAAAGTAAATAATCTTTGCCATTTTGCATAAAAATTTTAGAGTTTGCCTAACATCTGCGTGACTGTACGGGCGCATCTGATATTCAGGGCGGTTTTGTATCTTTTTTGTACAGAAACAGAGCCGGAAGAAGCGCGCCGGCGCGAATGCGGGGACAGCCGGACCGGTGCAGGATCCGCCGAGCGCCGCGTCACATGTGCACGCTCATACAGGGAGCGCATCCGCTTGCGTGCAGACGATGCCGCAAAAATCCGGAATCTTTTTTTATCATTTCAGTAAGAAATTAAGAAAAGACGCTCAGGTGTGAAATTTTGAAGGCTGTTAATTAAGTAAAAATGATGTTATGATGATTGAGGATTAATTATAGAAGAAGACAGGCTCTCCGGAATCGTTTTTCGGCAGGGAGAGCTGGACGGAGTATGCGGGACGGGGACAGAGCCCCGGCCTGTCATATGCGAAAGGATAGGAATATGCGCTATTGTATGTATTGCGGAATGCCGATGGAAGATGATGATCTGTTCTGCACGCGCTGCGGCAAGGCGGTCGCGGAGAACAAAGAGAAAGCTGCATCGGAAAAGGCGGAAAACCCTGAACTATTGGCGGATGACGCGACGATCACCGGCACTATGCGCACGGTCACATCGGAAGCTGGTCCGGATGCCGGAAGAGCGGCCGGAGCAGGTGGTTCCTATGGAGCAGGAATGGCGGCCGGAGCAGGTGCTGACTACGGCCGGGGGCCTGCAGCGGGAGCAGCGGGATCCCCTTACAGGGTCCGCCCTGAGAACCCTGCCTATAACCGCCCCGGAGCAGACGGTGCTGCCTACGGCAGGGGGCCTGCAGCTGCAGGCGCAGCCTCGAATGCAGGAATGCCCGGATCCGATCAGCGCCCCCGGCGCAAGAGCGGCAGCGAACCGGGCAGAGATTCCATGTACGGAAATCCCCATGTGGATACGGCGATCGAGAAATCCAGGAAACGCGGCAAAACCGACCCGGGCCGCTATATCATGCTTGCCTCCGCAGCAGTCCTGGTGCTGGTGCTGGGATTCCTCCTCTTCCTGCTTGTCAAACCCGTTGACACGGATGAGAAGAAGGAGAAAGATACTGTTGCCTATGAGGATGACAGCAAAAAGGAAGAAAATCTGAGCCAGGGGCAGCAGACCCCCGCTTCCGGGCAGGCACAGCAGCCTGATCAGTCTTCGGACTCCGGAAACAAGGAAACTGTTTCCCCCTCCGGAGCAGATGATCATTCCGGCGGCGACAAGCCGGCGGATGTGTCCCCGGCCGGCAGCGGTTCGCAGAACAGCGGCCAGAGCGCGCAGACACCGCAGAATAATGACCAGAGCGCGCAGACGCCGCAGAACAATGACCAGAGCGCTCAGACGCCGCAGAATAACGACCAGAGCGCGCAGGCGCCGCAGAACAATGACCAGAGCGCGCAGGCGCCCCAGAACAGCGGTCAGAGTTCACAGCCTCAGTACGAGGAACCTGAAGACGAAGGCTACGATGATGACGACTATGATGATGACGGCGACGTCTCCGGATGGGAAATAGACGAGGACGGCAATGAAGTGTACTATGCCGGAGAAGACGAGCAGAATACGGATAACGTTCAGACCACAGTCGGCGGCGATGCAGGGGTCAATTCCAACGGTGTTGCGGCACAGTCTTCCGGCAAAAAGAAAACTGTCGCCGATAAAACCGTTTCTGCCAAAAACGATTCCGACAAAAACGTCTCCGAAAAAAGCATCTCCGATAAAGTAGAGAAGGGGGATTCGGATTACATTCTCCCCGAGAGCAGTTCAAGATATTACACCAGGCAGGAACTGAGCCAGCTCGACGACTACACCCTGCAGATGGCAATCAACGAGATCTATGCCCGCCACGGACGCAAGTTTGACACCCAGAGCATCCGCGAATATTTTGAGGGAAAAGCCTGGTACAGGGGAACGATCAATCCCGCTGATTTCGACGGAAATGAGGCGGCATATTTCAACGAGTACGAACTGGCCAACCGCGAGCTGATGTCCCAGATCCGCGCGGACCGTCAGGGGACCACAGTCCGGTAAAAACTTCCCGGAGTTCAGACAGCCGGACGCACTGAGATTTACAGAGAGACACTGAGATTTACAGAGAGACAAAGGATGGAAGAAAAAAAGAGTGATGTGTCCGCAGCGGGCGGACAAAAGAGCGGAAAACTGAAAAAATACGCAGCCATAATTCTCATCCTCTTACTGGCGGGAGCAGGATACGCGTGGTATAGCTACAACCTTCCTGAAAAGCGGCTGGCGAGGGCGCTGGAAGAGGCCGATGCCCTCCTGGAGGCAAAAAACTACGAAGAAGCCTCCGCAGCCTATGAACAGGCGGAAGGGATCAACGGAGTCAGTCCCGAGGCACTCGAGGGACATATCCTGTCCGAACTTTACAGAGCGGACGGACTGGCGGCAAAGGCTTCCGACATTCCCTCCCGGGCACAGGCCTGTGAATGCTACGGACAGGTGGTCCGGCTCTGCGATGAGGCTGCCGCGGCCCTTGAAGATCCTTCGGATGAGCGCTTTGCACAGCCCCGGGCCGACGCGGATGCAAAGAGGACGGCCCTGCAGGAAGAGATCGCTGCCGCTTACGACAAGGTGGAATGCTATGTGGAGAAAGAAGACCGCTCCGGCTCCTTTCTCATTCCCGGCGGCAATGAGGCTGCCTGCACACAGTATTTCGATCTGGCGGTCGTCAATGACCAGTACTATCCCTATGCAGACAGGATCAATGAATCCCTGCAGCAGCAGAAGGATGATTATTTTGCCGATCCGGAAAACGACCCTTCCTCCCTGCTGGCAAAGGCAGGCGTTGTTGACAAAGATGCTGTCTGCCGCGACTATGTCGGCGTTGAAGGCACCTACTCCGGACAAGGCCTCCTCTGCATCCGGATGGCACACGTGCGGAACATCGGCGGAACACAGAGCAATGACTACTGCGGCAGGACCTTCCGCCTGTCGGACGGCGGGGAAGTCTCCCTGGGTGACCTGACCGGCAAGACCGACATCAGCCTCAGGCGCTTTGTCAGGCGTGCGATCTGGTCCTGGCTCCAGCAGGAGGGCTATACAGAGATCCTCAAATCGGATGTTGAGGATTATGTAGAGGACCGCAGAGCGGATGAATATAAATTCTGTATAAGAGACGACGGCACCCTCTGCCTGGTCATCGATCAGAGCGTTCCCTTCTTTGCGGACAGACAACAGACCCTGGAGATTCCTTTGGAGATTGACGAAGATCAGGAACAGTAACTGATATCACAGAACGTCAGATGAGGAGAAGAAAGAAGGAATACCTCAAATAATAGATTGATAGAAACGGAGTAATCTGGTAAAATCATTTTTTCAAATGAGTACTGAAAAACGAAGAGTACTGACAATGAACAGTGCTTAAAATGTATGGTACTTATTGTGAACAGTACTTGAACCGGACAGTGCTTAAAGTAAAGTGTACATAAAACCGCAAACAATCAGGACTGTTATGTGACCCGCCGGGACGGCAGGTCTGCAGACAGTCCTTGAATCACGTCAAGAGGACTGCAGCCGAACAATCGACAGAGGCGCATCGGACCGCTCTGCGGGACCGCCCGTGCCGGAAAGGAAAGGAACGAACACTATGGCAGATCTTGAAAAAATCCTACGCGAAGTCAGTTATCCCGGAAGAGGAATCACCATCGGCAGGAGCGCCGACGGCACAAAGGCTGTCATTGCCTACTTTATCATGGGCAGAAGTTCAAACAGCCGCAACAGAGTATTTGTGACAGAGGGCGACGGCATCCGCACCGAAGCTTTTGATCCCTCCAAAATGGAAGATCCCAGCCTGATCATCTACGCGCCCGTGCGCGTCCTCGGCAACAAGACTATCGTGACCAACGGTGATCAGACCGATACGATCTATGAGGGCCTCGACCGCCAGATGACCTTTGAACAGTCTCTGCGCACCCGCGAGTTCGAGCCCGATGCCCCCAACTACACCCCCAGGATTTCCGGTGTCCTGCACGTAGAAGCCGGCAAATACAACTTTGCCATGTCCATCCTCAAATCTGATGACGGAGACCCTTCCGCATGCCTGCGCCAGACATTTGCCTATGAGAATCCCGCAGCCGGCCAGGGCCGCTTCATCTCCACCTATCAGGGCGACGGAAACCCGCTTCCTTCCTTCGCCGGCGAACCTGTCAAGCTTGCCTTTGACCAGGCATTCACCGCTGACATCGATACCTTCGCCAACAGGATCTGGGACGCCCTCAACGAAGACAACAAGGTCTCTCTCTTTGTCCGCTTCATCGACATCGCAAGCGGCGCAGCAGAGAGCCGTATCATCAACAAGAATAAATAATCTATTTTTTCATCGTGCAAGACTCCCGGACCAGTCCCGGATCTGCAGAAAGGAATTCAATGAGTACAGAGATCATGACAGAACTTCAGCTGAAATACGGATGCAACCCCAATCAGAAGCCTTCCCGCGTCTACATGGAAGACGGGAGCGCACTTCCCATCACTGTCCTGAACGGACGTCCCGGCTACATCAACCTGCTTGATGCCCTCAACGGCTATCAGCTGGTCAAAGAGCTCAGGAGAGCCACAGGCAAGCCCGCAGCGACTTCCTTCAAGCATGTCTCCCCCGCCGGCGCAGCCATCGGCCTTCCCCTCTCCGATGTGGAAAAGAAGATTTACTGGGTCGAGGATGCCGGTGAGCTCACTCCCCTGGCAAGCGCCTATGCACGCGCCCGCGGCGCTGACAGAATGTCCAGCTTCGGTGATTTCATCTCCCTGTCCGACAAGTGCGATGCCTGCACCGCCAACCTGATCAAACCCGAGGTCTCCGACGGCATCATCGCCCCCGCCTATGACGACGACGCCCTCGAGATCCTCAAGAGCAAGAAAAAAGGCAACTACTGCATCCTCCAGATGGATCCCGACTACGTGCCCGCTCCCATCGAGAAGAAGCAGGTTTACGGCATCACCTTCGAGCAGGGCCGCAATGAGCTCGTTGTCGACGACGCCCTTTTTGCAAATATCGTGACTAAGAACAAAGACCTGCCTGCCGCAGCCCGCGACGACATGGCCATCGCCCTCATCACCCTCAAGTATACCCAGTCCAACTCCGTATGCTTCGTCAAGGGCGGCCAGGCGATCGGCATCGGCGCCGGCCAGCAGTCCCGTATCCACTGCACACGCCTTGCCGGCCAGAAGGCCGACAACTGGTATCTGCGCCAGTGCCCCAAGGTCCTCAACCTTCCCTTCAAAGAAGGTGTCCGCCGCGCAGACCGCGACAACGCCATCGACCTCTACATCGGCGAGGAATACATGGATGTTCTCGACGACGGCAAGTGGGAGGCGCTCTTCACCGAGAAGCCCTCTGTTTTCACAGCAGAAGAGAAGAAAGCCTGGCTGGCCGGCAACACCGACGTCACCCTCGGTTCCGACGCCTTCTTCCCCTTCGGCGACAACATTGAGCGCGCATACCGCAGCGGCGTCAAATACGTCGCACAGCCCGGCGGCTCCATCCGCGACGACAACGTCATCGCAGCCTGCGACGCCCACGACATGGTCATGTGCTTCACCGGCATCCGCCTTTTCCACCATTAATGAGTCATGAGGGACGGTTCTGAATGACTCATTTTGGGACACCGGGGACGGCTCTGCCTGTCCCGTTCAGGATCAGCCCGCATCCGGAGCAGGAGATATGAGACACCGGGGACGGCTCTTCCTGTCCCGTTCAGGACCAGCCCGCATCCGGAGCTGGAGATATGAGACACCGGGGACGGTTCTGCCTGTCCCGTTCAGGATCAGCCCGCAAACCGGGCAGCAGATACAGCAGGAAATAAAACAGGAGAGTAACCCCTATGCGCATTGGAACCGGATATGACGTCCACAAACTCGTCGAAAACAGGAAACTGATCCTCGGCGGCGTGGAAGTTCCCTATGAAAAAGGCCTCCTCGGCCACTCGGACGCGGACGTCCTGGTGCACGCCGTCATGGATGCCCTGCTCGGCGCCGCAGCGCTGGGGGATATCGGCCTGCATTTTCCGGACAGTGACCCTGCATACAAAGGGGCTGATTCCCTCCGTCTCGCGCGCAGGGTCTCCGAGATCCTCGCCGAAAACGGATATCTGATTGAAAACGTGGACTCCACGGTGATCGCCCAGGCGCCTAAGCTGCGGCCCTACATCGATCAGATGCGGCAGAATATCGCCGACGCCCTTGAAATCGATGTGACCCAGGTCAGCGTCAAGGCGACAACAGAGGAGCATCTGGGATTCACGGGACGCGGCGAGGGAATCTCCGCCCAGGCCGCTGCCCTCATCACTTCGCCCCGCGACCTCATTGCCCGTCAGATCGGCCCCGATGCCGACCCGGACGCAATGCCCGGCGGCTGTTCCGCCTGCCCTATGCGGCAGTGATGCCATGCGGATCCGGACACACAAAAAAACAGCGGCGGACTGTTCGGGCAATTACCGCACATTGTTTTTCAGTAATATTTTTCAGTAATTTTTTTCAGTAATATTCGAAAATAAGTAATATTCAAAAATAAGTATTATTCAAACTAAGTAATATTCAGAAATAAAAATAACGTATAGAGGGACTGTAAATGATCAGAATTTACAACACAATGTCGAAACGCAAGGAAGATTTCGAGCCGCTTCATGAAGGCAAGGTCGGGATGTATGTCTGCGGCCCCACCGTCTACAACCTGATCCACATCGGCAATGCGCGGCCCATGATCGTCTTTGATACAGTCAGACGCTATTTTGAGTACCGCGGCTACGAAGTCAACTTTGTCTCCAACTTCACTGACGTCGATGACAAGATCATCAACAAGGCAAAGGAGGAGGGCGTTGACGCCAGCGTGATCTCCGAGCGTTTCATTGAAGAATGCAAAAAAGATATGGCGGCCATGAATATCCGTCCTGCCACAACCCATCCCCAGGCGACCAAAGAGATCGGCGGCATGATCGAAATGATCCAGAAGCTGATCGACACAGGCTATGCCTACGTCGCAAAGGACGGCACTGTCTACTACCGCACCCGCAGATTCCGCGATTACGGCAAGCTCTCCCACAAGGATCTCGACAACATGCAGACCGGCCTGCGCATGCTGGCAGTCACAGGCGAGGACCAGAAGGAAGATCCTCTTGATTTCGTCCTCTGGAAGCCCAAAAAAGAAGGCGAGCCCTTCTGGGAATCCCCCTGGTGCCAGGGTCGTCCGGGCTGGCATATCGAGTGCTCCGTCATGAGCAAGGAATACATCGGCGACACCATCGACATCCATGCCGGCGGCGAAGACCTTGTTTTCCCCCATCATGAGAATGAGATCGCCCAGTCCGAGGCGGCCAACTGCTGCACCTTCGCGCGCTACTGGATGCACAATGCATTCCTCAATATCGACAACCGCAAGATGTCCAAGTCCCTCGGCAACTTCTTTACAGTACGTGACATCCTTGACCAGTACGACGGCCAGGTCCTGCGCTACTTCATGCTTTCCGTCCAGTACCGCAGCCCCCTGAACTTCAGCCGTGAACTCATGGAATCCGCAAAGACCTCCTACGAGCGCATCGTCAACTGTGCCGAGAACCTCCGCTTCCTGCTTGAAAAGGCAGCAGGCGATACCCTCACTGAGGCAGAGACAGCTCTCCTGACCCAGGCCGATGCCTTCCGCACCCAGTTCGAGACCGCCATGGATGACGATTTCAATACCGCGGACGGTATTTCCGCTGTCTTCGAACTCGTCAAATGGATCAACAGCAATGTCAACGAGAACTCCTCCGCGGCATTCCTGAGCAGGCTCAATGATGAACTGCAGACCCTCACTGACGTCTTCGGACTGATCCTGGTCCGCGACAAGAGCCTCGACGACGATCTGGCCGCCTATGTGGAAGAACAGATCGCGGCCCGCCAGGCTGCCCGCAAAGCCCGCGACTTCGCCAAAGCAGATGCAATCCGCGACGAACTCAAGGCCAGAGGCATCATCCTGGAAGATACCCGCGAGGGCGTCAAGTGGAAAAAAGCCTGATCTTCAGAACCTGATCGAACCTGATCATAGAAGAGGAACATACTATTGTCAGACAACAATAAACGTGAGAGGGGGGCTGACCCCCTTTTACCAGAGACTGCAGAATACCAATCCATGCAGTCGGAAGAATCCGGAGAGGGCGGCGATGATCGTACGCCCTCTTTCATGACCAATGAGGCAGAAACGGACATAGCCGCATCCCTGGCTCTGTTCGGCATGGACGCGGACATCAGGACATTCTCCCCCCTGGCCCTGGCTTTTCTGGGGGATGCGGTCTACTCTCTGATCATCCGCACCAGTGTTCTTGCCAAAGGCAACCGCCAGGCGGAAAAACTCCACAACGAGACCACCCGTCTGGTCCGGGCACAGAAACAGGCCGCCATCGGCAGGGCGATTTATGACCTCCTCACCACAGAGGAAAAAAAGGTTTACCGCAGGGGCAGAAACTCCCATCCCATGCACCACGCAAAAGGCGCATCCCTGGAGGAATACCTGCAGGCGACTGCCCTTGAGACCCTGTGCGGTTACCTCTATCTGCAGGGCAGGACCGGCCGCCTCATGGAACTTCTGAGGACCGGCCTGCAGCTGACCCGCAGAAGAAACGGAGATCTGCTGATATAAAGCTTATATAAAAAACAGAGAACTGCAGGCCGGCTGCGCTTCAAGTACTGCGGCGCGGCCCGATTCTTTATGACTGGAAAACTGCAGTCAGAGCAAGATTATTTTTGAAAGGAAAACACGAAAATGCAGGACAGACGTCCGGGAAATGACAGGCGGGGAGGAGACCGGGACAACCGCCGGAGCTCCTCCTACTCAAAAGAAAACCGAAACGAATCAAACAGGAGAGAAGCGCGCAGGGAAGAACGGAGAGAAAACCGCGCAGAAAGGGACTACTCTGCCCGCGGCAGATCGGAACAGGACAGCAGATTCTTTTCCGGTCAGTCGGAGCCCGATGAAAACAGGATCGAAGGCCGCAATGCCGTCATCGAAGCCTATCGGGCGGGGAGAACAATTGAGAAACTTTTCCTGCTGGAGGGTCCTGCAGAGGGCGCCATGCAGACTGTCCTGCGCCTTGCCAAAGAGAACCGCACCCCGATCCGTTTCCTTTCCCGCCAGCGCCTGGATCAGCTCTCCCAGACCGGAAGGCACCAGGGCGTGATCGCGCAGGCCGCCGCATTTCAGTATGCGGAGATCGACGATCTCTTTGCCAAAGCCGCCGAAAAAGGGGAGGACCCCTTCTTCATCCTGCTTGACCAGATCGAAGATCCCCACAATCTCGGCGCTATTATCCGTACCGCAAACCTGGCGGGCGCTCACGGCGTCATTATCCCCAAGGACCGTGCTGTCGGCCTGACCGCCACTGCGGCTAAAGCCTCCGCCGGCGCCATCCATTACACCCCTGTCGTCAAGGTGACCAACCTCGCCCGCACCATGGAAGACCTGAAAAAACGCGGTCTCTGGTTTGTGTGCGCGGACATGGGAGGCACCCCCATGACGCAGCTGTCCATGACCGGCCCCATCGGTCTCGTCATCGGCGCGGAAGGCAGCGGTGTCAGCCGCCTGGTCAGGGAAAAATGCGACATGATCGCCTCCATTCCCATGAAGGGTGAGATCGATTCCCTCAACGCCTCCGTCGCCGCCGGCGTCCTCATGTACGAGATCCTCCGCCAGAGGGGATAAACGAAATCTCTCCCGGAAGGGATAAATGCAATTCTCTGCCGGAGGAGATAAACGCAATCATCCGCCGGAGGGGATAAACTCCATCCTCCCCTCCTTGCCGCCCGAATGAGCGGTATGCCGGAAAGAGACAAGATCTCCCCGCTTCAGATGCCAATGAAAAAACAGGAGAGCAGATGCAGAAAGAATATTATGAGGGCCTGTCGGATGACGAGTTGATCGCCCTTTCCAGAGATCAGGACGACCGGGCTACAGAGACACTCATGAGCCGCTACAAGGGACTCGTGCGAAACCGGGCCCGTTCCATGTTCATTCTCGGCGGCGATTCCGAAGACCTCATCCAGGAGGGCATGCTCGGACTTTTCAAGGCCCTTCGCGACTACGACTGCGGCCGGGACGCCAGTTTTTCCACTTTTGCCTCGCTCTGCGTCTCGCGCCAGCTCTACACAGCGGTACAGGCGTCCGGAAGAAAAAAACATATGCCCCTGAATACCGCCGTCTCCCTGAGCGCCCCCACAACGCCCGCCGGCAGCATCGACGGGAACGAGGGCCCGGAACTGGAAGAGTCCATCACAGATGACCTGAACACCATGTCCGCCGGTGGATACGGTGCAAATCCCGAGAAGGTCCTCATAGACCGCGAAAACTTCGCTGCCCTGCAGGAGCGGATCGAAAACGAACTCAGTCCTCTGGAAAAGCAGGTCCTGGACCTCCACCTGACAGGCTTGAATTACATCGAAATTGCCCACATCCTCAACAGAGATGAAAAATCCACCGACAATGCCCTCCAGCGGATCCGCGCCAAAGTGCGCAGCTGGAAAAACAGGCAGTAAAAGCCGGGCAGTGAAGGACGGACAGTGAAAACCGGGCTGTAACAGCCGGGCAGTGAAGGCAGGACAGTGAAAACCGGGCAAAAATCCCGGCAGCAGAAGCCGGGCTGGAAAAACAGGCAGTAACAGCCGGGCAGTAGAGGACAAGACAACATGCATAGCTATAGCTTTTTTGCAACGATTTCAAGAATGAAATACATTGAGCGCTGGGCCCTGATGCGCAGTTCCAGACCGGAGAACCTCTCCGAGCACGCCCTGGAGGTCGCATGTATCGCCCACGTCCTCTGTACCATCGGAAACACCCGCTACGGGCAGGATCTCGACGCGGACCGGGCTGCCCTGCTGGGGCTCTATCACGATGCCACTGAGATCATTACCGGAGACATGCCTACCCCTGTCAAATACCACAACAGCGAGATCCGGGAAGCTTATCATGAGGTGGAAGAGGCTGCTGCCCGGCGGCTCCTGCTCCTTCTTCCCGAAGATCTGCGAGAGACCTATCGCGGGATCCTGCTCCCGGAAAAGAGCGAAAACGCTGAGCAGGAGAAGTATCTGCGCCGCCTGGTCAAGGCTGCGGACAAGATTTCCGCCCTGATCAAATGCATCGAAGAAGAGAACGCGGGAAACGGCGAGTTCCGCACTGCTAAGAAGACCATTCAGGATTCCGTCGACAAAATGTCTGCACAGATGCCAGAAGTCCGTGATTTTTGTACAGAGTTCCTGCCCGCCTACGGCAGTACCCTTGACGAATTACTCTGACACAGGCAAAAAGGCGATACAGGTAAAACAGACCATGATCATTTCTGTACTTACAATCATGCCGGATCTCTTCGACAGCTTCCTGCAGGCTCCTGTCATAGCACGAGCGGTCAGAAACGGAGTTCTCCGGGTGGAGATCATTGACATCCGCGACTATGCCCCCGGCAGCTTCCGTCACATCGACGACTCCCCCTTCGGCGGCGGAGCCGGCATGGTGATGCGGTGCCAGCCGGTTCTCGATGCCCTCCGCGCATGCAAAAAAAGGAATCACACCGATTCTTCTGAAGGCCGGAGAGATATTTCGGCAAAAAGTGATGCACGCACGGTCATCCTCAGTCCCGCCGGCACGCCTTATTCCCAGAAGAAAGCGCACGCCTTCTCAGAGACAGACCATCTCATCCTGATCTGCGGCCATTACGAGGGAATGGATGCCCGCATCTATCCGCATGCCGACGAACTGGTCTCCATCGGCGATTATGTGCTGACCGGAGGCGAGCTAGCAGCCCAGGTCATCATTGATTCCGTCGCCCGCCTTCTTCCCGGCAGCCTTCGCGATGCCAGCACACAGGAGGAATCCTTTGAAAACGGTCTGCTGGAATACCCCCAGTACACCCAGCCCGCTGTCTACGAAGGCGAGGCCGTACCGGAGGTCCTGCGCTCCGGGGACCACGAAAAAATCCGCAGATGGCGTCTGCAGCAGTCCCTCCTTCTCACCCGCAAAATGCGGCCGGATCTCTTTGCGGCACATGAACTGACCGGTGAGGAACAGGCCCTGCTTGCGGAAGCACAGCAGTGAAGACTGATGATCGGGAGTTTTTCAGGATTATCTCAGGAATATTTTCAAAAAGTGCAGCAGACGAAAGCCCCTCCCCCGCGCAATTGTAAAATGATCTGGCAAGGCGGGCAGAAATCGAAAACGACATCTTTGGACAACCTTGGACATATATGGGCAGCTATATAATGACAGCTATATATGGACAGATATATATGGACAGCTTTGGAGGAAGCAGCATTGAGAGCATACAGACGATTACTGAACTATGCGGCGGTCAATACGACCAGCTGCGAGGAAGTGGAAAAAACACCGACGGGAGAAGGAGAATTTGAACTTGCCGGCCTCCTGGCCGGGGAGATGCAAGCACTGGGAATGACGGGTGTTTTTGTCGATGAGCATGCCTATACCTACGGCTTTCTTCCTCCCACACCCGGATATGAAGACCGGAAAGCCATCGGATTGATCGCCCACCTGGATACAGTGGACGACTGCGGAGGCACCGATACCCACCCGCAGGTGATCGAGAACTATGACGGAAGCCCGATCCCTCTGGGGACTTCCGGAAGGATCCTGGATCCGGATGCCTTTCCCCATTTGAAGGACTGCATCGGAAAGACCATCCTGACTACAGACGGGACCTCCGTCCTGGGCGCGGATGACAAGGCCGGTGTCGCAGAGATCATGACCATGTGCGAGCGCCTGATCAATGACGGGATCCCCCATGGGAAAATCTGCGTCTGCTTCACACCGGATGAAGAGATCGGACACGGCGCGGCCCTTCTGGACCTGGAAAAATTCGGGGCAGATCTCGCCTATACGGTGGATGGCTCTGTCCCCGGCGAGATTGAGTATGAGACCTTCAATGCGGCTGCAGCCAGGCTGACGGCACATGGTATTTCGGTCCATCCGGGCGATGCCATGGGGAAGATGATCAATGCAATGAAGGTGATCATGGAGGCAAATGCCATGCTTCCGGACCGGGAAGTGCCCGAGAGAACGCAGGACCGCGAAGGCTTTTATCACCTGACCGGCGCCCGCGGAAATGTATCGGAAGCATCTGCAGATTACATTCTGCGCGACCACGACGCGGCAAAGTTTGCGGAGAAAAAAGAAAAAATGCAGGAGATTGCCCGTGCCCTCAATGAAAAGTACGGTGACGGAACAGTGGCCTGCGTGATCAAAGACCAGTACCGCAATATGGCAGAGGTCATCGCGGACCATCCCGAGGTCGTACGGGCAGCCGAAAAGGCTATCCGGGCAGTGGGACTGACCCCTTCTTCCAGACCTGTCCGCGGAGGTACCGATGGGGCCCAGCTCTCCTTCAGGGGACTTCCCTGCCCCAATCTCGGGACCGGCGGCTATGCCTATCACGGCTTCTACGAGCATGCGGTCGCCGAGGAGATGGACACCTGTGTGGAGATCCTCCTGCAGCTGGTCATGGAATTTGCAAAGGCCTGAAAAGGAAATTGCACAAAAAAATAACATTCACTGAAAAAGTAACATTCAAAAGAATGGTTTTATGAAAACTGATCCTTCCTCCGGACCGGGGGATCCGGGCGCTGCCGGCTTCTGCCGGCGGCGCTTTTTTTGTAACGATTTTTCTGAAGAGAATGCCTTTCGCAGAATTTTTTTTCTGAAAATTTTATTTTTCTATAAAGGCTTTTTTTTATGAAGTTATTGACTATGATGAGAATAGGTGTTATATAATATATATAACAAATAAAATAATCCAACGGCAGGCTCTGTCTGCCGGATTTATACTGTGAAGATTTTTGACCATTTCCCCATATGGAAAGGGGGTGAGACAAATGGCAGCAACATACAGAAAACCAAATGAAAAAGATTTATACGCAATCCTCGGTGTAAAGCGTGATGCGGATGCATCGCAGATCAAGAAAGCGTACAGAAAGCTTGCAAAGAAATACCATCCGGATTCCAATGCGGGAAACGCGGAAGCAGAGAAGAAATTCAAGGATATTTCGGAAGCGAATTCGATTCTCGGAGATGAAGAGAAGAGAAAGATTTACGACGAATACGGCTATGCCGCGTTTGAGAGCGGAATGGATCCCAAAGAGTATGCAAAGCGGATGGAAGAGGCCAAAAAGGCAGGCTTCGGCGGCTTTGGCGGCGGTTCCGGCTACGGCTATGGAGGATTTGATGGTTTCGGGGGCTTTACGGGAGCAGGTTCCGGAGGCAGATCCGGAACATTCCGGGGAAAAGACGGAAGCTATACCACCTTCCACTTTGAAGGCGGAGATCCCGGAGACTACGGAGACCTCTTTGAACACCTCTTCAGGAACGCGGGAGCAGGAGGCAGTGGCGGAAGCTACAGCGGCGGCAGCACGAACGGCTATGACAGCGGCAGTTCCTACAGCAGAAGCGGCGGAAGGGGCAGCAGATTCCAGAGCTTCCACAGCGATGCAGGCACCGGCTTCGGCGGTGCGGGAGCGGGCTACGGCGGTTTCAGCGGTTTCACCGGAGGCGGCGGGACCCGGGGCGCGGCGGAAAACCTGGATGCGGAATTCCCTGTCACCATTTCCTTCGAGGAGGCGGTACTGGGATGCGACCGCAGCATCCGCCTGCAGAAAGCGGACGGCAGCGGTACCCAGACCCTGCGTGTCCACATTCCGGCCGGCATCGACAACGGCAAATCCGTCCGTCTGCGCGGCAAGGGCAATATCTCTGCGGACGGCAGCCGAAAGGGAGACCTTCTCCTCAGGGTCACCGTGCAGGAGAGCAAGGAATTTTCCAGAAAAGGACAGGATATTTACGCAACAGCCAGTGTTCCCTTTATGACAGCTGTCCTGGGCGGCGAGGCGGAAGTCCGCATGCCCAACGGCAAAAAGATCCTCTGCAAGATCCCCAAAGGAACGGATGCCGGCAAAAAGATCCGCATACGGGGCAAGGGCATTCATGCGGAAAAGAGCAGCGCCCAGCCCGGCGACCTCTACGTCACCGTCCAGGTCCAAGTCCCCAAAGACCTGACCGATGCCGAGATCCGCAAACTCAGAGAGTTTGAGACCCTCTACAATGAAAGGACCTCCGGAAGAGCGCACAGCGCCTGACCTTGTTCAACAGTTATTATCAACACAAATAAAAACTCTGCGAATAAAAAACCTCTGCGCCTGAGTGACAGACGCAGAGGTTTTTTTAATGAATAATGCTTTCAGCAGACCATACTGAATCGAAACCGGAAGGTGATCAGATATGCCGAATCATTATCCGCATTCTTTCCGACAATTAGCGGAGCATGCTGCCGGACATAACCATCTTCATAACTTCGGATGTGCCCTCGTAGATCTCGGTGATCTTGACGTCGCGGAGCTTGCGCTCTACGCCGTACTCACGGCAGTAGCCGTAGCCGCCCATGTACTGAACAGCGTGACGGCAGACATCGTTAGCTACGGTTGCAGCAACGAGCTTAGCCTGTGCAGCGAGGAAGTTGTAATTCTCGTGGTTGTCCTTTGCAACAGCTGCCTGCCATGTGAGGAGACGTGCTGCATTGATCATAGCCTGATCCTCAGCCATACGGAACTGAGTGTTCTGGAAAGCTGTGATGGGCTTGCCGAACTGCTTTCTCTCTTTGCAGTACTTGATGGCTTCGTCAAGAGCGCCCTGAGCAATACCGACAGACTGAGCTGCGATACCGATACGGCCGCCGTCAAGAGCCTTCATAGCGATCTTGAAGCCGGTGCCTTCCTTGCCCAGCATATCTGCTGCAGGAACGCGGACGTTGTTGTAGTAAACTTCTGCGTTGGAAGCAGCACGGATACCCATGCGCTTGATGTCGGGCTGGACTTCCAGACCGGGAGTGTTCCTGTCAACAAGGAATGCGGACATGCCCTTGTGAGCGGGGACGGACTTGTCAGTCAGTGCGAATACCAGGAAGGTATCAGCGAAACCGGAGTTAGTTGTAAAGATCTTAGCGCCGTTGATTACATAGAAGTCGCCATCCTTCTCAGCGGTGGTGACAGCGCCTGCAACGTCAGATCCTGCATTGGGCTCGGTCAGACCGAAGCAGCCGATCTTGCTGCCGTCTGCCAGAGGGCGAAGCCATTTCTCTTTCTGCTCGGGAGTTGCGAACTCCTCGATGCTGGAAGCGCAGAGAGAAGTGTGAACGGAAAGGGTGATGCTGGTGCTGGCGTCAACTTTGGAGATCTCTTCCATCATCAGAGCATAGGTCAGAACGTCCATGCCTGCGCCGCCGATTTCATCCGAGAAAGGGATGCCGAAGAAGCCAAGCTCCTTCATTTCGGCGATGATATCCATATTCATCTCTTCTTTTTCGTCCATTTCCTCGGCTACCTTGGCAACCTTGTCCTGAGCGAATTTACGGAACAGTTCCTGCATTTCCTTCTGGTCTTCTGTCAACTGAAAGCTTACCATACATGCCTCCTCATAAAATGTGGAAAGAGTTGAAGGACTTGGAAATCCCTCAACAAATAAAGTGAATTTCTAATAATTAGCATACTAACTAATAGGGAAAATTGCAATACTTGTTCGTTAATTTTCTGCCACAATATGCACCAAAAATATATGTGTTTTTTTGTGCATAATTTAAGTTTACACATATTTGATGCATAAATTCTGCGTGCAGACGTGTGTTTTTCTATGGGTTGTGGGTTGTCTGGGTTGTCAGGGGGACGGTTGTCAGGGGGACGGTTCCTTTGACACCTCAGGGTGTCAAAGGAACCGTCCCCCTGACAACCGTCCCCCTGACAACCGCTGACAACCAGACAACCCCAATCTCTCACACTTTTTCTGCACGCAGCATCTGGTAGCCGATGCCGATGTGGGTCTCGATCAGGTTGAGGCCCGGCCGGGCAGAGCGGAGTTTTTTGCGCAGGGAGGTCATGTAGACGCGGAGGGAGATGATGTCCGTCTCCACGCCTCCGCCCCAGATGCGGTCGATGATGAAGGAATGGGTCAGGACCTTGCCGACGTTGACAGCCATGAGTGTCAGCAGCCTGTATTCAATGGCGGTCAGATGCACTTCGGTTCCCGCGACAGTGACAATACGGGAGGCATAATCAATGACCAGGTCTCCGTTGGTGAAGACAGGGCTTTTTTCATCCCTGTTCGCAATATACTGCATCCTGCGCATGGCTGCGCGGATGCGGGCCAGGAGCTCCTCGATGGAGAAGGGCTTGGTCAGGTAATCGTCGGCGCCGCTGTCAAGGGCAAGGATCTTGTCGCTGTCCTCTCCGCGGGCGCTGATGATGATAATGATGGCGGAAGACCAGGAACGGATGGTGCGGATGACCTCAATGCCGTCAATGTCCGGAAGGCCCAGGTCCAGCAGGATCAGGCCGGGATGGTGCGATGCGCACAGTGAAACTGCTTCGTTTCCGGTAGAGGCTGCAATGTAGGAGTAGTGATTGATCTTCAGTGTCGTTGTGATCAGGTTCAGGACGGAACGGTCGTCCTCCACAACAAGGATTTTCATGTCATCCATTTCGAAGAACCTCCATAGAATCCAAATCAGCCGGCTGCATCCCTGCGGAATTCAGGTCGGCGGCCGGGAGACGGAAACGGAAGAGGGCGCCGGACGGCTTGTTGTCCAGGATCTCTATGCTGCCGCCGTGGGCCTGAATGATCTGGGCGCAGAGATTCAGTCCGATCCCCATGGAGCGGTAACTGTCGGTCAGGCTCTTTCTGCCGCTGTAAAAAAGGTCGAAGACATAGGGCTTGTCCTCATCGGAGATGCCGGGGCCGCTGTCGGCGACGTCCACGATGATCTGGTCCCCGGAGCGCTCCATGTGCACGCGGATCTCTGCGTCAGCGGGCGTATACTTCACGGCGTTGTTGAGAAGATTGATCATGACCTGCATGATGAGCTTGGGCTCCATCTCGGCAAAGAAAATCTGGTCCTCGGAACCCTCTGTATCGAAGACGATCGGACGGTTGTGGTGGGAACTGACATGCCGCAGGCTCTGCTCAATGACATCCTCCATGTTTTCAATGGTCCTGCGGATGCCGATTCCGCTCTCCAGCCTGGTCATGGAGAGAATGTTTTCAAACTGGGCGTTGAGCCAGTCCGCGTCCTCCATGATATCCTCGTAAATTTTGTCACGGTCCTCGCGCGGCAGGTCGTCTTCGTAGCTGCGCAGGCTGCAGGCATAGCCGTAGATGGATGTTAATGGCGTTCGCAGATCATGGGAGATGGAACGAAGGAGCGCGGCGCGAAGGCGCTCGTTTTCTGCGCGAATCTCCGCTGTCTGCTTTTCCTGGGCCATGCGCTCGTTTTCCAGTGCCATGGTGCACTCATGTATGATGGACAGAAGGATTGTATCCTGGAATTCCGTGAGGGGATGGCCTTCCATATCGATGCCGATCACACCGTAACGGGTCTCTCCCGAATATACACTCAGATAGCGGCAGGTACAGTCTTCGAACTGAGATGTGAAGGCGCCTGCAGTCTGACTGTTGGCAAAAGTCCATCGGACCGCGCCCAGCTCTTTGACAAGCAGCGCAGGGGAGAGCGTTTTTTCCCCTGCCGGAAAAAAAACAGGGCCTCCGGGATCAGCGGAACTGTCTGGATTGTCCCGCGGATCAGACTCAGCCCCGGAGGAATCCGGGATCCCGGATCCATTCTCAGCGGACCCCCGTGCTGAAAAGTCCCCGGATCCATTCTCAGCGGACCCCCGTGCTGAAAAGTCCCCGGATCCATTCTCAGAGGACCCCCGGGCTGGTATGTCCCCGGATCCATTCTCAGCGGACCGCCGTGCTGAAAAGTCCCCGGATCCATTTCCCACGGAAGCCCCGGGTACTAAGATCCCGGATCCGTCTCCTGCAGAATCTCTGAATGCGGTGGTCGGATAGAATACAACTGCGCGGTTGAGCAGGTGCACCAGCTGCATACAGGTGGTGCGGATGATGTCCTCTGAATCCTCCGCGCCCTCCAGCTGATTGGAAGTATCCAGCAGCACCTTTGCCTGATAGGCGTTCTCAGCGGAGACACGCGCGATATTTTTCATTCGAACGGCAACGGTACCGGTGATCAGGGCGGCCACCACGGTGACCAGATAGGTCATCATGTAGGCCGAATCGTACACCAGCAGTGTAAATCTGGGTTCTATGAACAGGAAGTTGAACAGGAGGACATACAGGACGGCGGCGAGTGTACCGTAAATACGGCTGGAAGTCATGACAGACGCGATCAGCACGGCGAGTATATAGATCGTGATGATGTTGGAGTTGCTGAAGCGCGACATATAGAACCAGTAGGAGAGGAAAGTCGCGACAGCCATGACGGCCAGCACGAGCAGCAGATCCTTCAGATTCCAGTTGGGGGAACCCGGCCGTCTTTGCCTCATATCCTTGGGATAAGAAGAGGATACAGGGTCGGGGACGATGTGGATATCCACTGTCGGCAGACAGCTCAGCAGCTTTTCATTGATCGCGGGCCTGGGCAGCAGAGTAAAAGAGGGCGGGCTGTATCCCAGAAACAGATCCGTCACCTCTTCCCGGCGGGCATACTCGGCAATCGCGAGGGGGATATCCGCCCCCTGGATCGTGTGCACTTCAAATCCGTACTTCCGGGCGTACCGGATGTTTTCGCGAAGGAGGGAATCCTCCTCAGCCTCACGTCCCGTACTGCCTACATAGAGGGCGATCGGAGGAGGCCCGTCTATATTAGAAGAGGGCCCGGGAAAGGCCATCCTGGCTGCAGTGCGGATCACACGCTTTGTGCTGGGAGACGGGGAAAGGCAGACCATAACAGAAGGGCGGGAAGCATGACTGCTTCTACCGCCCGTTTCTTCGATATTTTGCCGATCGCTGTTGTGCCGAATCGGAGAGTGCAACATAACAACCTCCGTCTGAGTCTTCTATTTATGTAAGGACCATTCGATCCGTCTCAATCCTGCTGGCTTTTTCGATGTCTGTACGAATTGGCTGTGGGAATGTCTATGGAAAAATCCTTTCTGGAAAGATCTTCCTCTTCCGATTTCTCCGGAGGATTCCTGAACATGGTAAAAAAGACATTGGCTTCTGTAGAATCCTGTTCACTGATCGATTTGTTTCGCCCGGGACTTTTTTTTGAGCCGCGCCGGGGCTTTCCGCCCGTATAGCGGCGGATTGCCTTTGCAACCATATAATACACCAATACGCCGTATAATGCGAATCCGATTATTACCAGAATATTTTCCGCGATCATTGTGAAAAAACCGCTCATCATTATTACCTCTTTCCGATATGCCGCTCGCCGGGGCATCAACACATGCTCCGCATGTGTATGGAGAGTAACATCGTCATAGCCAAACCCCTCAAACTGGAATGATATGCTCCGCATATATATGGGGAGAAATGATAAATACGGCCGGGACGATCGGAGTATGTGATATGCTCCGCATGTTTACGGGGAGAAAGCCGTGGATACGGCTTCTCCAATGGGATCTTTATCACAGAATCTTCTGAATGTGCTCGGATTTCCCCAGAACCATCATTGTCTGCCCGCTGTGCAGTACAGTGTTGTAACGGATATCCATGTCGATTTCCGGGAGTTTCTGCTTTTCTCCGGCAGCATTCGGAGAGACTAATCTGTTGCTCATGGGATCACGCACACCCAGGATATTGATATGGTATTTTCTGCGGACATCGAGTTCATCGATGCGCTTCCCGCTCCAGCGCTCAGGAACCTTGATCTCATAGACGCCGTAGCCGTCGGACAGATCAACATAGTTGGAGATGCTGTCCGAACTGAAACGGATCGCCGTCCAGAAGCCCAGTTCCCTCTCGGGAAAGACCACATAGGAGGCACCGTTGCGCAGAAGGAACTTCTCCTGACGATGGCTTGTGGCGCGGGCAATGATCTTTTTCGCACCGAGCTCATCCAGCGTGAAGGTTGTCTGCAGAGAACTGAGGAAATCATCGCCGATGGCGACGATGCAGAAATCGTAAAGATTGACACCCAGTGTATTCATAAAGGCCTTGTCAGTGCTGTCGCCGATCCGGGCGTCTGACACGAAAGGCATGATCTGGTTGATCAGTTCTTCACGCAGATCCACGACCATGACATCATGTCCCAGTTCATGCAGCTTCTGAGCACTGTAGCGTCCGAATCTTCCGGCACCGATGATCAATATACTCTTTGCCATTTTTATACCCCCGTGCAGGATTCAATATGTTCAGGACCAAAAATAAGTTCAGGAAAAAAGTGACCTGAAAAAATATGTTCAGGACCAAAAATAAAAGTTCAGGAAAAATGCGTCCCTCAAAAAATAAGTTCAGGACCAAATATGTTTGGATAAAAAGTATTCAACCGACAGATACTTTTTCCACCGGCAGAAGTCCGGGATTGCCCCTTGCCGAGGCGGCAAAAGAATATCCCAGGGTCAGTCCGCCGACGCGCCCGAAAAACATAAATGCGATCAGGATCATCCGGGACAGGACCGAGAGGCCCGGCGTGATCCCGGTCGTCAGTCCCACGGTTCCAAGTGCCGAAGCACATTCGAACAGGGAAGTGATGATCGGAAAACCTTCCGTGGAAGACATGACAATGGAGCCGCCCAGCAGAAGAAAGATATAAAGCGTCAGGAGCGCCATGGCATTCTGGATCGCATCTTTTTCGATCCTCCTTCGGAAACAGTTGACCTGTTCCCGGCGCCTGAGAAAAGTGGCGGAGGCAAGGAACAGGACCGCCATGGTCGTGACCTTCATACCGCCGGCCGTCGAACCCGGCGCGCCGCCCACCATCATCAACATGATCGTGATCAGCAGACCGCTCTCACTCATCTGTCCGTAATCGGCCGTGTTGAAGCCCGCTGTACGCGGCGTCACACTCTGAAAGAGTGAGAGAAGGAGGCGCTCATTCCAGGGGTATCCCTTAAATTCCACAAAGAAAAAATAAAGGGCGGGGAGCAGAATGAGCGCCGCGGTTGACGCCAGAATGATCTTGGTCTGCAGGCGGAGCCTCTTCAGACGGAAACGATTGTTGATCAGGTCGCTCCAGGTCAGAAATCCCAGACCGCCCAGTATGATCAGCAGCATAATGACGACGTTGACCACCACATTGGAAGCATAGGCCGTCAGCGAGGAGAACTGCGCCTGAGAACCCATCAGATCAAATCCCGCATTGCAGAATCCTGAGATCGAATGGAAAACCGCATACCCCAGCCCCTTCACAAAACCGAACTGCAATGCAAAGACCGGCAGAAGACACAGGGCTCCGATTCCCTCTATGCAGAAAGTCCCCGCTATGAGAAACTTCATAAAATTCAGCACCGATCCCAGCTCCGGCGCCGAGACCGCATCCTGGACCGCCAGCCGGGGCAGAAGACCAATCTGTGCCCCTGTCAGTGTAATGACAGCTGCTGCCATCGTCACAACTCCAAGACCGCCGACCTGGATCAGGATCAGAAGGACGATCCTGCCGAACATAGTCCACTTTGTCGCTGTATCAAAGACCACCAGACCTGTCACGCAGGCCGCCGAGGTGGATGTAAAGAGTGCATTTAAAAAGCTGACCGGTTCGTCTCCTTTTGAAGCAAAGGGAAGACAGAGCATGACCGCTCCGGCCAGAATCATCAGAATAAAGCTGACCAGGATCATCCGAAAGGATGTCAGATGCCCTCTGATCGCGTTACGCGCCTTTGCCATACCGTCCTCCTGTCAACATTGCCGGGGCTGCCTTTCATCTCCAGTTTCCAAGATGCTACCATTATCCCTGCATCAGCATAAAAAAGGGATTAAAGAAAGACAGCTGACATTAAAATTGTATTAAAAATGAGTCACGAGGGACGGTTCCGCTTGACTCATTTTTTATGTCGCTTTTAAGACTGATGAGTCAGGAGGAACCGTCCCTCGTGACTCATCATACTTAAAAAACGGCATGAAAAAAGAGCGGAAGCCCTCTCTGCAGGAGATGAGGCTTTCGCTCTGATCTGTTTACAGTATTTTATTCTGTTTAGCCGGTAAAATATTGCCGGTAAAAAATTGCCGGTAAAAAATTGCCTTTAACATGCAAGCGGGTCCTGAATCCCATTCATACTCAGCTGCTGCAGAATCCCGAACCGGCCCTCCATCACCGGACGAAAACGCTGCCAGTCTCTGCATCGCCGGACGAAAACCCCGGCAGTTCCGGCATTACCAGTCGGAATCCCAGTCTGTATCTCCCGAATCCCAGTCGGAGGAACTCCAGTCGCTGTCATCGTCGTCACTGCTCCGGGATTCCTCCCAGTCGGAGTAGTAGTCGGTGTCCTCAAAATTCGTCGTATTGGAGTTGTAATCATAATAGGACGAATCATAGTAATCATCCGCGTTTTCCGCCAGATCTTCCGGGACAGAAGAGGCGGGATACCAGTCTGTCAGAGTATCATCATAATAGTACCAGGTGTCATCCAGACTGTAATAGTGCTGATTATTGTAGTGGTAATACCCGTTATTATGCTTGTTCCCGGAAAAAAAGAAGGCAGAGACGCCCATCACAACCACCAGGCCCATGGTAATGGTTTTGATCAGCCCGGCTGTCTGTTCGCGCTTGACGGACTTGACAGCCCTCGCCTTCTGGCGCTCTACATGATGGGCTTTCTGGTTAAGGATCTCATCCTGCAGGCGCTCATAGAGCTCGTTGACTGCATAGGCTTCGTCCACGCCCCGGTAGCGCACCGCGCGCTCGCCGTTTGCCTTGTTCTTGTAGACAACGAATTCGCCCTTGTCATCCTTGTAAATGCCGAAGGCCCTGGGCTCTTTGTAATCCACACCTACAAAAAAGCGGGTTCGCTCGGGCGTCAGGCCGTTTTCGTCACAATAGGCCTTCAGTTCCTCGATCGTCTTGGGAATCGAGTCGGAAGTTCGGTGGATATGGTCGTTCGGCGCTCCGCAGCTGGGACACTTCTCGGCCGAATCATCAAAATACTGCCCGCAATAGGAACACTTTACTTTCATTTATCTGCCTCACAATGATTGTCTGAATTTATTGAAAACCACAGTGTTCATATACTGTCACTACAAAATACTCCTGAAGTCATTTTTTTTCAAGTCCATTTTGTCCATTATGTCCCGGTCCCGAGTGTCTCAATCTCACTGCTTCCGTTTCTCAGGCATCCGGGTCTGCTATATGCAGGGTGAAATAATCCTTGTCAAAATCGATAGCGCCCTCATTTTTCAAAGCGGAGAGCTCCCTGGACATAGCGCTGCGATTGATGCACAGATATTCCGCCATTTCCGTGCGCCGCAGGGGCAGGCGGAAGTTGGATTTTCCCTGTCGCCGTGCCTCCATGGACAGATAGGTGAGGATCTTCTCCCGAACGGACCCCTGGGAGGAGACTTCAATACGTTCCATCAGCCTGCGGTTTTTCGCACCGATCATGGCAAACATATTCTTGGAAAGCTGGTGATGAAAAGGGCAGGAATTGGTGCAGGGGAGCAGGATCCTTGCCGCGGGCAGGAAGAGGATCAGGGAGGAGGAGGCTGTGACAAAGGAGACTCCCTCACGTTCGGGGGCGATATCGCAGAAGGAGAAGGACTCCCCGAAAACGTCCCCCTTTTTCATATAGGAAAGCAGGGTACGGTTTCCCCAGATGTCTTCTTTGTACATATTTACGCTGCCCTCAATGACTGTTCCCACGTTTCCGGTCAGATCCCCATCCAGCCGGATGCGGCAGTCTTTCGTGTATTCGCGGATCCGGCAGCCCAGACAGTCGAAGAGCAAGGTACAGTCTGACGGGCTGATTTCATCGAAGAGAGGCAGGGTGGAAATATCGGTAATATGCGCTTTGGGCATGGCGGTATCCTTTCTAAACGGCAGCGCTAAAAGGCGGCATCCTTTCTAAACGGCAGCACTAAAAGGCGGCATCCTTTTTAAATGGCACCACCCTTTCTAAATGGCAGCACTAAAAGGCAGCATCCTTTCTGAAAAAGAACGAAAATATCCTGTAACCGCTGGAAAAACCCGGATACAGGCACAGAAATCATAATGATTCTGATATGTGTGAAATATTATATATGCACAGGGAGTTCCCTGTGAGAATGACAGTGCATTTTTGTTAAATTATTAGTATTATACATAAAAATGTTGCATGCGCAACATCCGCATCCCTGCAAATATAGTAAAATTACACAATAAATGCGGAAAAGCAATATGGTTAGTTTATATAAACTGACGAATCATCAATAAATCCGCATGCTTTTATACGTTTTATGCATGGATGAAATGGAAGATGCAACTTAACGAAAAACGGAATTACTCCCGCGGAACAATTATTTTCAGAATCAAGAGAGAGGAAGGAGCATATGCAAAAAGTACAATCGACCTGCAATTTCTGCGCGATCGACTGTAATCTCGACTTCTATGTGGAGGACGGACGCATCGTTCGCACAGTGCCGACGAAAGGCTATCCCGTCAACGACGGCTTCAGCTGCATCAAAGGCCTTTCGCTCAGCAAACAGCAGACCACGGTAAAACCCGGCGCACTGCCCAAGATCCGTCAGGAGGACGGTTCCATGAAGGAAGTCAGCTGGGACGAAGCTTTCAAGCACGTGGCAGACAAGATCAAAGACCTGCAGGCAAAATACGGCAGAGAGAGCGTCGCCGGCATCAGTACCGGCCAGCTCACCCTGGAGGAATTTGCCATCTTCGGCCACGTCATGCGCAACTATCTGCAGACCAACGTCGACGGCAACACCCGTCTGTGCATGGCCTCCGCCGCAGTCGCCCACAAGGGAACCTACGGCTATGACGCTCCCGGCTACACATTAAAGGATCTCGAGCTCTCCGACACCCTGATCTTCATCGGCTCCAATCCTGTCGTCGCCCACCCCATCATCTGGGGCCGCGTGCGCCAGAACCAGGTGCCCGGACACAAGGTCATCGTCATCGACCCCCGCAGGTCCGAGACAGCCATGAACGCGGACTACCATTATGAGATCCGGCCCCGTTCCGACCTGAACCTCATGTACACCCTGGCCAACATCCTGATCGAAAAGGACTGGATTGACCACGAATTCATTGAGGCCCACACCAACAAGTTCGACGAGTTCAAGGAATTCGTCAAGGCCTTCCCGA
>CAMKEX010000019.1 GCA_946411695.1 uncultured Lachnospiraceae bacterium
GAACCCTCAGGATCCTGCTTTTGAGGCAGGCACGTATACCATTTCCGTCACTCCTGCATAAGTACCTCTGGTGAGGATCGAATCAACAACATTGAACTTTCGTCCGTCACGGGTTCTGAGCCCGCCGCATATCCCAATTCTGCTACAGAGGCATAAAGTACTCCCGGAGGGATTCGAACCCTCACTGAACCGGTCCTTAGCCGGTGCCCTCTTCCATTGGGGTACAGGAGCATATAGTGGGCCGGACAAGGCGCTGGATGTCCGGGGGCGCACGAGGTCCGGGGGACCTCGGTTCTGCGCCGACCGAAGTGGAACGGAGACCGTCCGTTTAACGCCGACCCATAAAAAATAGCCGCCTGTGTGGAAATGCTCCATACAGGCGGCCTGTCATCAAATGATCATCTCAAATTAAGAGGGAAACCCTCCATTGAGAGTCATGGATGATAATCAAAAAGGCTCTGTTTTACCGGAGTTTTCTCACACGACAAATTGACCTTGCTGCCAGAGAGCAGAAGGGACAGATAGAGGACATATGAGCTCAGTAAAACAGTCATCTTCATCATGGTTGCAGTTCTCCTTTCGTAATTTCTGTAATCATCATACCGCAAGAGAAACGAACTGTCATTTAACTCGTAGTTTAATCATCTCATTGCTCTCAAAAGGCTGTCATTATTTCCGTTCAGAATTCTGAAGAAACCAGAAGGATTTGATTTTATCGCCACATCGTCCTATACTCAATCAAAGTAAGCAACCGGTAAAACACATGTATAATGGCTGAAGCGTACTGAATGGTCTTAACGCACTCATATAAAAGGGCTGATTACTGCTCAGCGAAGAAGACCATGATGCTGTACTGCCACATCTCATGAACCGTCACATCTGCCATTCAAAGGAGGAAACAAATGGACCGTCAAAACGGAAACACACACTTGCAACCGGGAACAAAGCCAAACATCTATAAAGGGATCGCTTCACGGCTGCTTGCCTTCCTGCTCGCCGGAAGCCTCACAGCAGGGCCGATTGCCGTACTGTCTGCACAGGCAGTCACTGTGCAGGATCCAGCGGCATCAGTCACGGTTTCAAGTACAGCCCCTGCTCCCACATCCGCCACCATATCATCTTCCTTCATTGAGCGGCAGGACCTTCCCACGATCCAGTCCGCAGTGTCTTACGCATCCCTCAAACCGGCGGCTTTCAAAAACAAGCCCGCCATCACTCTTAATAAAAACATCCCCAAATTTACATCCGCACAGCTCAAAAACAGAAAGGAATATGAGAAGTATTCAGCCCTTGACCAATATGGCCGGGCCCAGACTGCTGTCGCATGTCTTGGCAGGGGAACCATGCCGAAGGCTGCGCGTGGTTCGATCGGGATGGTCAAACCTGCCGGGTTCCAGACGACCAAATATGACTTTATCGATGGAAAGTACCTTTATAACCGATGCCACCTGATCGCCTATGAGCTTTCAGGGGAAAACGCCAATATCAAAAATCTTACGACCGGCACAAGATACCTGAACATAAAAGGCATGCTCCCTTATGAAAATACAGTTGCTGCTTATATAAAAAAGACTGGAAACCATGTTCTGTATCGCACGACTCCTGTTTACAACGGGACAGAACTCATTCCGCGTGGAGTGACGATCGAGGCAAGGTCCCTGGAGGATAAGGGCAAAGGGATCTGCTTCTACGTGTACTGCTACAATGTGCAGCCGGGTGTTAAGATAAACTATAAGACTGGAGCAAGCTCGGCAGACGGGACTGCAACACCGGCCACGTCCAAAGCCGGATGGAAAAAGGTCGGCGGCAAGTGGTATTACTACAAGTCCGACGGAAAGACGGTTGTTAAGAGTTCATGGCTGAAGTTGGACGGCAAAGTCTACTATGTCAACAAAGATGGTGTCCGTGTTACCGGCTGGCAGACGATAGGAGGGAAAAAATACTACTTCGCAGGCAGTGGTGCCATGACGACGGGCTGGAAGACGATCAGCAGCAAGAAGTACTGGTTCGACTCAAAAGGCGTGATGGCGACCGGCAAAAGGACCATTGACGGAAAGAGCTATACATTTGATTCCACCGGGGCACTTAAGAGCGGAAGTTCAGGATCATCCTCCGGCGGCAGCGGCACTAATGTCACTGCATCGTATATAGGCAACAAAAACACAAAAAAATTCCATAAAGCGGGGTGTTCATCCGTGAAGCAGATGAATGAATCCAACAAGGTGGGGTTCAAGTCAAGATCTGAAGCCGTGTCTGCAGGATACGTCCCCTGCAAGAACTGCAATCCCTGACAGCTGAATGCCTTTGTCAATAACTGACCATAAAAACCACCGTGCGGGTGACAATATTATGTCTCCTGCACGGTGGTTTTCAATTCTTTACTCGATATTTATTTGCCATAAATATTCCTCCGCAAATACCGATTGTCGGTCCGGAAACGCCATTCCTGAACATGGCAATTATTCTTTATTCCGTCAGACCGGAATATGTCAGTTATGCCTGATCATATGGTCAGCTTTACGATTAGAAGAGCGCTTTCTGCATGCAAATGGTTTCTTGTAATGAGGCAAAGGGACCATATGATGCTCTTTTGACATAGCCATTTTTCTCATAGAGTCTTTTTGCATCCGGGAGAAGAATATTTGTTTCAAGAACAAGGAAACGGTAATTGCGATAGCGTGCGATCTCCTCACATTTTCCAAGGAGTATACTCCCAAGGCCGTGATTTCTCCGCTCGGGCAAAACATACATTCTCTTTAGTTCAGCGGTATCTGTTGAAAAGGGCCTGAGTGCAGCACAGGCAACGGGAACAAGGTTTGTTTTTGCCAGCAGGACTGTTTCAAAATCATCTGTTTTATCTGCACGCGAACTGATCGGATCTCCTGAGCCGGAAAGCTTTAGGACAAGCTCACGATTCAACAGTTGGCATAACGCGGTGAAATCTGAGTTTTCCCTGTCTGTTTGTATCCATTCAAGCTTCATCATTGTGTCCTCATTTCACCAAAATGGGATTTGTCAATACAGCAACTTCTCTATTGTCTGTTCGTAGTCAGAATCAATGAGCACAATCTGTTCCCCGACATCCTGAAATCCTTCGATGATGCTCCTGTTGTCTGCCTTCAGAACTTCCATCGCACAATCAGCATCGACCAGTCTGGATTCTATTTCCGATTCATGTGCAATAATCTCACCGAAATGGTTCTCGATATATTTTTCACTCATGGCAAGACAAACAAATCGGATCGACGGTAAATACCGCTCGTCAAAGTCCTGCCTCCAGCGAAATGGAATATAGCAGCCTTCAACTATAAGATTCTGCCGGTTTTCAATCGCCGTCTTTACGATCTCTCGTATGATTGGCCACAGGTAACCTGTCAGAGCCTCATCGTCCTCCGGCGTCAATTCTGTATTCCCGCTGCGGATCAGGCCCATCTTCAGATGATCGATGGATAGATATGGGTATTTGTATTTTTCGAGCATCTTCTGTGCCAGAAGCGTTTTCCCTGTGTGAGATGCTCCGGTAATCAGAATAATCATAGCCTTGCCTTCAATTCTTCTCTGACCTTTTCCAAATCACTGCAGGTCAGTATTGGAATCAGGCCGTCTATTTCTTCTATGCTCTTATCCCACCATTTGAGCCTGAGCATCAGATCAATCAGTTCATCATCAAAACGCTTGCGGAGGACCTTCGCGGGATTTCCAATCACAATAGTGTACGGCTCAACGTTGCATCCCACCACGCTATTTGCTCCGATGATGGCTCCGTCACCGATATGAACACCGGGAAGGATCACCGCGTTCTGGCCGATCCACACGTCGTTGCCGATCACCGTGTCGCCCTTTAGCGGAAGATCGACGGGCTCAGGAGGATTCATGCTCCAGCCTTCCAGTGTATAGAACGGAAAGGTAGAGACCGCGTTCATCTGATGATTTGCACCGTTCATGACAAATTCCACACTGGCTGCGATCTGACAGAACTTTCCGATCAGCAGTTTATCGCCGTTCCATTCATAATGATGGGTAACATGACTTTCAAAATTGGAATCGGCAATGTATGTAAAGTCTCCGACGATAATGTTTGGATTGGTGACCGTTGGCTTTACATAGATTTCTTTCTCATATCCCGGAATGGGATAGATTATATTCGGATCAGGCTTTTTTTCGTTTTTCATGTTTTGCATCCTCATAAATCCTGCTTTTTCCATCTGGGCATGATTAAGTTTTTGCCTCTACAAAACATACCCGGTTCAAATCAGTCAAAGTTGTGACGATATAAATTTCGGTTGCCTCCGGTTGAAATCGGATCTCCCCTGATATGGCTATCAGATGAGGATCCCGCTTAAGTGATCGATCTCATGCTGGATGATCTGTGCCGTCCATCCGGAATACTTCTGCCGATGCTTTTTCCAGCCGGCATCCAGATATTCCACTTCGATATTCTGAAAACGGATTGTCTTTCGAACCCCGGGGAGGGAGAGGCAGCCTTCCTCTGTTTCATAGGGGGTATCTTTTCCTACAATGACAGGGTTGTACATTACGACGTTGATCATCCCCATGTTTACGATGATGACCCTTTTCTTCACACCGATCATATTTCCTGCCATGCCGACACAGCGGTCACGATTTGCCTGCAGGGTGTCCTGCAGATCCTGCCCAACGGCCAGATCCTGTTTTGTTGCGGGCTCTGATTTCTGGCCCAGGAAGAGTATATCTTTAACGATTGGTCTGATCATGTATAGTCCCTTTCGCAGTATTCTTTGCTGGTGCTGAAAAAGTAACGTTATGAAAATGGGAGATCATCGTCGTCATTGTTGTTGTCATTATTGTAAGGGTTCTTAAATTCGACGTCAGGCAGCGGAATCGCCGGCATGTGCCGCATCCTCTCCTTTATGTCTTCTTCTCTCAGGTCGAAGGCAGTTTGTGTGCCTACCAGCCAGATAGGAAGTTTATAGCCGGCATCCGTGAAGATCTCAGCGACGTTTTCATAACCATATCCCATCGCGGCGCCGATCCCGCCAGTGATCAGGTGAACCGACTCGATAAATGTATCGGAATTGGCAAAGAAAACGGAATAATCATCATCCCAGAAAAACATGCTCTCAAAACCATTGTCGTCCGCAAGGTCCATTCCCATACATCCCACGCAGTGGACGGCAGTCGCGGTCCAGTCAGCTTCATCCTCATCAAAGCCGTATTTAGCGATCAGCTCGCCTTTTGTCTTCAAGATCGCATTTTCCTTCTCAGCGACATCCTTAAGGGAGGATACGATCCCGTCCAGATAGTCCCTGAAAGCTTCCCCGATCTTTTTTAAGTCTGCTTCTTCATCCAGGTCATCCTCTTCGTCCAGATCATCTTCATCAAAATCGTCTTCATCGTCTTCATCAAAAAAGTCTTCCCAGGACGCATCTTCAAAGGGGTCGTCTTCGAAGTCATCCTCATCGTTCTCATCCGGAATAGCTCCTTCTTCGATCAGGAGGGCGAAAAGGTATTCCTCAAACAGGTCAAAGGTGTAAGATGCATTCCGGTCGAGCATTTTTTCTTTCATGCGCTCGATCTTCATCCAGAGGAAGCGGATCCCCGCAAGGTCATCTTCCGAAAGATCCTCGTCAGCAGACCATTCCGAAAACCAGCCGGAAAACCTGGCATCGGCTTCCCTTCCGCTTTCGTCCAGCTGCAGATGCCCCGTTATGCCCTCAAAATAATCCATCTCCCGGATTCCTGCAGGCATTACGCAAAAATAGAGGCTGTAGACCTCCATCAGGTCTTCCGGGGACCGTACCCAGTCGCACAATGCTTCGTAGATCGTGTCAGATGCTATGGAAGACAGGTATTTGTTCAATTCTGAACCTTCTTCAAATGAAACAAGCCTGAACATAATGAATTCCTTTCACATGTATTCTTCATTCCGTCAAACTAAAAATCTGTCAGTTGTGCCTGATCAACTCGAGGGTTTCCAGACAAAAAGTCCTTCCCCGGAAGCGATCACTCTGATCAGTTCCGGCAATTGCGGATCAGGGTTAAAGACCGTCATATGCGTATCGCCCGTCTCAGAGAGAATCGCATAGTTATGTATCACGGGTTAAAACCGGTACAAATTCTTTGCGTTCAACCGTCTTTCTGGTCCTCTGTCACCAGCTGTTCCGCACATTTTTCCGCTGAGGCATAGGCAAAGTAGCGGAGCTGTATTCCATACTGCCTCGTGATCTTCACGATATTCCCGTACTGGGAGTGGGAGATGCAGTTGTTCTGGATCCAGACGACATCCGCATTCCGGACGATCTCAGGATTGAAACTGTAGATCTGCGTGTCAACGAATTTGACGGTCGGGAGCAGTGGCCGGATCGCTTTCAGGAAGGTATCATGCCCGCCGAATACCACAGTGCGTTTCCTGGTCTCGTAAGGATAAGAGATCTCCTTTGCGGGGGCTTCATGCACCTTGTTTTCCCGGTTGAAGACAAGCTCACGCAGATCCGCAAGCTCCCGGTGTTCCATCCGGAGCGTCTTCAGCTCACGCTCTGTTTTTGCACGTTCCGCGTCTGCGTCGCGGTGTGCTTCTGAAAGGGCCTGCCGCAGGTTTTTGATCTGCCTGCGGGCATTTTCAAGTTCATCGCGTGCCTTGCTGAGAGCTTCCTCTGTATCGATGTCAGGATCTGTTTCTGCGTCAGGGCTGGTAGCAGGATCCACGTCCGTAAACTTCGTGTCTTCTGAATAAGCGCCGGCCAGGCCTGTAGTATCGTCGGGATTCCACAGCCAGTCATTGCGGCGGAGGTTCACGGCGGAAACCTGAAAGGACGCCAGAAAGAGGATCTCAGACCAGTCTGCAATGAAGTCCGCGTTTTCGACGCCTGCTTTTTTCATCTCCTCGCGCTCCGCTGCAAAGGGATGCATCCCCGCAGGGACGATGCCGCGGCTGAGCTGGTAAATGCGCTGGGAGATATTGTCTTCCTGGTTTTTCGGGATACTGTAAAGGTCCACCTTTTCCGATATAGGTTCCCTGTCCAGCCATCCATTCCCGTTAAATGTCAGCTCGTCATCTTCCAGATCCCAGTCATCTCTCTCAAGGTTCTGGCTGAAGCCGCACCACGGGAGGCGCTTGGTTATGGCCCGGCCGGCTGCTGTGCCGGCCCGCATGAGCCATATGGAATCGTCATCCGTACACAGCAGGTAGGAAAGGCCAAAACACAGCTCAAATGGATCTCCGATCTCCACTTCCAGAGCCTTTCCCAGCTCACGGATGCCGAAAAACTTTTTTACACTGCTTCCGAGCACAAAGTCAAAGTGCTGGTTAAAGCTTCTGCGGTCATCGACAAGATCCATGTATTTTTTCAGCAGGTCGTTTTTCTGCCTCTCTATAGCCGTATGGTCAACGATCAGTACGTTGGTTGAATGAAGCTTCTTCCATTCCAGGGCAGCTGCCTGCATTTCCCGGTCAAAGTATTTTTCGCTTTTCAGGAATGCACGGATCGTATCCCACTGCAGGCTGCGGAACTTGTCTGCCGCAGCCTGCACCGTCTCCGGGTCGAGAAGTCCTAACAGTTTCCGGTAATTCTCCGTCTGACCTTTCTCCCTGTTTTCCGGGGCGATCATGTACACGACTGACTGTATGAGTTCCTGTTCATAACAGGGATGGTAGAAGTCGACAGGGATCCACACATCCCAGATTTCTTCCGATGATCCCGGCAGAAAGTCGAACGCGTCATGCAGCCGGTTGGACAGCCTCAGCCTGTCCAGGATCCAGATCGCGGCGGCCAGGGAAAAGCAGTTGATGTCATCCAGTATCTCGTAGCTTGTGCCGCAGGATGCCTCAAATCCGGCAAGAGATTCCTCCACGGACCGAAGGCCCATGGGGCCAAATCTCCCTGCTGCTTCATCAACTGCTTTCAGGACTTCTTTCCTCCGCCTGCCCCTGTTGGCGGCATAATACGGCCTTCTCGCATAACCGTCCTTGTTTTCGTATTTGGAAAAGGCCTCCTCGACAAGACGCCTTTTTCTTGCGGGTGTGGAATAATCCGGCGGATCGAGCAGGCTGTCTATCCGCTCCTCCGCCAGGTCCATCCCCGTAAGTGCCATATCAAACAGATCATCCATAAATCCCATAGAATCGTTCTCCTTGTGAGAGAGTGTGGCAGAATTCACTGTTCCCCCGCATAGAAGCCGAAGATCCATGCACGAGGAAGTCGCAGGATATTCTGCCACAGTCCCTGACTGTAATACCTGAATTATAGCATCTGGACAGAAGGAATACACGGGCAGATGCGTACATGGCGTTCAGGACTTCCCCTGTTTTCCTGAAAGCTTTTCCTGATATGCCCGCAGTCTTTTCAGGACAGATTCTCTTCCCTTCATCGGGAGCACTCCATTTTTTCGTTTCTTTCGCTTTCTGCGGCGTTTTGAAGAACTGTGCCTATTGCCATTTTCTTTTGTTTCTGAGACAAATTCTTCCTCAGGAGGATTCTTTTCCTGCGGCATATTTTCTGCCGTGTAATGAGGACGCACATATTCTGAGGATGGTCCGCCGTCCTCCGGCTTGCCGGAATTCATATCCTGGCGGGGGGCTTTTGCCTGTGCCGAAGTCTTTGCGGCATCAGGTTCTTCTTCCTGTCCTGCCGATGGTGCGGCGGCAGCATCCTGGCGCTGGATGAACTCCCGGATCTGCCCGATCGTCTCCTCTGAAAATCCTTTCTCCGTATCATCTGCGGCCTGCCTTCCATAACTGTCAAGGACTGCGTAAGCCGCTTTTCTGCCAAATTCCTGGCTCTGCATCAGCAGGAAGCAGTGCCCGTCGATCCACATCTCCTCCGCGGCAAGCCACAGCCCCGGGCGTCCTTCGATCCTGCAGTCGGACATGCCAATGGACAGGATCTCTGCCGAAGCCGCGACATGAAAAAAGCCGCTCAGGACGACCAGGGAATTACTGTCCACATAATATGCCCTTGTGATCCCTTCTTTTGTGACAGCGAGGACATCGCCTGTGTCGAGTGCTGTCCCTGTAATGCCTGCAGGCAGCTCTTTTTCGAGCTGCCTGCGCAGTTCTGTTGGGGACAGCTGCGGGTCAAAGCCTGAAAGATAGAGCTGCGTGTAATAGTCAGAGCAGATCTTCAGGCCGTGTTCCTGCAGGTACCGGTAGGACTGGTGCCGGAGGACGCGGGTCTCCTTCCTGTCATACCGCAGGCGGTAGACCGCATACTGGTTCAGGCTCCGGCTCAACCTTCTTCACCCTCTGCTCCTTCCGGCGTTCCTTCTGCCTCATCTTCCTCTTCCAGCTCATCCCGGTAGGATTCCAGATCCAGCTGCTCAAAATCCTTGTCGGAGATGCGGCTGAGTTTCTCCTTCACACTCACAAGCAGCGCCTTCATTTCAGGGTCTTCCGAAAGCTCTGCCAGTACTTCTTCCATCTGCTCCACAGTCTTTTCCCTCGCCGCAGGTTCAAAGACTGCGATGGCAAACAGCTCCTCTTCATCAAAAGTGATCTTTCTCATAATTCCGGGCCTCCCTTCTGCCTCTGTGCTGTGCGCGGCCTGTCTGCCTTTCTTTCTGTGCCGGTTTCAATGTCTTTCCGATGCTTGCGGAGAGCCGCCAGCACGGATTCCTTACGTCCTCCGGCTTCCCTCTTCATTCCGGCATCTCCTCTGGCTGCCGCATCCCGTAAGGGTGCAGCGTTTGCCCGGGTGTCAGTAATAGTGCCCGCAGGATCCGGAGTGGTTTCATGTGAAGACTCAGGCGGATGGGCAGGAACATGTTCCGAGGATTTTTCCTGAATGTTGTGCCTTAAGGCTTCTTCCCGGGAAAATGCCTTTGCCTCATGAACTGCTTCCTGCAGGGCAGGAATGCCGCGGTAATGCTCCACTGCATTGATCGCTTCCTCCTGTACATGTCCTGATGCCAGAAGCGGATGATCGCCCGCGTAGTCGCTTCCGTCCCTGAGTGTAAAGCCTACGCCCTTCCCGCCGTGGAGGTCGTCAGACGGAATCTCCTGGTAAGCCTGGAAGGCTTCACCAAGTGTGAGTCCCCCGCGGTATTCCCCGAGGACCGGAATATCCATGCATTCCGCCGCATAAAATGTGAGCATGCCCTCCGCGACATTTTCCATTTCCTCCGGAACTGCGGGGACCGTGTCCTTTTCAGCCTGTGCCGTACCTTCCCTGGCAGGAATGTCTTTTTCTGAATCATGCTCCTGTGATGTTTTCTGTTCCTTTGAGGTCTCCTGTTCCTGTCCAGACACTTCCTGTTCCTGTGCGGTTTCCTTCTCCTGAGGAGCTTCCTGACCATAGCTGATATTCTGTTCCTGCGCAGACAGGAAGAACTCCGGGACTTCCGAAAAACCGACTGCATCCACGTAATATGCCTTGTCCTCTCCGTTTTTATGGAGGACTACTACGTCGCTCATGCTCATGGAATGCATTTTATCTGCTGCCGGGCGGTCATCCCTGTTGAATTTCTCATAAAGGGCCTCGAGGGTGTCCTCCGGGGCAAGGTATCCACGGTACACGTCCTGGTAATATTCCATTGTCACGGGGATCCCCTGCTCTTTTGCAAAATCAAGATCCATGAAATAGTATCCGTCCGCAGGCGTGCCTTCTTCGATCTGGTAGATCGTGTATCTGTCCAGATCCCGTTCCGCCACATAGGCATCCACGTCATCAATAATCGCGGAAGCCGCCTTCCGGATCGTGTCCAGAGAAGTGCGGAGCGCCATTGTATCCATGCTCTCACACCAGCTGGCAAGATACGGGATGGAATACTCGGATGAATCCCCCAGCTGATAGTGGGCCAGGACGACATGGGCGATACTCTCAGCCTCGATCTCCCGTGTGTGCTGGTCTTTGACTGTGCCGTCCGCCCTCATTACGTCGCGGTCATGCAGGCGTGCGTGGCTGACTTCGTGGACAGCTGTTTTCATCGTCTGGAGCTCGCTCATCCCGTTACGGATGACGATCTCTTTATTTGCATTGTCATAATAGCCCTTTGCACCGCCTTCGATTTCCCCGAAGCGGATGGGGACAGGTGAAACGGCCCGCATGGCATCCATAAAGATCCCATAGTTTTCGACAGTTCCGGTAAGCTCCGGCACATCCAGTTCGGGGAGCGGGGCTCCGACCGTCTGGGAAAGGTCAAATACTTTTGCGACCTTATATCTGGGGACCGTGACCTCGACCTCCTCCATGACAGGGGAGCCGTCCAAATGCAGAAGCGCCCTGCCGGTTGCAGGATCCCTTGCTTCCTGCTCCACCTTTTTCTTATAGGGAGCCGGCATAATGATGGAAAGCCCGCGCTGGCCTTTCATGACCTGACGCTTGAACTTTTTCTGCCAGTTGGTATAGCTTGCCACATGCGTAGCTGTCGGCATCTGCATGGCGATCAACAGGACGTTGTTGGCGCTGTAGTGGTGAAACTTTGCCATTGTCTCAAGGACTTTCCTGAACTGGACATCCGTAGCCATATATTCTTTTAATCCGGATTCAAGCCTGTCCGTGATCTCCTTAAGCTGCTCCCGCCGCTTCTCGGCGAGCTCCTGAGGCGTCCATTTCCGATCCTTCCGGGTTGTAACACCAGCCTCGTCTGTTTTTTCTTCTTTAGCGTATCCCTTTCTGCCTTTGCCGGCGGCATCCCGGGCAGAATGCAACTGACCATTCCTCCCGTCCGGATTCCCTGCGAAAACAGGTCCTCCGACAGCGCTCTTCGCGTTTTCTGCCATCTGTTTTCCTCCTCTCCCGGAAGGCCTGCATCGTTCTTTTCAATTACACAGGCCCTCCGTTTGTCTGATGTCTTCACGACTCATGAAGTTGCTTACAACAAAGTTTTGATCAAAAACTGATAAACGGACTGTTCGGCGCTTTCAGTTTCCATAACCCCCGGATCTTACAATGCGGGCTCCGCTTTCATCCGTACTTCAGGGTGGCGGACGGCGGCGGAAACTTCTGCTTTCTTCTCCTGAAGTCGGCTGATCAGGGATGATTTTCCTCCGGCTTCCCTTCCGGCTCCTGTCAATAAGCCAGCTGCCTGCCTGGAAACGGTCTGCCAGCTGCCCGGCTGATCGGCGACTGTTGATTCTGCTTTGCGCAAGTCATCTGTCCTGAGGGACTGGTCCGTCTCCTCATCCACGCCAATCGCCTCCACAGGGGAGCGTTCATCCATGTTCAGCATGGCATTGAGCTCGGCGAGGCGGGCGGATTTCTCTAAAAGCTCCGCTTCGTGGGGGAAGGGCTTTCCGACCTCCTCTTTCGCGGCGGCAAGCTGCCCCTGCAGGTTTTCGAGCTTCTGCTGCGATTCCGCAAGCTGGCGCTCCACGCCGTAGAGGGCGTTCTGGATACGGGTGATATTGCCCGAGGGATCCTTGCCGATCTCCACTAAATAGCTGCACTGGCGCTTTAAGGTCAGCATATAGCTCTGGCGGAAGCCGTCGAAGGATGTACTCATGGCAAAGCCCGCGTACTCGCCGATAGTCCCTTCCGCCTGGACAGCCTTGAGGCCTGCACAGGCGGCGATCAGGGCGGTGCCGGCTTCCTTCCTGTCTGTGAATTCCTTTCCTCCGATCGTCATAGAGAAGGTCTCGGTATCGCTGTCCTTGTCCCTTTCCTGCTGCTGGCGAAGGGTGTTTACTGCCACAAGGTCTGCTTTCAGGCCTCCGATGCGCTCCTTCACCGCTGTGATCTGCACGGGGTAGGTGCGGGCAATGTCCGATTCGAGGCGGTAGTGCTCGTTTGTATGGTTGGCCTTGAGGAGCTTCAGGCGGCTGACCTGGATGTCGAGGTCCATCTTTTCCTTGATATGCGGATTGCCTGTCGCCAGGGCCTTGATCTCCGCATAGGAGAGGGCAGTGTCGTCCACGTCCTCACAGGAGCGGACCGGGGACTTCGAGGTCATGATCTGGGAAATGAATTTCTGTTTCTGCTCCAGGATCTGCCACATGTAAGAATCAAAGGAAGATTCCGTCACATAACGGAAGATCTTCACTTTGGAGTTGCGGTTGCCCTGCCTCAGGATCCGGCCTTCCTGCTGTTCCAGGTCAGAGGGCTTCCAGGGGCAGTCAAGGTGGTGCAGGGCGATCAGGCGGTCCTGGACGTTCGTGCCCGCACCGAGTTTCGGGGTGGATCCCATCAGGATCCGCACCTGGCCCGAGCGGACTTTCGCGAAGAGCTCCTCCTTTCTCGCTTCCGTGTTTGCCTCGTGGATGAAGGCTACTTCTTCTTTCGGGATTCCCTTTACCACGAGCTTGTCGCGCATGTCGTCGTAGACGTTGAAGGATCCGTCGCCCTTGGGGGTGGAAAGGTCGCAGAAGCAGAGCTGAGTGGAGCGGTCCTTTTCCGTTTCCTTCCAGACAGTGAACATGTTCTCGACACAGCGGTTCACCTTGCTCTCCGGATTGTCCGGGAGCATAGGGTTGATCAGCCGTTGGTCCAGAGCGCATTTTCTGCCGTCGTTGGTGATCTTGAGCATGTTGTCTTCCGTAGGCTGGACCCTGCCTGCCCGCACCATTTCGGCGCGGTCAGCGAAAGAGGAGACAAGTTCCTTCTGCTCCTCGCTGGGCTTTATGACCTCATTGATGTACTCCGCCTCCGGGACAGGGAGGTCGAGCATGTCGGAAGTCTGGATATCCGCACTTTCCTTAAAAAGTGTGATCAGTTCCGGCAGGTTATAAAACTTTGCAAAACGTGTCTTGGCGCGGTAGCCGGTGCCCTCGGGGGCAAGCTCAATAGCCGTCACAGTCTCTCCGAAAGCAGCCGCCCAGGAATCGAAATGCCCCATGCCCAGCTTCTGGAGCGTGCCGTACTGCAGGTAGCGCATGACGGTGTAGAGCTCCACCATGGAGTTGGAGACGGGCGTGCCGGTCGCGAAAGTGACGCCCTTCCCGCCCGTGATCTCGTCCAGATACTGGCACTTCATGAACATGTCCGAGCACTTCTGCGCGTCGGTCTGGGCGATGCCGGCGACGTTGCGCATCTTGGTGTAGAAAAAAGCATTCTTGTAAAAATGACTCTCGTCCACGAACAGTCTGTCCACGCCCAGCTGCTCGAAAGTCACAACGTCATCCTTGCGCTTCTGGTCATTCAGTTTCGCGAGCCTCACTTCCAGCGTGCGGCGGGTCTTTTCCATCTGCTTGATGGTGTAGTTCTCTCCGCGGTCGTATTTGAGCTCTGAAATGGCATCCCCGATGTCATCGATCTGCCGCTGGATGGTCGCAGCCTGGCGCTCCCGGGAAAGCGGGATGCGCTCAAACTGGCTGTGACCGATGATCACGGCGTCGTAATCGCCGGTCGCGATGCGGGAGCAGAACTTCTTCCGGTTGGCAGGCTCAAAGTCCTTTTTCGTCGCCACAAGGATGTTGGCGCCGGGATAGAGCCTGAGGAAGTCGCTTCCCCACTGCTCGATCAGATGGTTGGGGACCACATAGAGGCACTTCTGTGCAAGCCCCAGGCGCTTTGACTCCATGCCGGCGGCGATCATCTGAAAGGTCTTGCCCGCGCCGACGCAGTGTGCAAGGAGCGTGTTGTCTCCGTAGAGGATGTGTGCGACGGCGTTCTTCTGATGCTCCATCAGGGCGATCTCCGGCGTCATGCCGACAAAACGGATATGGGAACCGTCATATTCCCGGGGCCGGACGCTGTTGAACAGTTCGTTGTACTTCTTACATAAAGCCTCCCTCCTTTCCAGGTCACGGAAGATCCACTCCTTGAATGCCTCCTTGATCAGCTCCTGTTTCTGCTGTGCCAGCATGGTCTCCTTCCGGTTCAGGACGCGCCGGGCATTCCCCTCGGCATCCTCCACGACGTCATAGATCTTGGTATCACGGAGGTTCAGCGCATCCTCCAGCAGCTTGTAGGCATTGACGCGAGTAGTGCCATAGGTCGAAGTCACACGCGGGTTGCCATAGGAGTCGCGGGTCTTGCCGGAGATGTTCCACTGGCCGTTGACCTCAGCGAAGCGGACATCGATATCTTTGCCGAGGAGGTACCATGGGGTCTTGAATGTCTCGCCCATAAATTCCGTGATGTACTCCGGATCCACCCAGGTCGCGCCGAGGCGGACTTCGATCTCGGAAGCGTCCAGATCTTTGGGCTGGACGCGTTCCAGGGCTGACACGTTGACGGCATATTCGGGGTGTGCCGTGGCAAAGCTCCTGGCGACCCTGAGCTTTTCCCGGACGTTTCCTGAAAGGTATTCGTCCGCGTTTTCATACTGGTCCGTCAGGGGATTTTTAAAGATGACACCGGTCAGTTCCTCCGCGACTTCCGCTTCCGTCTTTCCTGTCAGATGTGCCATGAAAGGCAAATCCACGCGGGCTTTTTCTCCGATGGAGAGGGCCAGCGCTTCCACGGACGTGTCCACGCTCGTGACCGGCTCAGGGCGGCGGATGGTGCGCTTCGTGAAGATGTCGGCTTTGCGGTCGAACCTTCCCTCCTCGTCGAGGATCTCCAGGGAAGCCAGGAGACAGTAACTTGAATCCTGCGAAAAAGCGCGCCTGTTTGCGTTGCTGCTGATGATCCCGTACTGGGCTGTGAATTCATCATAACGGCGGTTCAGACGGCGCTGGATGGAGGACACTTCCGCGTCTGACTTATCTTCCAGCTGTGCCTGCAGCAGCTCCTGCACGATGTCGCGAAGCTCGATCATGCCGAGGACGCGCTCGGTCGTCGCCGCTGGAAGCTCCATGCGGTTCATCCGGGAGTTTTCCCGGTAAAATACGCGTCCGTCTATGTTGGTAAAGCTGAAGTTCCTGACGGAAGGATCCGCGGGGATCGAGATATCCTCATCCTCAAGTTCGGAGTCCGTCACTTCCGGGACAGAGATCTCCCCGTGGATCCGGGACATGGCTTCCCTGAGCTGGTCCGCGAGATTCGCACCTTCTATGGGCCTGACCGTCACTTCCTGCCTGCCGTACTGTGTGCTCTGCGTCGTAAATTCCCCGAGCACCATTTCAGGGTGTCCTGCAAAGTAGCTGTTTACAAAATGGCCTTCCGGGGTCGTCCCCAGATGCACCCAGTCAGGATCTTCGAGGGACATGCGGTCCCGTTTCTGGAAAAACAGGATGTCCGCAACGACGCCGGTGTTGGCGTTCCTCAGAAAAGCATTGTTGGGAAGGCGGACTGCCCCGAGAAGATCTGCCCTGTTCGCGATGTACCTGCGGACTGATTCATTCTGCTTGTCCATCGTCCCGCTGGACGTGACGACGGCGACCACACCGCCGGGGCGGACCAGGTCGAGGGATCTCGCGATGAAATAGTCATGGATCAGGAAGTTATGCCTGTCGTATCGGGCGTCCGCCACCTTGTACTGCCCGAAGGGCACGTTTCCGATCACAGCATCAAAAAAGCTGTCCGGGAACGAGGTGGTCTCAAAGCCCTGAACAGCGATACTGTTTTTCTGATAAAGCTGTTTTGCGATCCTGCCGGAGACAGAATCCAGCTCCACGCCATACATACGGATGTCCGACATGCTGTCCGGGACAAGCCCCATGAAGTTGCCGATGCCGCAGGACGGCTCCAGGAGGTTTCCTGAAGAAAGTCCCATCTGTTCCAGCGCTCCATACATGGCCCTGATCACGGTCGGGGAAGTATAAAATGCGTTCAGCGTGCTGGCCCTGGCCTCCCGGTATTCCTCCGGTGTGAGCGCCGCGCGGAGTTCTTCATACTCCCCGTGCCAGTCCCGCCTGCCATCCTCGAAAGCCTGCGGGATCCCGCCCCAGCCGACATAACGGGAGAGGATCTCCTGTTCCTCCGGTGCCGCCAGGCGCTCCTCCGCCCCCAGTGTTTTCAGCATATAGATGGCATCCATGTTGGCGCGGAACTTCGTTTTCAGGCCGCCTGCGCCAAGGTCGTCATCCGTGATGCGGAAGTTGTGGAGAGGAGGCGGGATGACGGTGATATCCTTCTCCGGAACGGAAGGAATGATTTCTGAAGGAGTATCCTCCCTGCCGGAGCGGGGACTGGCAGGTTCCCTTTTGGTGTCACCTTCTGTGGGAGTTACACTAAAATCCTCCCGGCTGGTGTCTCTCTTGCGGGCCTCTTCGAGGGGAAGGAGGTTATCCGCCCGGATCGCGTTGACTTCTTCAATGCTCAGGGCACCTCCCGTGAGCTGTTCGAACACGTCCTGGAAACGGGCGGCGGTATAGGCCTCCGCCCTCGCGGACATGTCGACGATCAGCTGCATCTGCTCAGGCGGATAGGAAGGGCTGCAGAGCTGCACCGGATCCATTCCTTTTTCCGCCGCGGCATAGATGACGTCCATCTGCTCCGGGGAATACTCCCCGCAGTCCGTGCCGGATCTTTTCAGGGCGTCAAAGACAGCCTGTTCGATCTCTTCCTCACGGCGCTCCACAGACCGGTTTCTCGGAGATGCCTCAGAGTTAGTGCCTTCCTGCCGCACGGAAGGCTGTGCGGTAACCTGTGACGGGGCCTGATTTTTTTCAGGTCCAGGCTCCGTTTCAGATCCTGACTGTATAAGCTCCGGCCTGGTCCCGCCGGCATCATCCAGCTGTGATTCTTTTTTTTCAGGAGGCTCTGATCCTGCCGGTTCCCGGGCAGTCAGCTCAGGCTCCGGAAAATCCGGATCAGCCACCTCCACGTACTGTTCTTCATAGAATGATCGAATATACTCGACTGACTCTGTCCGGAAGAGCGGGTAGCGTGCTTCTTTGGCCATCGTCATATCCTGAAGGGAGACCTTCCCGTTATGGAAATCGACTGTATCGATCCGGTACTCCCTGTCATCAATGCGGATCCGCGCGTTGATCGGAAGGAAATCCTCCCTTCGCACGTATCGCAGCTCATAGTGTGTGCCGTCCCTGTTTTCAGCCGCCAGGAAGACACTGAAGCCCCTGCTCCAGAGAAGCTGGAGCTCAGGCTGCCAGTGGTCTCTGTCAAAGCTGACCATATCGACCTTGCCGCCGGGGAACACCTTTTTCTGCGGATCCATTTCATAGATCCCGGCGATGGCCCTGGCGTCCTCTCCGTAAAACTCAAAGGAGCCGTCGTGCTCAAAGCCGACCAGGGCATCGGTATTATTGTGTTTCAGGGCATTGTATTCCTCCGCGGCTTCATAAGTCAGGGGCTGTGCGGACCTTTCTGTCCTGTTTTCTTCCGCCTCCGGAAGGCCTTTTTCATCAGGGGAGGCCGGTTCATCTTCACCTGCTGTGGGAGGCGGGGATCCTGCAACCGATCCAGCATCCTCTTTTGGAGGAGCCGCATCTGCCGCGCTTTCCGGTACGTTCATTTCAAACAGGTCTGCAAGAGTCATCTGCCCTGCGTCTACGACAGCCACTTCCCGTTCCCGGCGGGGGAAGAGGGTGTAAGTGCCCTCCGCATAACCATGCAGGTTAGAGAGGATCGTTACGCGCATCTGGTAGTCGGGAGCTGCCTCCGGAAGCTGTGCCAGGGCGGCGTCCATCCTGCCAAGGAGCCATGCCATCCTGTCAGGATCTGCCAGCATCTGTATGACTTCCCGGCGGGAGCTGTTATCCAGGACGCTCCCTGTATAGGGCCTTTCAATTTCTGAAGGCAGGTTCCTGTAAAAGCGCAGGACAGTCCCTGAAAGCTGTTCCCGTTCATATGCAGGCATCCGGGCAGCATCTTCGGCGGTCAGGAACCTCCCGTTCGCGATCAGGCGGTCGATCCTCTGTGCAGCCTGCGTGTAGGTCATGCGGAGTACGGATTTTGCCGCACCGTCTTCCCTTTCGAGGACGATTCCCCGGGCACTGTAGTCGGCACTTGAACCGTCTGCCCCTGAAAGGGCATGGCTCTGCCCGCCGGTGCCGTACTGCTGCTTAAGGAATTCCGCTCGCTCTGCCATGTCTTCATGGTTCAGGAAATAAGAATAGGCGGCGATCCTGCCGTCAGAATAAGGTCCTCCCCGCATAAGGAAAGCATCGGCTTCTTCCTGCGTAATGAAGATCTCATGTCCCTGCCACGCAAAACCTGTTCTTGCTTCAAACGGCACTGCCTCCCTGGAGAAATGCCGGAACCTGGCGAGCATCCGGTCCGGATTGTAATACCGGAATCTCATGATGGCATCAGGGGACTCCTCATAGGCTGCCGCAAGACCTTCCAGACGCTCGACCAGGTCTGTAACGTAAACAGGATCCTGCAGCCGTTCTGCTGTTTTCTGCACCGCTTCGGGGAAACCTCCCTGGAAGATGGATATGTCCTCAAATACGATCTCCGCTATACCGTCCTGCATGTCGCGTTTCATGTAGTTGAGTGCTGTCGCGTGTTCCGTGACCGCGTTGCCGCGCGCTGCGTCAAGGACGGACTGGGGGGCATACTCGCCCTGGGCGAGGAGCTGGCTGATCCTTCCTGACACTTCCTCCCATGACAGGTAAGCCCTGTCCATGAGCGGATCATCCACAGAGTGGCCGGCGGCATACTTCATGCCTGCCTCGTCAAACCAGACGGCATAATCTTTTCCATCAATGACAAGGCCTTTGCCTCCCCGCCCGTACTCCCTGCGGACAAACTCCGTGTGTTCCTCCGGTGCCTGGTCGACCATAAAATCGTAGATAATGCGCAGCTGGCTCCCCCTGCGGTTACCGCCGGTCCTGAGGAATTCGTCAATTACTTCAGGAGGAATATTCACTTCACCTGCGTAGCCGGCATCCATTCTCTGTTCGAGCTGTCTTCTCTGCTGATCTGCAGTGGGGAAATCCGGAAGCGAGGGCAATGAAAAAGGAGGGGCATCATCTGCCTCTCCTTCGGATCTAATCTCTGATTCAGTTTCATTGTCTGCCAGTGTCCCGGCGTCGTCCGGGATCAGCTGTACACCAATTCCCTCAGAACGGTCTCCTCCGCCCGGCTCCGGATGCTGTTCATCCGCCGAACCCATTCCATCTGGTCGGCTGCCTTGAGCTTCTCGTCCACTCCTTCCCTCTGCGCTATCTCCGCCGAGATCCTCTCCATCTGCTCGTCCGCTGTCCTGTCGATCTCCGAAAGGTGGCTGTCCAGCTTCCCGGTCAGCAGCATGCTCCTGTACCAGTTCCGCCTGTTCTCCTTCAGGAACGTCCTCCGCAGCATCCCGTACTTCCCGTATTCCGCTGCTTCCCCGCTGATCGTCAGGTCCGGAAACAGGTAATCGCCCTTCCTCGTGTACGTCACTTCCATCTTCAGCCTTTCCCTCCTCTAAAAATGCACTTTCACGCGTTAATTCGTTAAATTCATTATAAGGCTGTCCGTTTTCATTTTCAACAGCTTTTTCGGAAATATCTGCAGATTCTGCTCTGCCTTCCGTTGCGGAGTCAGGCGTTTCTGCTCCCATTGCTGCGTTCCTGTCCGCCTGATCTCTTGCGGCCTCCATCGCGCGCTCCCGGTAGGCTGAGACCACCGTCCTGCCAATATCCCGCAGGACCGGCTCTGCGATGTCATGCGAGGCGTTCCCAAGGAAGGAGAGCACGGAGAGGCGGTTGAAATCAGTAATCCCTGCAAAATCGTCTTCAGACAGTTCCTGCCACGGGTCGAGCCCGCAGCGACGCGCGAACAGGTAGTATGTGGTGCTTTCCAGAAGGCTGCGGAACTCTGTCCTGACGGCATCATTTCCAAGATCCTCCAGATATGTGCCGGGAATTTCGGTTTCCATTCCCTCCAATGCATCGGAAATGCTTTCTTCCACCTGTGCCCTGGCGACAGCCATCAGGACGGTGGACAGGGGGGCATCAGGATCATACTCCATGCCATAGGAGTCAAGTCCGTAAGTATCATGCAGGTGGTCAGAGAGCTCCGGATGAACCCACGGCTCCATCTGCCAGATATAGGGCGTCCTGCCGCCGCGGACCATGTGGGTATCCGAGATATCAAAGACGTAGCGCAGGCGTCCGCGCGGCACGCTGTCATCGATTAGGGCAATCCCTTTTGCTCCCCGGTTTACCCAGCGGCCCATGCGGTTGTTCCAGGTCTCCAGCTCCACGCAGGCAGTCGCATCCGGACGCTGCGCGTGGATCAGAAGGGTGTCTGAAAAGTCATAGCGGTAGAGAGCTGCCGCCGTGTCGAGGTACCCGGTCCAGGCCTGCACGGACCGGGAAATCTCAGTAGCGTGGCTTTCCGCCAGCGCCCGGATGTCATTGTAACGTGCCATAAGTGTTTCTCCTATTGCCATATAGTGCAAACAGCGCCAACGGCAAAACCGATGGCGCTGTTCGAGCATTTAAAATGTTATTTATAGTGGTGTGTTTACGGATAACTGCTATCCCTCATATATGGGGAGAATGCACCTTCTATCTCTTCTTTTCATCCGTCAGGTGATAATATTTATTCGGAATATGGCAGTACCCACCTGGATTCTTCTCAAGGTATTTCTGGTGGTATTCTTCAGCAGGGTAGAAGCTGCGGATTGGAGCCAGTTCAACTGCAAGAGTTTCTCCGGCTTTCGCCTCTTCTTCAAGGAACACAGGCCTGATCTCCCGGAACTGTTCCATTTCGGTAAAATAAATACCTGTGCGGTACTGAATTCCTCTGTCATTTCCCTGCCGGTTAACAGATGTTGGATCTATGACCATGAAATAATAACGGAGCAGTTCCGCCAGATGTAACCTGGACTCATCGTAAACAACTTTCACTGTCTCTGCATGACCACTGCTGCGGCATACATCTTCATAGGACGGAGTTCTTCCATCAGAGGTATCCGGTCCATTTGCATATCCGACTTCTGTAGAAACAACTCCATCAAACTGATCAAAAAACTTCTGAAGGCCCCAAAAGCATCCGCCGGCAAAATATATCTGCTTCATATTTTTCATCCTCTCAGTAATTATATCCTGTTATTGTTTATTCGTTATTGTTCAGCTTCCAGAAGAGGGTGCATGTGCCGATTCTGAAGGAGAAGCTTCTCTGTCGCGTGTTATATGCTGCAGTCTGACAGTCCTGACCTAATCTTTTTCAAATCCTTGTTTCTTCATATTAAACCTGCACACAGAAGGTATCCAATCGCAAATGCATGTGTTGCACATAGTATTGAGAACGCCCAGCCAAAAACACTGTTACCTCGAAATTTAAATATCCAAGAAATAAAACTGATCAAGAACGATCCACCTAATAGTCCTAACAACACTTCAACTGTCTCTATCATGGCCCATGCATTATGTCTATTGTTTCTGTCAATTAAAATCACCAAAAGCAGCAAAATGTTAACTATAGCAAAATAAACTACAAAGTTGAAATGCGTTGATAGATCCATGTTTTGTATCGGTGTAAGTGTTTGTCCGAAAGGGTTCACAATAATCAAATATAGGACCCCCCATGCTTCAATCATCGAAACAGCATACACATACATCGTTGCTGTGTGCTTCCCTAAAGGCTGCTTTTTAATAATCATTGAAGATAGTATCCCTAAAGCTCCTCCAATTAAGCATAATAATTCAAAGTACCAAAAATAGATTCCCTGGCGGTTCTCGGTTTCTTCGAATCGTTTTGTAGAATAGGAATAGACACTCATGAAGATAATAGCGGCAATGATGTTTACTATAATCAGATAGCAATGAAATAAGCTTATTCTTCCAATAATCTGCCGATTGAGCAGGGCAAACAGATCGGCTCCATCATGATAAACTACTTTTGCACGGAGAATATAAAAGCATGCAAGGCATCCACCAATAGTTTTTCCCGGACCAACCAAGAAATTGTTCAATTTTCCACTTGAACTGCACCATCCAAAGCAAAATCTTTTCTTTATGGGAAACAGCAGCTGAATTCCTGATTTGTTTGTTAAATCAATTAGAATATGTGAGAGATAACCAATCCCGAATGCAATTGCTATCGGCTTAAATGCTGTCCATATCAGAACTGTAAATATGCACAACGCAAAAAGCGAATGCATAAAAGATCTATGACTTGATCGATACCCGAAAACCAATCCAATAACGATTAAAAGAGAACAAGCTAAAGTTATATTATTTAAATGACCAAGGACATACTTGCACACTCCATCACCAAGCAGATAATCAACAGCCAGAAAAATGCAAATAAAAGCTGTAGAATACGCAAATAGCAGAATATCAATTTTGTTATCCTTGTGTCCATTGTGATTGTTTAAATCAATATCAGCTATTGCACCCCCAATAATCCCTCCGGCGGCTGCACACGCAATTTCTGCAAAACTCTTTGGTTGTATTACCAGCAAAGCCGTTGTCATCCCGATTGCAGTATGTGTTTGAGATGTCATTAATTCTCACCAATCCATTTCTTTATCTGCCATTGATGTAACCGATAACATAGAATTCAGAGCCACCTACCACCTTCATATCAGCGCTTTGACTAAGCAAAGCGTCACATTTGTTCCTCAGGTGATATTCCGTTGTCCAGCCTCTATGAAAATGTCTTAGGTGTACGTAAGCTGGCTTAATTATGAAATGATACCATATTTGGTGTGCTCAGTCATTCACATCCTTCCTCGAGAGCAGGAATGGGCTAATGCATTGGCAATGGATATGCGATCTGGAATAATCCAGTTCCCCTTATACCAAAACCGGTTTTTCTTACGGTCAGATATTTGCTTCACTGCCCGCCGGATAGAAGGAAGCAGCATGTTTTTTGATGCCGTCCAAGCTGCACATCCAACTTGGAAGACATACCGCGGGCTGAACGATGTTCAGGCGTCTGATCTCTTCAGAATACAGGTCCGGATCCAGGGAAACCGTCCTGCCGGAGTAGTTGTAACGCCATTCATCGTATTCCTCCGATGTGATCATCCCTTTTTTCAGTTTCTCGCTCTCTATCATCCACTGCATTAAAGAAATATGCAGCAGACTGTTCGTCTTTGACATAGAGTCGTCAAGATACAGGACGATGTCCAATCCATTCCATCCGATTTTGAGCCCGTAGGTATCCTCGAGAGCAAACAAAAAATGCATAAGATCCGTTTCGGAGTCCATGTCCGGTATGGCTATAGCCTGCGGTGAGACATGGAATATTTCTGCCATTGATCTGACCAGCTCCGGACGCGGAATCCTTAACGCACACTCATACTGAGAGATGCGGGTGCCTGCAGATGATTCCCCAAAGCCAAGGAGACGCCCCAGGTCACAGGCGCGAAGCCTGTTGCGCTTCCTGAAGAATCGGATCCTTTCTCCCATCGTCATATCTGTTACCTCCCTTATCCCGGTGTATTCCCTTCATCCTGTTTACGGCTTCCTGCAGCTGTTTTCCTGCCCGTCTTCCGGTCCGGGAAGTCCAGGCTGTATCTGGCGCTTCCATCCTTCCACTCCATCAAGAGATCCGCAGTGAAGAAGCTGTCCTTTTTTGGTGAATAAAGGTCTTTCACTGTTGTCCGTCCGCGCGCAAGAAGATCCTTTGCCATCCCCGCATCCAGACAGGTCCTCATCCTGTCAAGGTACCTGTTCTCTTTCCAGAGGACAAAGCGGCAGCCGCGGTCGGCACAGTAGAAATTCTTTTCCCCTTCGTATACAGGAGACTCGCAGACGGGGCACTTCCCGATCTCTGCGTGGACTGCCTTCCCATATCCGCGCGCATCGCTGCCGATTCTGCTGCGTTCCTGTGTGTCCAGCTCCCTGCATTCCCGGACGATCCTGTGCACCATCTGCACGATCCCGTCCATGAATTCCTTCGCGCCATACTGTCCGCGTTCTACCTGGAGGAGCCGGTTTTCCCAGTCCGCGGTCATCCTTGCGCTCTTTAAGTATTCCGGAAGGACCGATACGAGCTGTTTACCGGCATCCGTAATGATGACCTGCCTTTTTCTGCGCACTGCATAGCCTGACCTGATCAGCTTTTCGATGATGGAAGCCCTTGTCGCGGGAGTTCCGAGCCCTTTGCGTTCAACGTCTGCCTCCATCTCCGTACTGCCTGCCCGTTCCATGGCCAAAAGGAGCGTATCTTCCGTATACTGTGCCGGAGGTTTTGTCCAGTGGTCCGACACCCTGGTCCCGGGATCCGGGAAGCGGGCCCCTTCGTAGAGGGATGAAAGATCCTGGTCTTTTCCTCCGGATTCCGCAGAGATGGTGACTGTGTTTTCCCCATCCGGATCATCTTCATCCGCATGGTCAAGCCCCAGTTCCTTCCGCAGGGCTTTCTCCACTGCCTTCCATCCTTCATTTTTCAGGTTCTTTCCGACAGCTGTAAATGTGTAGCCGCAGCAGAGAAAAGATGCCCTGACAGCCATATATACATGGTCTTCCCCGACTGCGCAGGCGAGTCTTGCCGCAATGAGAGTGAGGATCTTCTTTTCCTCCGCGCTGCATTCCGAAATGCCTGTCTTCCGGATTTCCTCCGTGGGGATGATCGCATAGTGGTCGGTCACTTTCCTGCTGTCCAGGAGTCTTTCAATATCGGGCCTGTACCTCCCTGACGGGGACGCTGCAAAAGAGAGGAAAGGAAATACCTGGCCACAGGCTGCCAGCACGTCTTCTGCCGCCTGCCCCATGTCATCTGTGAGGTATCTGCTGTCAGTCCTGGGATAGGTGATCAGTTTTTTCTCATAGAGGGACTGGGCATACTCCAGCGTTTTTGCCGCAGGAAATCCCAAAAGGCGGTTGGAATCGCGCTGCAGTGACGTGAGGTCATACAAAAGAGGGGGCCTTGCCGTCTTAAGTTCCTGTCTGATAGAGGAGACGGATGCCGTCCTGCCGCTGCACATTCCGGCAAGTCGGTTAGCCTCCTCCCTGTTGAAAAAATGCTCGGAGACTGCGTCGATGGCGGTCCCCATGCTGTTCACGGTAAGATGCGCGATGAAGTACTGTTCTTTTTGGAAATGACTGATCTTTTCCTCCCTCTCCGCCAGCATGGCAAGCGTGGGAGACTGCACCCTGCCTACGGAAAAGCGGCAGTCATAGGCGCTGGTAAATGCCCTTGATGCATTCATGCCGATCAGCCAGTCCGCCTGTGCCCGGCAGACGGCTGCTGCCCCAAGGTTTCTGTATTCTGCGGCGTCTTTCATGTCCAGAAATGCCTTCATGACGGCCTGGTCCTCCATGGAGGAGACCCAGAGGCGCTTTACAGGCAGGGTGCTTTTGGACAGCTCATAGACTCGGTTGAAAATCGCTTCTCCTTCCCGCCCGGGGTCTGCAGCATTGACCACGCAGGTGAAGGGAGCGCATCCTTCCATCCGGTTGTTCAGGAGGCTGCACAGGATCCGGAACTGCTTTTCCCTGTCCTTTGCGACCACCAGCTTCCAGTTTTCAGGGATGACGGGCAGTTCATCCAGGTTCCATTTTTTATAGCGCGCGTCATAGGCTTCCGGCATTGCATAGTCAGCAAGATGCCCGATGCACCAGCTCACCACGCCGTCCGGGCTTTCCATATATCCGTCCTTTTTGTCCCTGCAGCCCAGGACAGCGGCGATCGTCATAGCGACGCTCGGCTTCTCTGTTATCACCAAAAATCTTTCTTCAAACGGGTTTTCGTACATTTTCCTACCTCTTCCGTAAAATGCTTATATCGGGCCTGCTGTTCGTTTTTTCTGGATCGCCGCCATGAAAGACTGCAGACATCCCCGGGCGGAAGATGCCTGCAGCTGTTTTTCAGACTATCCAGTTCATCCTGTTCCTGCGGCCGCGTATATCAGGGGATCATGCCTGGGGCTTCTTTTCCGGCACATTCTCCTTCGATTTCATCATTCTGGCCAAAAGCTTCCTGTACTGTTTCAGGCGGCTGAGGGTGTCTTCTTTTTTCTTTTCCATAGATTTACCTCCTGGCAGGGAAGATCAGACGCCGCTTGTCAGAGCTCCGTCTCCCTCTTCTTTGCGGGGACGTCCTTGTGCGGCTGTTTCTTTACCTGTTCCTTTTTCTCGCTGAGCCTGGAAAGGACAGATCTGCGCTCTTTCTTTGCGCTGTCCCTGTGTTCCTCCTTCCCGCGGCCGGGATGCTTTTTTTCATCGCGGCGCTTGTCTTCCTGAGAGGGAACTGCCTTTTCCGCATCACGCGGTGCAGTTTTCTCAGCTTCCGCTTTCTTCTCATCCATATGCGGCGCCGGTTTTTCTGCTTCAGCTGCCTTCTGCTCCACATGCAGGGCGGCCTTTTCTATTTCCGCTTCCTTCTGCTCCATACGGAGCTCAAAAGTCGCTGCTTTTTCGAGGATGTGGTCTTTTGCGTCGTAGTGGTAGACGTGGTCAGAAAGGACCTCCTCGGGGGCAACAGTGGTCATGTTGACATCCTGGACCATGGCTTCCAGGACACCGGATTCAATAGTCCCGTCGTCCGGCAGGATCAGGACTTCATGGATACTTGAAGGGAGAACAAAAAAGTCCGATCCAAACTGCTCCGCGATCGATTCCATCTGATTGGGATAGAAGAGTGCCCCGGCTCCATGGAGCGCCTGGTCATTCGTCAGCACCATAAGCTGCGGATCCCCGGGCGCAGGCCCGGCCATATCCGTGTCGATCCCCATCATCTGGTTCATCACTTCCGCAATGCTGGCATAGCGGGTGGGGAGAAGGTTGATCGAGCTCTCCAGTGCGTCCTGGTGGAGCTGTTCCTCGGAGATCCCGTACATCTTCATCATGTCATAAGTGACCGGAGTAGAGGCTTCGATCCCGCGGCCTGTATCGAACGCAACGCAGTAGGAGACTGCCAGGCCGTCGACTTCCCTGTGAGGGGCTTTGGCGAGGAAATAGGCGTTATCCTGTGCGTTGCTGACACGCAGATACAGCCTGTCTTTGACCTGGCTGTAGTCTTTAAGCCATTCCGTGTCCAGCGCAAGCTGGCTCTGTGCCTCCTGAGCAACCGCACGGAGCACGCTGTCCATGTCGGAGAGGCTCCCGCCATTTCTCTGAAACGCTTTAAAATGCGAATCAAGGTTAATGGTGGGGACGACGGTCTGTCCTTCTTTTTTTACCTGCATTCCCAGATAATGCTGGTTAAGCTTCTGGAAATCCTCGATCTTTACCTCCGCGTCCCTGTAGGTTTCCGGAAGGTAGTCGCGGATGTTCTGCCTGATCATGTCTGTGAATTCCTTAAAATCCATCCTGTCTTCATTCATAGATGGTCCCTCCTGTCATGTCTTTGTGGTGTGTTCACTCCTCCTCTGTCTCATAACCATCGCCGCCGGTCTCCATCCCTTCCCTGTCATCCGTTTCTTCTTCCTGTCCGGCTTTGTAGACTTTGAAGTAGTAGAAAGCGCCTCCGCCTGCAGCAGCGGCGATCAGGATCCAGAGGATGCTGCTTTGAAGAGGGGAGTTGCCTGCAGGCTGCTTCTCTTTGGTCGTTTTTGTATTTTCCCCGGAAGTCTCTGTCTGTGGTTTGGTTTCCGGGATGATGACTGGCGGAGCCGCTGTTTGGGATGTGCCGCCCGCTCCTTCTTTCAGGAACTCGGCGAGGTCATCCTCATCGATCAGGGACAGCATGTAGACGTTTTCCGATGAATTTGCATGGTCGATGACCATGTAAAAAGTGTTGTTGTTTTTGGTACGGATCGTATAAAAATCCTTCCCGCCGGAGTTTTTGATCTGGTCCCCCAGATCTGCGTTCCCGGGCGTTGTAAATCCCTGTTCTGCGGTACTGCCATGGCTGCTGCCGTTACCTTCATCCGCAGATCCGGGCTCCCCGCCGTTCTCTGCTCCTTCTCCGGAAGATGCCCCTCCGTTTTCATCCCCCGCGGTGTACCCGTTCTGTTCCCATCCGGGATCCTCTTTCGCAAAGGCAGGCGTCGCGCAGCTGAACATCAGAACAGCGGCTGCAAATGCCGCCGCCACTGTCACCAGTACACTTTTTCCTGCAGTTGCCCTGCTCAGCGTCATTTTTTCCTCTCTTTCCGGCACTTATTGTGTTCCGGCTTTCCGTCCGGCCAAGTGCCCTGCTTCTTCTTTTTCCGCCGCCATATTCCTGCAGCAGACTGTCCTGCTCCTTCCCTGGTACAGGCTCCCGGCGCAGGCTCCACGCCGTGCGCCGAAAAGCCATCCCCATCTCTATCCCCCACAGGCTGCCGCCTGCAGGGGCAACCTTCATCAGCGGCACTCCGTATAATCCAGTACCGAGCGCCCCACCATATAAATGAATGAGAAAATGATGCAGGCTGCGGCTGCAAGCCCCGCGGCCCAAAATACTTTTCCTGTATGTGTAGACTTTCTGAACATGGTGATATCCTCCTTTATCGGTCCTTAAGGTTCATGTCTTACTGGCGTTCTTCGGTACGCCATGTTTTGTCTCTTTCTGTTTACAGTTCCTTGAAAAAGGATGCCGCCCTGCCTGATGCGGCATCCCCATGGTCTTATGCGGCTGTCCCATCTGCACAGTGAAGCCCTTATCCCTGAAGGCACTTGCAAGCGGTATCCTGAGCAGGATGGAAGGATTTAAGGGGCTGGTCCTGCTTTATTAAGATCAGGGACCTTCTTCCTCAGTCTCTTCCCCCGGATCTTCTCCGTGATCCGTTTCCTCGTCCGCAGGCTGCCGATTCGCGGGGTCCGAAGGATCAGAATCCCCTTTGCCGGAATCCTCCGCCTGGGAGCTTTTGCCGGATTCCTCCCCGCCGGCACTGTCAACTCCTCTCTCTTTGGAGAGTTTCTCCAGAAGCTTTTCCATCTCAGGCGTAAGCGTGCCGTCCTGGATGCTGTTCAGCAGATTGAACATATCCCAGTTTTCAAGCTTCATGCCCCGCAGTGTGCGGACCATTTCCCTTTCTTCCTCCTGCCTTCTGGCTTCCACAACGACATCGAGGTGCTTCTGTACTTCCGCGAGCCTGGCCCTTGTCTTTTCTTCATCAATGATCAGCCGCCGCAGTTTTTTGTTCGTTTTTCCCACCTCCTTTTTTGACCGCTCAGCAGCAAAAATCCCAGTGAAAAATCAGCGCAGGCAGTTCGTACCGCGCACAGGTTTTCCTGCCGGGATCATCAGAAGTTCTGTCATGTCAGCCATCCGCCTCTTCACTGGAAATGGCTTCCGCAATGTCATGGAATCCCTCAAGCATTTTTTCAAATTCTGCCTCCCGGACTCCTTCCTCCTGCATGATGCATTCCTGGCCGGGACGATAGAGCATGGCCTTCATTTTCCCCTTCTTTTTTGTTGAGGGATCCCTTACGAAGATGGATTTATATCCGTTTTCATAGTCCACAGTGACACAGCTGTAAGAAGTGATCTCCCATTCGGGGTGGGCTGCAGAGATCCTTCCAAGAGTCCTTTTCAGCGCTTTTCTTTTTTTCAGCTTCAACATAGGTCTGTTCTCCTTTCTTGTCTTTGAATAAAAAAGTTGTACAATTATAGTTCTTATTTTTGATAATAAAGTT
>CAMKEX010000020.1 GCA_946411695.1 uncultured Lachnospiraceae bacterium
GCGACCCCGGTGCATTCATGGACCGTTCCATCCTCGAAGGCGACCCTCACGCGGTTCTCGAGGCAATGGCCATTGCAGGTTATGCGATCGGCGCCAGCCAGGGTTATGTCTATGTCCGTGCGGAGTATCCCATCGCGGTCCAGCGTCTGGAGATCGCGATCAAGCAGGCCCGTGAGTACGGATTGCTCGGCGACAACATCTTCCGCACAGATTTCTGCTTCGACATTGAGATCCGCCTCGGCGCCGGCGCTTTTGTCTGCGGCGAAGAGACCGCTCTGATGACTTCCATCGAAGGCAAGCGCGGCGAGCCTCGTCCCCGTCCTCCCTTCCCGGCAGTCAAGGGTCTGTTCCAGAAGCCTACCATCCTCAACAACGTTGAGACCTACGCAAACGTTGCCCAGATCATCCTCAAGGGCGCTGACTGGTATTCCTCCATCGGCACCGAGACCTCCAAGGGCACCAAGGTCTTCGCGGTCGGCGGCAAGATCACAAACGTCGGTCTGGTGGAAGTCCCCATGGGCACCACCCTTCGCGAGATCATCGAGGAGATCGGCGGCGGCATCCCCAACGGCAAGAAGTTCAAGGCAGCCCAGACCGGCGGTCCTTCCGGCGGATGTATTCCTTCTGTCCACATCGACACCCCGATCGACTATGAGAGCCTTGCAAGGATCGGATCCATGATGGGCTCCGGCGGACTCATCGTCATGGATGAGGACACCTGCATGGTCGATATCGCCAAGTTCTACATGGAGTTCATCTGCGAAGAGTCCTGCGGCAAATGTTCACCCTGCCGTATCGGCACACACCGTCTCCTGCAGATGCTCGACGACATCACCAAGGGCAACGCCACGATCGAAGAACTGGACAAGATCGAGGAACTCGCGGCGCATATGAAAGTGTCCTGCCTGTGCGCTCTCGGCCAGACAGCATCCAACCCTGTCACTTCCACCCTTCGCTATTTCCGCGAGGAATACGAGGATCATATCCTCAACAAGAGATGTGCAGCGAAGAAGTGTAAAGACCTCCTGCACTATCAGATCGATCCCGACAAGTGCAAAGGCTGCACGCTCTGTTCCAGAAACTGCCCTGTGGGCGCCATCAGCGGCACAGTCAAAGAGCCTCATCATATCGATATCGATACCTGCATCAAGTGCGGCCTGTGCAAGCAGAACTGTAAGTTCGACGCTGTGTATATGGAATAAGGAGGGATAAATAACGTGAAAAAAATGATTAATTTAAAAATCAATGATATCCCGGTCACTGTTCCGGAGGGCACAAGCATCCTGCAGGCGGCCAAGCAGGCAAAAATCGAGATTCCTTCTCTTTGCTACCTCAAGGATATCAACTGCATCGGCGCATGCCGTGTCTGCGTCGTCGAGATCAAGGGTCGCAAGGGTCTGACTGCCGCATGTACCTACCCGGTAGAAGAGGGAATGGAAGTTCTCACCAATACCGCAGCAGTACGCGCATCCAGAAAGACCACGATCGAACTGATCCTTTCCACGCACCGCAAAAAATGTCTCTCCTGCGTGCGCGGCAACCACTGCGAACTGCAGAAGCTGGCTTATGACTACGCCATTGACGAAGATCACTTCAAGGGCGAGGAACCCGCGTATGAGATCGATGATTCGACACCTTACGTGGTCCGCGACAACAACAAATGTATCCAGTGCCTGCGCTGCGTCTCTGCCTGCAACAACGTTCAGACAGTCGGCGCCATCGGCCAGATCCGCCGCGGCTATGATGTCCGTGTAGGTTCTCCCTTCGATGCAGGACTTGACACCACCGCCTGCGTCGGCTGCGGCCAGTGTATCGTCGCATGTCCTGTCGGCGCTCTGTACGAGAAGAGCAATATCGACGATGTATGGGATGCCATCTCCGATCCCAAGAAGCACGTCGTATTCTTCACGGCTCCTTCCATCGCAGCGACTCTGGGCGAGTGCTTCGATATGCCTCCCGGAACCCATGTGGAGGCCCAGATGGTCCAGGCTATCCGCATGCTGGGCGACGTCAAGGTCTTCAACATGAACGTCACTGCCGACCTCACCATCCTGGAGGAGGCCAACGAGCTCATCAGACGCATTACCTCCAAGAAACTCGACAAGCCGCCGCTTCCCATGTTTACATCCTGCTGCCCCGGCTGGATCAAGTTCATGGAGCACAACTATCCCACCATGCTGCCGCACCTGTCCACCTGCAAATCTCCGCAGGGCATGTTCGGCGCCCTCCTCAAGAGTTACTATGCTCAGAAGAACCACATCGATCCCAAGGATCTGTATGTGGTCAGCGTGATCCCCTGCACGGCCAAGAAATTCGAGGTCACCAGACCCGAGCTGTCCAACCAGGGAATCCCGGATGTCGATGTAGCCATCACTACCAGAGAACTCTCCCGCATGATCAAGGGCGCAGGTATTGTGTTCAAAGATCTCAAGGGCGAAGAGTTTGATGATCCCTTCGGAATCGCTTCCGGCGCAGGTAAGATCTTCGGCGCTACCGGCGGTGTCATGGAGGCGGCACTTCGTACCGCTGCCAACATCCTCGACGGCACCAATGAGAAGATCGACTTCATGGATGTCCGCGGAACACAGGGCATCAAGGAAGCTACCTACCGCATCGCCGGCGCGGAAGTCGACGTCTGTGTCGCCAGCGGCCTGGGCAATGCCCGCAAGGTCATCCAGATGATCGAGAGCGGAGAGAAGAACTATCTCTTCGTGGAGATCATGGCATGTCCCGGCGGCTGCATCAACGGCGGCGGCCAGCCCGTTCAGAGCGACTCCGTACGCAACTATGTGGACCTCAAGAGCCTGCGCTCCGCAGTCCTCTATGATTCGGACAAAGACAATGACCTGCGCTGCTCGCACGACAGCCCCATTGTCGCAATGCTCTACGACGAGTACCTCGAGGCTCCCGGCAAGGCCAAGGCCCACAGCCTTCTTCACACTACTTATACACCCAGACCTGTCCTCTGATCTCAATATCCCTGAGAGCAAGCTGAGGCAAACGGTAACCCCGGAAAAGCAGCCGGACTGCTTTTCCGGGGTTTTTCTCGTCTTTCTATTAAGAAAAAATTTCTCCATGCGGGACAGAAACTGATGGGGATTGGCCGGAATCTGTGGTAAGATGTTAATGCTATGATCCGCTGACAGGAAAGGATCTTATTCCGCAGGCCCGCCGGAAACACGAAATGTTCTGCGCGGCTTGTTCGTTCAGAAACCAGGGTAAAAAAGGGTCAGCACACACTGAACAAAATGGCAGCGTACTTGGGGAGAAGGGTATATACATGGCTTATTATGAGAAAAATCTGACTATACTTGCCTTCTTTAATTTTGTGGTAGGAGTGGCCAGGATCCTGACCCTGATCACAGGCGGCTCTGAGATGACGGCTGGAGAGATCGTTCTGGCAATGTTTCGGGTCGCTGCACTGTTTATAATGTATGTCCTGCTGTTCCTGGCAGCGAAGAAAAAACTCAAGCTGAAAAGCGCCCTTATCATATCCTGCTTCGCTCTGGCCCTGCATATGTGGATCGCCTTCAGCACCAGAGTTGTCAAATACGATGCGTTTGTAAGCCTGGGACTGATGGTCATAGGGTTTTCCACGATCACTGTTCATCAGTTTTATCGGGAGGAAACTGACTGGGCAGCTGTATGTGCCCGCAATGCGCTGTCACTGGATCTGCGTGTGGCCAAACCATCGAAGCTTTTCGATCCCCTGATCGTCGGGCCCCATCTGGAGATCAATACGGAAATTGCGGACGCAGTGGAGCGGTTCGTGGTCTCCATGAAAGAGATGGCTCCTCTGGAACTGTGCATATACTGCGGAGGCAGCGTCTCCATTCCCATGCAGGAGACCGCGATCGAAGCCTTCCGGGAACATTTCAGCGATGAGGAGAGACGGCTGATTAGGATACTGCGCAGCAGGAACCGCCGTTCCATGATCCTTTTCATTATCGCCATGACGATCATGTTTACATGGACCTCTTTCAATAATTCGATCGGAACGAGCGTCATCTGGACCATTCTCGGCAACATGGGCGGTTTCTTTCTCTGGGAGATCGGCAATACGCATCTCCGCCATGCAGAGGATTACCTGGAACTGGAGCATATTATGATCTGCAAAGAGGCAGACATCACATTCTTGTAATTCATAATCTATCTTTAAAGGAAATTAAACAGGATCCGATTGCAGGATATTCAGGACAGTCGGATCCCGTTTGTATTCTCAGGCACTATAGATCAAGCACTGATACGAGGAGGCAGAATGAAGTTTTTCCATCTTGCTGATCTGCACCTGGGGAAACGCGTCAACGGTTTTCCCATGATAGAGGATCAGAAATACATATTGAACCGGATCATTGAGCTTGCGGACTCAGAACATCCCGACGCGGTGATGATCGCAGGGGATGTCTATGACAAATCCATTCCTTCCGTGGAGGCAGTCAATCTGATGGACGATTTTCTGGTCTCCCTTGTCCGGAGAAATCTTCAGGTCTTTATCATCAGCGGAAACCATGATTCTGCCGAGCGCATCTCCTATGGCGGCCGTGTCATGGAAGAGAGCGGGATCCACATCTCCCCCAGGATTATGGGCTCCGGTCGCCTTACCTCTGACAAAGAAGACGCAGAAGAGACAGATATGCCTGAAGAGACGGACATGTCCGAAGATGCTTCTCTTTCTCAGGGTCCTTTTGGATCTTCAGGGACCCGGGAGGATGAGGAGGATCAGGCAGAAATACCTGCGGTCTGTCCGGTCTGCCTGGAGGATGCCTACGGCCCGCTCTATGTCTACCTGATCCCCTATATCCACCCTTCGGTGGTCCGGGAAGCCTATCCGGAGGAAAAAATAACGGACTGGACCCAGGCCATGGAGGTCCTGGTCCGTAAGGCGCATGTCGATCCCGCGGCGAGAAATATCGCCGTCGCCCATCAATATGTGACAGCTTCCGGCACCAGGCCCGAGGAGTGTGACTCGGAGCAGAAGCATATCGGCGGCCTCGATAACGTGGAGTATTCAGTCTTTGACGCCTTTGACTATGTGGCTCTGGGCCATCTCCACGGGCCCCAGCGGATCGGAAGAGACACTGTGCGCTATGCCGGCTCCCCGCTCAAGTATTCTTTCTCGGAGGAAAAGCACAGAAAGAGCGTGACCCTGGTGGAGATCAAGGACAAGGGCAATGTGGAATACAGGCAGCTTCCTCTGATCCCTGTCCGCGATTTCAAAACCCTGCGCGGCACCTTCAGTGAGCTTATGTCGCCTGCGTTTACAGCGCCCCTCTCAGCGGAGGACTACTACAGGATCATCCTGACCGACGAGCAGGATATCGACCAGGCGCCTGCCAGACTGCGCAAGTATTTTTACAAAAATCTCATGGATCTGGAGTACGACAATACCAGGACCCGGACACAGTCCGGGATCGATGCAGAAGAGGGAGAACTCGAGAAGGAGCCGATCGAAGTTCTGCAGGAACTGTTTCTGAAGCAGAACGGCATGCCCATGAATGATTTTCAGACACAACTGGCCAATCGGCTCATTGAGGAGATCTGGGGAGCACAACAGTAGACAGGAGAATAGTAGAGCATGAGACCAGTTCGATTGGAAATGTCTGCCTTCGGACCCTATGCGGGCAGAGAAGTAATAGATTTTGAAAAACTCGGCACTGAGGGCCTCTATCTGATCACCGGAGACACCGGTGCCGGAAAGACGACGATTTTTGATGCCATCCGCTTTGCCCTCTACGGCCTTGCCAGCGGCGAGAACAGGGAAAAATCCATGCTGCGTTCCCAGTATGCCCTGCCCGAGACGGAGACCTATGTAGATCTGGAGTTTCTGTGCAGGGGCAAAACCTATACGGTAAAGCGCAGCCCCGAATACTGGCGTCCGTCCCAGAGGGACGGCGGAAAGATGACCAGAAAACCCGCCAATGCGGAGCTGAAATATCCTGACGGTACTATAAAGAGCAAAGAGCGCGAAGTGACAAAGAGCATTGAGGAGCTGCTGGGTATAGACAAGGATCAGTTTGCCAGGATCTCCATGATCGCCCAGGGAGACTTCCTCAAGCTCCTGCTTGCCGAGACCAGGGAACGGAAAAGCATCCTCAGCAAGATTTTTCACACGGAAAACTACCAGACCCTTCAGGACCGTCTGAAGGATGAGGAGAGAGAAGCCTGGAAAAATTACCATAACCTTCGCCAGAAATGCCTGTCCGAAATCGAGAATGTCGACCCTGCCTGCGACAGTGAGATCGGGACTGTCTGGAGGGAGGAGGTCCTGCAGGAAAAGAAGACCACGGAGGAGACGCAGTTCCTCATGCGCCTCCTGATCGAAAAGGACCGTCAGGCTTTGGGCGAGGCCGCGGCGCAAAAAGAGTTCCTGACAGAAGAGCGCGACAGGCTCAGGGCCAGGATCCAGGCGGCAGACCGGATCGAAGCAAAAAAAGCGGATATGAAGAGGCTGTCTGATTCTCTTGAGGAGGAAAAGAAGAGGCAGGCTGCCTGTCAGGAGGCCCTGCAGAGCGCAGAGCAAAAAGAGCCCGAGTCACGCCGGCTGCAGAAGCTGGCAGCCGTGGAGGAAAGCTGCCTGACCGAGTATGACCGCCTGGAGGAGGAAAAGAAATCCCTGCAGGCGGAAATCCGGGAACAGGAGAAGAGTGAGACGGACCTGCGCGGGAAGGAATCCGCAAAAAATGCCCTTGAGGAGAAGCTGAAGCAGCAGAAGACAGAGCTGGAAAAACTCAGCACGGTCGGCGAGCAGCTGGTCAGCGCCCGGGCGCGGAAGGGGACCATTGAGGACCGGCTTGGCAGAGCGCAGGACCTGCTTGTGAAGATCAGAGACGCCGAAGCCGGAGGCTCCGACCTGCAGAAGAGGCAGGAGGAAGAGAAGAACAAGAAGGAGGAGATCGAAAGGTTCAGTGCGCAGACAGAGGCCCTCAAGCAGGAGCTGGCGGCGCTCGCGGACGTCGAAGTGCGCCTGAGCGAGAAAAGGCATGCCCGGGAGGAAGCCGGGAACCGGCGCAAAAGCCTGGAGAGTCTCCGCGCGGCCCTGCAGCAGGAAAAGACTCTGGCAGAGGATGCGCAGAAGCTTCGGGATGAGGCGGCGGGGCTGGAACAGAAGATCCGGGAAAAGAAGGAATCCATCTCCTGCCTGAAAGAGAAAATCGGGGCCCTCAGAAACGCGGATGCAGCCCTGGAGGCGGCAAAAAATGAGATCGCCCGTGCCCGTGAACGCGCAGCCGCACTGGAGGAAGTGGAGAGCAGGGAAAAGCTGCTGGAAACAGAAAGCAAAACCCTTGCCCGCCTTGATGAGGCAAGACGGGAGGCATCCGTAAAGTCTTCCCTGTCTTCGGATACATGGAACCGGCTCTATCAGAAGTTTCTGGCAGGTCAGGCCGGGATCCTTGCCAGTGAACAGCTCCGCCCCGGTCAGCCCTGCCCTGTCTGCGGATCCCTTCATCATCCGGCGCCGGCCGGTCTTGAAGAGGACGTTCCCTCCCAGGAGCAGGTCGACCGGGCAGCAAAAGTCCGTGACCGTGATATCGCCGCCCACTCCAGAGCAAAAGAATATTTCGGCGCACAGTCGGAAAAGGTCCGCGCCCTGAAAGAGCAGATTGAAGCGGACGTCAAAAAACTCTCGGAGGGGATCGCGGAAGCCCTTCCCGAATCCGGCAGGACAGCAGCTCTGGCAGAGATCAACCGCCGGGAAGGCAATGCTGCCGGGGAAAGGAAAAAGGCGGCGCTGGATGCCATTCATGCCAGGGACGGGTTTGAAAAAGAACTGGCGGCATGCGAAGAAGAGGACCGGAAACTGACCGGCCTGTACACAGAAGCCGGCAGCCGGGCGGCAGCCAGGATGCAGGAGAGAGACTCACAGAGACAGCAGTGCCTGAAAGCGGCTGCAGATCTCTTCGGAGAGGACAGTCCGCTTACGGAAAGACTGCTGACAGACGCGGATGCGATCATTCCCGAGATCCGGCGTGTCCGGGAGTCAGAACAGGGCCTGGACCAGGAGATTTCCCGACTCGGACCCAAAGCCGCCCGGAAAGAGGTCCTGAACAAGGAACTTCCAGGGCGGGAGAAGGAAAAAGATGTCATGGACAGCCTGCTGCAGGAACTGCACGGTCAGGTGAAGTCCGCCGAGGCGACAGCACAGGCCGCATGGAAGGCTGTCAGAGAAGCGGCGGCCTCTGTTCTGGGAGATGAACAGGGACAGGATCCGGACCGGGAGGAGGCCTTCAGATCTGCTGTCAGAGACAAGGCTGCCCGCAAAAAGACCGCCATCGGAGAGGAGCGGACAAAGTGCCTGGCGCTGATCTCAAGTCTGGAAAAAGAGGAGGAGAGAAAAGAGCAGCTCAAAAAGGAGAATGAGGAGATCGAGGAGAGCATCCGCATTCTGACACAGGAAGTGAGCGGCCTGCAGATCAGGATCGGATCTATGACCCAGAGGCAGACCAATCTCAAAAACAACATCAGCCTGTTACAGGAGAAGCTGAATTATCCCGGACGCAAAGAGGCCGAGGAGGCCATCCTCCTTTTTACACAGCAGAGCCGCCGGATCCTTGAGGAGATCAAAAATGCCCGGGAGGTCTGCGATGCAGTCGGGAAGTCGATCCTGGAGATCACCGCGCAGCGCGATCAGGCCGCTGCCGAGATTTCGGCTGCGCCTGCCTTCAACCGGGAGGAGGACATGCAGGCCCTGCAGGAGGTTGAGAGAAAACAGGACGAGAATACCGACCGCACCACTGCGGTCACAGGCAGACTGTCGATCAATGAAAAAGCCCTGGACAGGTTTGAGAAACACAGCGCCCAGGCCATTGCAGCGGAGGCGAGACATCGGGATATCAGCACACTGGCAGGGACTGCCTCCGGCAAAGCCGGCGGAAAGGCCAAGGTCGAGCTGGAGACTTATGTGCAGATGGCGCTCTTTGACCGTATCATCAGGAGGGCGAACAGCCGGTTCTCGGTCATGTCATCCGGACAATATGATCTGCGCCGCTGCGATGTGTCAGAGGGCGGCGTCCAGAAACAGACCGGGCTGGATCTCGAAGTCATTGACCACTACAGCGGGACCGCCCGCAGTGTCAAATCTCTCTCGGGAGGAGAGTCCTTTATGGCCTCTCTGTCCCTGGCGATCGGTCTCTCGGACGAGATCCAGACCCATGCGGGCGGCATCCGCCTCGACACCATGTTTGTGGATGAAGGCTTCGGCTCCCTGGATCAGGACACCCTCGATCAGGCCATGAACTCCATGCAGGATCTCACCGAGGGAGGCGAGCGTCTGGTGGGAATCATTTCCCATGTCAGTGAACTCAAAAGCCGGATCGACAGGCAGATCGTCGTCAGGAAGACCGGCAGCGGAGGCAGCCATGCCCGCGTTGTGATCAAAGACTGAAAAATACTGCCCATACAGCATTTGGAATCCGGCGTGACCGGAACAGCGGAAGATCTGAAGATCCCCCCTTGCGGCGGGTGCAGGATGAACATATTTCCTGCATTTCCGGGAGGGGGATCTTTTTGACAAAAAAGTGCACAAAAAACGGGCCATAAGCGCCCTGTATTTATGCATTTCTTGACTTTATTGCGATAACATGGGAAAATACTATGGTAAATAAGTATAGTTGACCGTGCCTCCGGCACGGTCAGCATAGTATTTATGTATTATCATTCATATTTTATATAATGTTCAGTTTTCTGTCTGAGGGGGAAAGGGCAGGTCAAGACTGATTTCGCTGTATGTTCAGCCGATGCCGCTATGGCAGTCGGTTTTTGCGGAATGGGATGATCTTTGATCTTGCGATCATGCTTAAGGGGAGGAGACCATGTGGCTGTTTCTTTTTGCGCTGTGGATAGTTTTGAATGGAAAGGTCACTGTTGAACTGGTGATCTTTGGAGCGGTGATTGCAGCGGCAGTCACTTTTTTTGCAAACCGGGTGATCGGGTATACGGCTTCGATTGACAGGCGTATACTGCGAAATCTTCCGGTTTTTTTGCTGTATATTCTCAATCTGATCCGGGAGATCATCATTTCGTCCTTTAAGATGTGCGGGATGGTCTACAGCGCTGAAGCGCCGGATCCGGTGATCATAGAATTCCATTCCGGCTTTGATACACAGCTGCAGAATGTGCTCCTGGCCAATTCCATTACTCTGACGCCCGGAACGATCACCCTGTTCCAGGAGGGAGACCACTTCGCGGTCCACTGTCTGCGGCGCGAGTTCGGGGAGGGGATTGAGGAGTCCTCCTTCGTCCGGCTTCTCAGGAAGATCCGGTGAGGAGCCGCTGATCGAGCCGACACACCGCTGCCTGACCAAAAACAGCGGCATCTGAAAGAGGAAAAAAACAATGAGTGTTGAGAACGCATACCGGATTCTGTTTCTGGGGGCACTGATCTGGTTCAGCTTTTTGCTGCTGATCACCCTGATCCGTGCCATCATCGGCCCCAGGGTCACAGACCGCATCCTGTCCATCAATATGATCTGCACCATGGTCATTGCCTGCACCTGCATCCTGGCCTATTTTCTGGACGAGGATTATCTGTTTGACGTGGCCCTGCTCTATGCTCTGCTCAGCTTCATCACAGTGCTGATCCTGAGCGCGACCTATATACCCAAAAATCCCACGCGGAGAAAATTTGCGCCTCAAAAGGAGCCTGCGGTCAGCGCGGCTGCAGATTCCGGGGCGGAGGAAGGAAAGGAGGGCGCAGAAGAATGATTTTTGAATGGATTCGATTTGCGCTCTGCGCGGTCTGTCTGATCACGGCGATGATCTGCTTTACGGCCGCGGTCCTCGGAGCAAACCGTTTCGGTTTTATCATGAACCGCGTGCATGCAGGAGGTGTCGGTGATACGCTGGGGCTGTTTCTGGTGGCCCTCTCCATCATCCTGGGCGACGGATTCCACATGGGGGAACTCAAGCTGTGCTTTATCATCATCTTCATGTGGTTCACATCACCCGTTTCTTCCCATGTTCTGATCCAGGTGGAATATTTCACGAACCCGCATCTCTATGAGCATGTACGAAGAGAGGACCGGGAGGCGTTAACGGAGGAAGACCAATGAGTCTGATCGTAATATTCAGAACAATGCTCCTTATATTGCTGATCATCTGCGCCGTGGCGGTAAACCTCAACAAAAACCTGCTGCAGGCGGTGATCATCTTCATGGCCTACAGCCTGATCATGTGCGTGGTATGGATCCTGCTCGAATCGCCGGATCTGACGATCACGGAGGCGGCTGTCGGAGCGGGAATCAGCGGAACTCTGTTCCTGATGACATTGAAGAAGATCCGGATCGAAGATGCCGGAGAGAATATCGATGAGAAGACGGAGATGATCCGGTCGGGGGAACAGGAACTGGAAGACAGGGAGGCAATCGGGCATGAACCTGAGAGAATGGAAGAATAGATTCTTCAGATGGCTCGACGGCGACTATGATGTGATGGCCAACATCATGGAAGGGAGTCTCGAGCCCGATGAAAGCCATGAGAAAGTTAAAAATGACCGCAAGGCAGCGCATAAGGAACTGACATCCAGCGGCTTTTCCCAGGCGGTGATCGATGCCGAACGCAAGGGATTTTACCGGATCTATATCGGTGTCGCAATCGTCAGCTGCATCGTGCTGATCGGCGTACTGCTCTATACGGTATCCCTTCTCCCCAAATACGGACAGGAAAATCCCAGAGCTGTGGAGGTGTCCGACCGATATATCGAGCGCGGACTGGAGGAGACAGGCGCTGTCAATGTTGTGGCGGGCATGATCCTCGATTACAGGGCATTCGATACCCTGGGTGAGTCACACGTCCTGTTTGCAGCTTTGCTCTGTGTCATGATCCTTTTGAAAAAGGACAAAAAGAACATGGACTCGCGGTTTGATGATTACTATCAGATCGAGCGGGACGCCTATTTTGATGTGTCGAAGGATTCCGTCATGCGCAAGGTGGGAATGCTGATCGTGCCGTGTATTCTGGTCTTCGGTATTTACATCCTGCTCAACGGACAGAACGGCCCGGGCGGAGGCTTCTCGGGAGGCGCTGTGATGGGCGCCGGCCTGATCATTTTTGAATCAGCATTCGGATTTGAACTTGTGGACAGCTTCTTTACTGCAAAAGTGTCCATGCTGATCTCGTTTATTTCGCTGACATTTTACTGCTTTGCCAAGGGCTATGTGTTCTTTATGGGTGCCAATCATCTGCACAACCACATTCCCAAGGGAATCCCCGGGGCGATCCTGAGCGGCGGCCTCATCCTGCCGCTCAATATCGCAGTCGGACTCGTGGTCGCGTGCACCATGTTCGGATTTTACAGCTTATTCAAGAGAGGGAGTATCGGCGGTGTTTGAGAATCTGTTGTTTAATTATGAGGAGGCAGCGGCCATTATCCTGTTCGGAATCGGCTTCACCATGCTGCTGTTCCATCAGAACCTGATCAAAAAGCTGATCGGTATGAACATCATGGACACGGGTGTCTTCCTGTTCCTGGCTTCCATGGGATATATCGAAGGGAGAAAGCCCCCGATCATCGTGGACGGGGTGACAGATCCTGCCAGATATATCAACCCGGTTCCGGCAGGTCTGGTCCTGACGGGCATCGTGGTTTCCGTATCGGTCACGGCGGTTATGCTGTCCCTGACGATCAGGCTCTATAAACGTTATCACACTCTGAATCTGGACGAAATCTACACGCTTTCCGTACACAGCATGGAGGACAGATAATTGGACATTATCAGAAATTTTCCATTGATGACCATTATCCTGAGTCTGTTTTCCGGTTCACTGTGCTTTGTGCTGAAGGGAAAAACAGCCAGGTTTTATACGATCTTTTTCGAGATATTCCTGTTGACCGCCTGCGGTGTGATCCTGTGGTACACAGTGACTACAGGGGCCTCTGTCACCTATCCCATGGGTGAATTTCCGGCTCCCTGGGGAAATGAGATCAGGGCGGGCATTCTGGAAGCCCTGCTGGCGACGCTCTTTATGATCATCATGATCGTTTCCGTTCTTGCAGGATACCGCTTCATAGACATGGATCTGGATGAGAGCAAAGTTAACCTTTACTACGCCATTCTCAATCTGATGACGGCCTCTCTGATGGCGATCCTCTGGACCAATGACCTTTTCTCGGGATATGTGTTCCTGGAAATCCTCACTCTTACCAGCTGCGGCAGCCTGATCGTGCGCGAGATCGGACGCACTACACTGGCAGCCGTGCGCTATATGATCCTGAACCTGCTGGGATCCGGTCTCTTTCTGCTGGGTGTCGTCCTGCTCTATGATCTGACCGGGCACCTGCTGATGGTTCCCATGCAGGAGACGATTGCCGGGATGGCACAGGATCCCCGCCTGTTTATGGTTTTGACCCTCAGTACCGGAGTCCTGACAGTAGGACTTGCCATCAAGTCCGGTCTGTTTCCTTTCCACTTCTGGATGCCGGATTCCTACGGATGGTCAACGCCTACTTCGGCCAGTATCCTTTCCTCCCTGGTATCCAAGGCCTACATTCTGCTCCTGATCAAGGTGATCTACAGAGCGATCGGCCTGGAAGTATTTGAACGGATGCCGATCAGAAACCTCTTCCTTGTGCTGGGTATCATGGGAATGGTCATCGGCTCCATTCAGGCAATGCACGCCGACAATATCAACAGAATGGTCGCGTTTTCTTCAGCCGCCCAGGTAGGATATATTTTCATGGGCATGGGACTGGGAGGAAGCGCGGGGTATACGGCAGCCATCTTCCATATCATGGCACATGCGGTGACCAAGTCCATGCTCTTTCTAACCACGCCCCGGCTGGCGGAGGTGTCGGAGGACAGTCTTCTGTTCAGAAAGCTGCAGGCGAGTGCGCTGAGAAACAAGGACGCCGGCATTTTCTTCCTGATCGGATCCATGTCCATGATCGGCATTCCCCTGTTTGCCGGCTTTTCCTCGAAACTGCAGTTTGCCCTCGCGGGCGTTGAGAGCCACAGCGATATCAAGCTGATCGCCGTGATATTGGCACTTGCGGCAAGTTCTCTGCTCAATGCCATCTATTTCATCAGGACACTGATCAGGATTTACTCGGATCCCCACGGGAATATGCGCAAAGTACGGGTAAGGTCTCCCCACAGGCTGGGATATATCTTCCCTATGGCCATACTGGCAGCCATGAATCTCTTTCTGGGACTCTTTTCCTGGGTCTCCATCGACCTGATCGTCCGCGGACTGGAGATGTTCGGATAACTTGATTGACTGCAGACGGAAAATGTTTGGATTACAGATAAAGTAGGAGAAAAAAATGATACAGCTGATCGCATTTCTATTTCCGGTGATCACCGGAACACTAACTGGAATCCTTCCGCTGCGGAACAGTAAGTTCCACCATGCGGTGTGCGCTCTGATCATGGTCCTGACCGACATGCTGGGTATTATGTCCATGATCCGGGCGGAGCGTGTGGAAGTGTTCCGCTTTACAGATAAGGCGGTGATCGCATTCGAGCTGGATGATATAGGGAAATTTGCCCTGTCGGCTGTGCTGATCCTCTTTACAGCGGTATGTTTTTATTCATTTACATACATGCAGCATGAGGAACGGCCCCGCATGTTCTTTGCATTTTTCTTTGTCGCCCTGGGAGCTATGATGGCGGTCTGCATGTCCGCCGACATGGTCAGCCTGTATTTTGCCTTTGAGCTGGCGACCCTCTCCACAGTGCCCATGGTTCTCCATGAGATGACAAAGGAATCCATTACCGCCGGATTGAAATATCTGTTTTACTCCATGGCCGGCGCCCTGATGGGCCTTCTGGCTGTCTTCTATGTGTACAGCTGCGCCGCAGGACCGGTGACTTTCAGATACGGCGGATTTCTGGATCCCGCAAAGATCGCAGGGCACGAGCAGCTCACCCTTGCCATGATCCTGGTCGGAATCATCGGCTTCGGCACCAAGGCAGGTATGTATCCCATGCACGGCTGGCTTCCCACCGCACACCCTATTGCGCCGGCACCTGCCTCCGCCCTGCTCTCGGGTATTATCACCAAGGCCGGCGTCGTGGCCATCATCCGTCTGGTCTATTACTGTGTGGGTGCGGATCTTCTCAGAGGGACCTGGGCCCAGTCCGTCTGGATGTGCCTGGCCCTCCTGACTATCCTCATGGGTTCCACAATGGCCTTCCGGGAAAAAGTCGTCAAGAAACGTCTCGCCTACTCTTCGGTCAGCCAGATTTCCTATGTCCTCTTTTCCCTTTCTCTGCTGACGGAAGACGGCATCAGAGGCTGCCTTCTGCAGCTGATCAGCCACATGAGTTCCAAGGGCTGCCTCTTCCTGGCAGCCGGTGTATTCATCATTGTGCTCGGGGCGCATCGTGTCGATGAACTGAAGGGAATCGGCAAAGCACTGCCGGTAACCATGTGGTGCTTCATGATTGCTTCTCTGTCTCTGGTGGGCATCCCTCCCATGGGCGGCTTCGTCAGTAAGTGGAAGATCGCGGCGGCAGCCCTCAGCGGAGCTCCCGGTATTTTCGCCGTAGTCGGCCCCGCAATACTGCTTGTTTCGGCGCTGCTGACTGCCGGATACCTCTTTCCCATCGTTGTGGACGCATTCTTCCCGGGAAATGATTTTGAATACGGAGAGGGAGAGGAAGAGTATGCCGAACCCGGCTTTCTCGTTAACGCGTCCATGATCGCTCTGTGTGTCGTGGCACTTCTGGCAGGCCTGATCGGTGCCGGAATTGTAGGAGGAATAGCGCTTTGAGTTCACTGTTTTTGATCATTCCCATCCTGTTCCCGATCATCGGCGGCTACCTGATGATCCCATTGAATCTGGAGAATAAATTAATCAGAAACATCTATTCGATGACGGTGGTCTGCATTACCAGCGTCCTTACGTGGATTGCGCTTTTGAAAGTGGGTGTCGTGGGTACGACCCTCTACAGCTTTACCCGCGGTTTTTCTATTGACCTTCGGGCTGATGCGCCCGCAAAAATGTTTGCCCTGATGGTCTCCATCATGTGGCCTCTGGTCATGCTGTACGCCTTCGAGTACATGGCCGGAGCCAGGCGTGCAAACAGCTTTTTTGCCTTTTATGTCATGACTTACGGTGTCACACTGGGAGTGGCTTTTGCGGCAAATATGACCACTCTCTACATGTTTTATGAGATGCTCTCCCTGGTCACTATCCCGCTGGTTTCCTATTATGCCAACCACGAGAGTATGTTCGCCGGCCGCAAATATGCCGCCTATACGATTGGAGGCGCTTCCCTTGCCTTTTTTGCCGTCGTCATGACCAGTATCTATAACGGCGCCGGCAACTTCCTCTACGGAGGCAATCTCTGGGGACCCTACGATCCTAAACTGATGCAGATCGTCTTCCTGTTCGGCTTTTTCGGCTTCGGCGTAAAGGCGGCCATCTTCCCCCTGCACAGCTGGCTGCCCACGGCCTCGGTCGCGCCGACCCCCGTGACAGCCCTGCTCCACGCAGTCGCGGTCGTTAACTCGGGTGTGTTCGCGATCGTCCGCCTGGCCTGGTACACTTACGGACCGGATGTACTGCAGGGAACCCTTGCCCTGAAGATCGCCCAGGCTTTCGCAATTTTCACCATTGTCTATGCGGCGGGCCTGGCTGTAAAGGAACGCCATTTCAAGAGGCGGCTGGCCTGCTCTACGATCAGCAATCTGTCCTATATGCTCTTCGGCGTTCTTCTCATGACCCCCGAGGGCCTTGAAGCGGGACTTCTGCACATGATCTTCCACGGCATCATCAAGATCACGCTCTTTATGTGCGCAGGTGCCTTCATGCATGAGACCATCAAGTCTTATGTCTTCGAGATCAACGGTGTCGGACGCAAAATGCCCGTGACCTTTGCAACCTACACGATCAGCTCCCTGTCTCTGATCGGCATCCCCGGACTCTGCGGATTCATCTCCAAGTTTCATCTGGTCATGTCGGGACTGGGAGCAGGCACGGCCCTGGCCCACATCGGCTGCGCCGCTCTGATGATAGCGGCTTTTCTCTGCGCCATCTATACGCTGACTGTCACTGTCAGGGCTTTCTTCCCCATGGATGGAACGGACAGATATGAAAATACGGATGAATATGTTGCGAAAGAGGTCAATGCGCTGATGCTCATTCCCATCTGCACATTCACGCTCATCAACATCGTCTTCGGCGTCTGGCCGGCTCCCCTGACCGGGATCATCGAGCAGATCGCACGCGGCCTGATCTGATCATTTACATAAAACCATTTGACAGGCATTTTTATTCTTCATGGCGCAATACCCGGCACTTTCGTCCCGGGACAGGCGCGCGAGATCGGAAGGCAGTACACTCTTATGTGAGGTGGTAAGAAATATGCTGGTATTATGGCTGGTTTTCAGCCCTTTTATAGGGGCATTGATTGCATACGGACTGGGCAGGCGTCATGAGAAGGCGCGCGATTATTTCGCGATCGCACTGACGGTTCTGGAACTTGTGCTCGCTGTCGTGCTCGCAGTTTTCAACAGCGGGGGCGGTTTCCAGCAGTACAGCGGTTTTCTCGTCACCGGCCTGTCCTTTGAAGTGGACGGATTCAAATCGGCCTATGCGGTGATCACAGCCCTGATGTGGGCCGGAACCACACTCTTTGCACCCGAGTATTTCGAGCATGAAAAAGAGGGACTGGAGCGCTACTGGCTGTTCATCCTCATGACGCTGGGTGCCACCGAGGGCGTCATGCTCTCCGGAGACCTGATGACCGCCTTTATCTTTTTCGAGATCCTGTCCTTTACATCCTTTACCTGGGTCATCCACGAGCAGACCAAAGACGCTGTAAAAGCGGGCTATACCTACCTCTTTATTGCTGTCATCGGCGGTCTGGTGCTCTTCATGGGTCTGGCCCTGCTCTACCATGAGATCGGAACTTTGTCCTTCATGGACCTCAGAGCAGCGGCGGACGCCTGTCCCAACCGCTCTGTGATCCGCGCGGCGGGCTTCTGCATCCTGCTGGGCTTCGGCTGCAAGGCGGGTATGTTCCCCGTGCATGTGTGGCTTCCCAAAGCCCATCCCGTGGCGCCCTCCCCGGCATCTGCCCTTCTCTCGGGCGTTCTGACCAAGGTTGGTATCTACGGTATCCTGATGATCACTCTGCACGCCCTTGTGGAGGATTTTCTCTTCGGTGCGGTCGTACTGATTGCGGGCCTCATCACCATGTTCCTTGGTGCGGTCCTGGGTGTCTTTTCCGTCAACCTCAAGCGCACCCTGGCTTGTTCCTCCATGTCTCAGATCGGCTTCATCCTGACCGGCGTCGGTATGCTGACCATGCTCTCGGCGGCAGGAAGTGAAGAGGGCTATGCCATCGCCCTGCCCGGTCTCATGCTGCACATGGTGAACCACTCCATTATCAAGCTGACCCTCTTTATGGCGGCCGGTGTTGTGGTCATGAACCTCCATGCCCTTGAGCTGGATGTCATCCGCGGCTGGGGCAGAAATAAAAACAGACTCAAACTTGCCTTTGCCCTGGGCGCCCTGGGCATCAGCGGTGTGCCCCTTATGAACGGATACATGAGCAAGACTCTGCTCCACGAGGGCATCGTCGAAGGCATCCATATCATCCACGAGATCGCCCCTTACCTCAAAGCGGCAGAGTGGGTCTTCCTCTTCAGCGGCGGCCTGACCTTCTGTTACATGCTCAAGCTCTTTATCTGTATCTTTGTAGAGAAAAACGCGGACCCGGAGCGGCAGGCCCGATATGATGCGCCCGGTCCCTATATGAATACGGCAAGCGCCATTGCCATCCTGGGCTCCTCGGTTTTCTGTATCCTGCTGGGACAGCCTTTCCTGAGCACCCGCCTGGGGGCCTTTATGAGCGGAAACCATCATATCCTGCACTTCAAGGCTTTCACGCTCACCAACCTCAAGGGAGGCGCCATTTCTCTCGGCATCGGCGCTGTGCTCTATCTGGCCGCTGTGCGCGGTCTTCTGAAAAAAGACGGACATTACGCCAACTACTGGCCCAAAGTCCTTGACCTGGAGGATCTCGTCTACAGGCCTCTCCTGGCAAAGGCAGTTTTCCTCATCTGGTGCGTACTCTTCAGAATCATGGAGATGAGCACAGACTGCATCATCATGCTGGCAAGGAAAACGGTCCTCAGAGAGAAACATGTCAAAAACAGGCCCCGCCGCTTTGGTCTTGCCGGTGTGATGGCGGCTGAATTTACCGAGGCCGCAAAACCGATCGTCACAAACTTTTCTTTTGCTCTGCTGATGACCTGCCTGGGCATCATCGTCATGCTCTTTACGATCGTCTATTTCGCTGTCCTGTAGATCATGTCCTGTCCGGAAAAACAGGAAAAAAAGTAAAAAACGAAAAGCCCGAAAAAAAGAAAAGGTTTCTGTTCCTCCCTTTGGAGCTGCGAACAGAAACCTTTTTTGTCAGCATTTTTTGATCAGCGGCTAATAGTATCAGCGGCTAATATTGTCAGCGGCCTTTTTTGTCAGGGATCAGGTGTTGTTGCGGGATCGGAAGATCTCCAGAAGGTCGGAGACCCTGACGAAGTAGTAGTCATCGGCGGTCTGTCTGACCCCCGTGTCAGTCGTGAGGATGTCGGCATAGGTGTCGGAGCTGGGCAGAAATTCAGCCCTGTCGTCTATGTGGTCGGCCTTTTCATCCGTGATGTCCTTGTCGATAGCCAGGACCATGCCGTCGTAGTCGGCAGGGACGCGGAGAGTGTAGGTGGTCTCGACAGCGCCGGGTTCGGTGACAGAAACAGAACTGCCCGCATAGCGGTAGGAGGTCTCGCCGAAACTGGCGTTTCGCTTGTCCGATTTTGCAAACAGACGATAGGTGCGGTTGTTCCAGGTGATATCGGATTCCACCATTCCGGTATCGTAGGCTTCGCCGATGTTGATACTGTCGTTTTCACTGCCTTCGCCGGAATAGTTCAGAAGAGAAGTGCCGGTGTAGGCGTCGCAGGGCAGCACCTCATTATCTCCCCAGGAGATATGGGTCCCGAAGGTGTTGAATTCATCATCGGTCGTGAAATTCATGGTACCGGTCCACCTGGTCTCGATCGTGATATCCACATAGCCTCCGGAACGCAGCTCCATCTCACCGCCCACAGGCTCGGCCTTTGCATCGACGATCTCGAGGACTCCGTCCTCTATGTGTTCGGGATTCTGGTAGAGGCCTGCCGCAGCTCCTGACCTGCCGTCAAAGGATCCGACCGCCCAGTAGGTCCTGACAGGGAAAGAAGTCTCTTTGGTGTAGTGAAAGCCTTTCCACTCGTCATAGCGCTGACCGTCCGGGGGAAGGTCAGGTCCCTGGATCACAATGCCGGAATCATCCTCTTCCCCACTGTCGGACAGATCGCTGCCGAAGAAAAGGTTTCCGTCCTTATTTTCTTTCCCTGAAGCTTCCCCGGACGCCTCTTCCCGGTCCCGGCCGCCGCCGGAGTCCTCCGCTTTCTCCTCGGTCCTTTCGGGGGGATTGAGGGGGGAAGCGGAATGCCTGCACCCGGTCAGAAAAAGAGCCGCCGACAGAAAGCCCAGCAGGATGATCCTCAATGTTCTTTTTTTCTTTACCATAGCGTACCGTCTCCGTATCCGCTCGTGTTTCCGCCCTCGATGTAGTGGAAACCATTTCCGTTTGTTGAGCTGTTCCCGTTTTCCAGATCCTTTTTCTGCCGGCTCAGCCGGTCCTTCAGTTCATCCTGGCGTGCCTGCTCTGCCTGCTTCTGCTGACTGGACCTGTGATCGTCTGAATTGTCCTTCCCTTCCTGCTGATCCTTGTCTTCTTCCTTTTGCGGATCGCTTTTCTTCTTCTGGTCTTCGCCGGATTCGGACCGGTTCTGCAGCTTTTTCAGCATATCGTCAATATCATGCTTTAAGCGGTCTGCATCTGCAAAGTGGCCGTCATCGCTGTCCGCGGATTCACTGGCACATTCGTGGATGGTCAGGACCGATCTTGCATTTAAGAGGGTATTGACCGCTTCCGAGACAACATCCTCATTGGAAAGATCCATGTCTTCAAAATTGATGGTATGACACATGGCCAGAGCCAGGTTGACGCGGATCTTGCATTCCTCGTCCCGGGCGGGAGGATCGGATTTGAGCGCCTGCTGATAATAAGTGACCGCTTTTTCGTAATCCCCCAGCTGGTATTCGATATTCCCCATGTTATAGGGCACGATATAGTTCTGGCCCAGGCGGAGGGGCGAAAGAGCGCTCTCCGGGAGTCTGGAATAACTTCCCTTCTCATAGTTTTTCAGAAAAGCGAAGTTGACGATGTTTCTGGTCAGAAAGAGCAGGCCCAGGACTGCGATCAGGCAGCAGAGCAGGTCCGCAAGGATATGCAGGATCCTGAAAGTCCTGACATGATCGGGTATTTTGGAATCCATCAGGCCACACCTCCTCTGTAGATCGTCAAATACAGCCAGATGAGAAGCAGTAGTTCCGCGAATGCGGAAAAGTAAAAATACGTGTCCTCATAACCTTCCCGGTCGCCGTCTGAAAAGGCGACGTTTTTGCTCAGCAGGCGGATGGAATACAGTCTGGTTCCCAGAGAGGACCCCTTGAGTCCCTTATGGGAGAAGTAGTCATCGGTCGCGTCGATGTATGTCAGATCCAGATCATCTGCCATCTGCTGCAGGGACTCTTCATCCATACGGGACAGAGCATACTCACCGGTGGACATGTTCTTGATAAAACCGCGGCCGGGATACTCCATCCTGCCGCCGTCCTTGGTTCCGTAGCCGAGCACGGCACCTTCATGGATCAGGCTCTGAAGTTCCTGAAAACTCCTGAGCTTTGATCCGTCGGTGGTCTCTCCGTCACTGAATACAAATACAACGGTCCTGCGGTTTCCCGCCTTTTTGCCGGCGGACTGCAGAGTCGCGTCGAGTGCCTCATAGGCCGTGTTGAGTGAAGAACCCCGCGCTGTCGAGTAGGCGGGCGGATCGAGTTCGTCGACCATATCGCTGACAGCTTCGATGTCCTGGGTAAAAGGTGTCAGGATCTCCGCGCCGTTGTCAAAGCGGATCAGCGAGAAGCTGCTGCCGGGCAGGGCGTTCATGATGGCATGGATATCCTTTTTTACCCCCTCCATACGGGTCCCGGAGCCATGGTCCTGTGCCCACATGCTGATCGTTGTGTCGACGACAAAAGCCACGTCCAGATTGCCGGTCATGATCTCCGCCGACGGACTCAGATACATGGGACGGATCCCGATCACGACCAGAGAAGCCGCCATGGCGGCAAGCAGGACTGCGGCGGTCAGTTTTCGTGACAACTGTCCTCTGCGGATGCCTCTGCGCAGGACAAAAAAGGCTGTCGTCGCCGCAAGGAGGACAAAGCCGCCGATGAGGACACAGAACCAGAAAAAGGGCGTATCCGTATCGATGGAAGCGGTGCGGGTTTTGGTGTTCTGTTTCTCCCTGGACGCGATATCCGCCAGAATATCTTCGGCTGTGATCGATGAGCCCGATTCATAGAAGCTTCCGCCGGTCAGCTCCACGGCGGCCTTCATCCGGCTCCTGGCGTCTGTCGCATCACTTCCGTCTGTATTTCCGGAGAAATCCTCTCTGCCGGAAGAGCCTGTCTGGTCCTGACTGCCGGCCCCCTCCGCCTGCGAACCGACTCCAGAACCGGCATTTGAACCGTCTTTTTCTCCCTGATCTCCCTGAGCGGTGTTGCCTGAACCCGGATAGATCCCGAAGACAGTGACCTTGTCGGATCTGCACATCTGCGCGGCTTCTTCCAGTGTGGCGAGCGGCTCATCCAGAAGCTCTTCCTTATTGTCCGTGAGGAAGAGGATGACTCTTGTCCTGTCCTCCTTTGTCAGTTCCGGGAAGCTGAACAGACAGGAAGCCAGGCCTTCCCCGACGGCGCTCGTGCCTTTGACTTCGTAGCCCGCCGTGATCCCCTGGTCAAAGGAGGCCAGGATCCTGTTCAGTTCTTCATACCGGCCGCGCTCCGATTCGGGGATATCGTAGACGGAGTCGTATCTGCTGACATAGGAATCCGTAAATTCCTGTTCGGCCTCCAGATATTCTGCCAGCTCCTTCAGACGCCCCTGCACGAAATCGTAGTCGTCCGTCATCGGGACATAGCGCATGCTGGAGGTGTTGAAAACAGAGATCCCGATCCGGTCTCCGTCGAGTCCCTCCACGGTCCTGCCGAATTCCTCTACCAGGTCCTTCACCCCTGCATAGTTTGAGGACGACAGGTCGATGCAGAGAAAAATATCCCTGCGGCTGACCGTATCCTTCCGCATTTCCTCCCTGTAAGGCCTGGCCGTCAAAAAGAGGGCCGCGATGAGAGAGAGGACAATACCCGTCATGGTAAGGACTCTGAAGATCCTCGCCTCAAAGAGCTTTCTCCTGTAGAGGGGATGCGCCTTCAGGCGGTTTGTATTTGCCACCCTGATGCCAGCCTGCCTCCTGTGCCTTTTTTTCATCGTCCATGCGATGAGACAGACGAGAACGATCAGGATTCCTCCGATCAGGAGCGTGCCGGGATAACGATAATTTACTCCCATTTTATGATCAGCTCCTTGCCTTTTTCGATTGCGAGCTTTGCATCCGCTGTGGAGTAGAATGCAAACTCAGGTTCGTAGTACTGTCTGACAAGCTCTGCCAGCTCGGGTCTGCCCAGCCTGGTCAGCTCCAGATAGACCATGGTATCTGTCCGCCAGCCCGTCGCTGCATGGACGAAAGAGCGCACTTCCCTGCTCATCCGCTGGCAGACTTCCCTTGTGTCGATTTCTCCTTTCCCGAAGGCAGCTTCGACCTCGCCGATCCGCTGCAGGTATTTTTTCCGGTATCGGGAAATGGCTTTCTTTTTCCACAGGGCGGGAACGCTGCGGCCTGCCCTGTTCAGGATCCTGCCGGCTGCAAAACGGACAAGGACCGCGAGAAGGATGAGCCCTGCTCCGACCAGGTACCAGTAAGCGGAAAAGGCAAAAGGAGATTCCAGTCCGACTGAATATTTCATTGGATCGTCCCCCTTCTCCTTCCAAAAAGCCAGATCAGCGCGTCTATGATCTCCGACTCCCGCGATATCTTTTTGAAAAAAATACGATTGGGTGTCAGTGCTCTGTCAGCAGCCACTTCCATCTGTTCCCGGATCTGCTGCTCCTGCCTCCGAAGGTCCCCGCAGATGGCCAGGAAGGGATCCGCGAACGCGTCGGCCTCGAGATCGTAGGCGTTCTCGTCTGTCAGATTTGCGTCCTCGATGCAGAAAATATAGACATCGTTGTAATAGATCAGCCTCCTGATCAGCCCCTCATCCAGCTGGGCCAGTCCTTCCGCGTCCGTGATGAGGATCATGACCATGTGGCGCATAAAGGATGAGGCCGTCTTAAAGAGTGTTTCGCCGAAACTCTGCGTCGGCTCGCCGCTCTCAATGGCGTTTTTGTAACTGTAGAGCAGTTCCTCCAGATGTCCCGGACCCGACAGGAAAGGGGTGATCCTCTGTCCCTCCCGGTCACAGCAGGACAGGGCATAGTTTACCCCCTGCTTGCCGAAAAGATAGGCCGCTGTACCAAAGGCCATCAGGGCAATCTGCTCCTTGGATTCCCCCGCCGGCGTATCGCCTGTCATCTTGAGGCCGGTGTCGCCGACAAAGAGCACATTGTGCCTGCGCTCTGCGAAATATCTGCGGATCAGGGTCTTGCCCGCCCTGGAGGAAGACTTCCAGTCGATCAGATTGACATCATCTCCGAAGCGGTACTCCCGCAGGTCATCGAAATCCAGACTCCGCCCGTGCTGCAGCGAATGAAAGTCTCCGTCCAGAAGATCGGATGTCTTTCTCTTTGTATATAGGGCGGCGATCTTCCGCACCCTGTCCAGATAGTCAAACTTTAAATCGATTTGCATGTTCTGCTCCACTTGCCTGTATCTGCCGCGCGTCCGTCAGGGTGCCGGCACGGCATTGACGATTCCGTCAATGATTTCTTCAACGGATACATTGTCCACGACCGCGGCGTAATTGAGCCCGATCCTGTGCCGCAGCACCTGATGGCGCAGCTGTTTTACATCATCCGGTGAAACATAGGTCCGCCCGTGCATCAGGGCCGAGGCCTTGGCAATCCTGAGGAAGTTGATGGCTGCCCGGGGGCTGGCTCCGATCCGGATATAGGCTGCCTTCTCCTTTGGAAGGTATTTCTGCGGGGTTCTTGTTGCACTGACAATGTCCGCAATATACTTCTTGACAGCCCGGTCCACATAGACCTGCTCCGCAATGCTCTGCAGCCGGTCCACATCCCGGAGAGACAGAACCGCAGGCTCCTTTTTTTCAATGGCACCGCTTTCGATCCTGTTGAGGATCTCGATCTCCTCGTCCACGGTAGGGTAGGTAATCTTTTCCTTGATCATAAAGCGGTCCGTCTGTGCCTCCGAGAGAGGGTAGGTGCCCTCCTGCTCGATGGGGTTCTGCGTCGCGATCACGATGAAGACGTCCTGGGGCATGCGGTAGGTCGTTCCGCCGATGGTGACCTGCCGCTCCTGCATAGCCTCCAGCATGGCGCTCTGCGTCTTGGCACTCGAACGGTTTACCTCGTCGAGAAGAACAAAATTCGCGAAGACCGGCCCGAACATGGTCTCGAATTTGCCCGTGTGCTGATGGTAGATCTGTGTGCCGATAATATCGCTGGGCAGAAGATCCGGCGTGCACTGAATCCTCGAAAACCTTCCGTGTACCGCATCCGCGATCGCCTTGGCCGCTGTCGTCTTCGCAAGTCCCGGCACGGACTCAATGAGAACATGACCGTCTGCAATGACAGAGGCCACGAGAGAAAATTTGAGCTTTTCCTGGCCGACGACCCTTCTGGAAAAATAGCCCGCCAGCTTCTCGATTACTTCCTGTGAAAAGTTGAAATCATTTTCCGAAATGACACTGTGCTCATCCTTCATTTCCGTCTCCTCTGCTTCCTTTTTTATGTCTCCCTCCCTGCCGGGCAGGCCCCGGCCGGAAGGAGAGGAAAGTTTCATCTCTTACAAGGCTATCACTAAATTGTGAACAACTTGTTTTATGCATATGATTTTTTATTTCACAATCATTTTTACCCTTTCCTGCCATGCCGGAACACGTCAGTGCGCAGGCATGGTCACCGGGAACTTCGCGAGGACGATTTCCCATTGTCATCACAGGATGTTTTGCCATTGCCTGCGAAAACAGTTCATTTTATAATGAAAAAGCCGGAGTGATCCGGCAATTGAAAATCGAATTTTACCGCGATGCCGGATCCGGAGGCAGGACTGATCATCCGTCAATTCCTGCCCGGCAATATGCCCGCAGGTAATGGAGGAAATATGGACTATCAGAAGGACACATCTCTAAATGATAATACTCTCAGCGATCAGGCACAGGGTGGTTCCCCGGAGGGCATTTCTCATCCTGCCAGGCAGGGGTCACTTTCGGAGGACAGCCCCTACAGGACCGGCCAGGGATCGCTGTCAAGCGACAGCCCCTACAGGGCCGGCCAGGGATCATTGTCAAAGGACAGCCCCTACGGATCCGGCCAGGGATCATTGTCAAAGGACAGCCCCTACAGGACCGGTCAGAGTTCGCTTTTGGAGGACATTCCCCGCGAACCGGCCGGGGATTCAATGGCGGATGACTTTTCCCGAAGAGAGGATGGGAAGAAACAATCCGGCGGAAGGACACTGGCAGTCGCTGCACTTGCTGTACTTGTCGTCATTGCTCTTTTCCTGGTGGTTACGATCATAAGACGTCCCTCTGTAAAGCACTATGATCAGATTTCCCCCTCTTCATCCGCCCGAAAAGATACAGCTTCCGAGAATACCAATGGCAATGAAACGGGAGAAGCAGAGGAAACCGGAGAAGCAGAGGAAAACGGACAAGCAGAGGAAAACGGGCAGGAGACAGAGGAGGAAACAATAGCAGAGGAGGCTGAACCCGCAGAGGAAGAACTGTCGGATGAGGCAGTTCCTGCAGATGAGGATCCGGCAGTACAGGAACCGGACGAAGAACAGAAAGAACTGGAGAAACGTTTTGAGCGGGCTTCACAGCTTGGTCCTGAAGATGCATTGACTGCTGATGATTATGTTTTTTATGGAGGGACAAGCAAACGATATTCCGATTATTCGGGAGGAATTGCAATTTCGTGTGAAGATCCGGAGAAAAAAGACGGTGGTGAAAACAGGACAGTCTCGGCGAGGGGAATTTCCCTTCAATCAACAAAGGAAGACGTTGAAAAGGCCTATGGTCCTCCCGCCGCATCCGGCCAGGTATCCGATCAATGCAAATTTTATTATATTATGCATGATTTTGAGGGAGAATATGACGAATCACTGAAGAAAACCGCTGACTGGCATCTGGGATTTGATTATTACGAATATTATTATGAGAGCGGATGTATATCCTTTGACTTTGATGAGAACGGAGGCGTCGCGGCGATCGCAGTTGACAATAACAGCAGAATGTTCTGGTGAACAGGAAGCCGCGGTTGTGCTGCCGGAGCGGCGCGGATTGCAGGATGCTTTCCCGTTTTCACTTTTCGCAAAAACACTTCATACACTTACGCAGTAAGTGATGCCGCCGCGGATGGGCGCTCCGACATGAAAGGTAAATATGAAAACAGCAAGGACCGATGATGGTCAGAAAAATGTTATTGCACGTATTTTTTTCTATATTCTGGGCATCTGCACACTGGCGCTGGGCCTGACTCTGAGCACGAAAACAAAGCTCGGCGCCTCGGCCATCATAGCAGTTGCCTTCAGCATTTCCGAGATCAGCGGAATACAGCTGGGTGACGCGACTTTCCTTCTTTATTGCTTTTTCATAGCGGTAGAGATCGTGCTGCACCTTCTGCCCGGCAAAAGGGCCCCCTCCGATAAAAGAAAGGCACTGATCATAGATGTTCTGCAGCTGCCCTTCAGCGTTTTCTTTACGAGACTGCTGAACGTCTACGCTGCGTGGATTCCGGTCCCGGAGCAGCTTGCGGTCAGGATTGGGGTCCTGGTGCTGGCGATCGTACTGATCGGCGTCGGCGCTGCGCTCACACTGGATATGCGTCTGGTGGCCAGCCCCGGCGACGGAATCGTCCAGGCAATTTCCGACAGGAGCGGGCTGGAGCTGGGGCTCACCAAGAACATCGTGGATGTCTGCTGCGTGGCCTTTACCTGTCTGCTGACGCTGGTCTGTGTCCGTCACATCATCGGGATCGGCATCGGAACCCTGGCCGGAATGCTGGGAACCGGGCGGGTGATCGCGATCTTCAACAGGATGTTCGGCGCCTATCTGATCCCTCTGGGAAAAAGGGACTGACCTCTGCCGCACGATTGACTTTTAACCGGGAGCATGAAAATGGAGCAGGAAGAACGGGTTATATTTCATGTAGATGTGAATTCGGCATTTTTGTCCTGGTCTGCCCTGAAGCGCCTCGAAGAGGATCCCGGATCCGTGGATCTGCGCATGATCCCCTCTGCAGTGGGCGGCGATGTCAAGACACGCCACGGGGTAATTACGGCCAAATCCATTCCGGCAAAAAAATACGGTGTCCAGACAGGTGAACCTGTGGTCAAAGCACTGAAGAAATGCCCCCAGCTGGTCCTGGTCCCGTCGGACTTCGAGACCTACCGGAAATATTCCCGTGCGATGATGGAAATCCTGGCCCGGTACACACCGCTCCTCCAGCAGATGTCGATCGATGAGGCCTTTCTGGACCTCACAGAGCGGATTTCGCCCCGGGACAGGGAGGGGGCGCTGGAACTGGCCCGGCAGATCAGGGATACAGTCAGACAAGAGCTCGGCTTTACGGTCAATGTGGGTATTTCAAGCAATAAACTGCTTGCAAAGATGGCAAGCGACTTTCAGAAACCGGACCGGACCCACACCCTGTATCCGGAGGAAGTCCCTGCCAAAATGTGGCCCCTGCCCATCAATGACCTCTACGGATGCGGAAAACAGACCGCCCAGAAACTTCAGCTGGTCGGCATCAATACCATCGGAGATGCCGCGGCAGCAGATCTGGAACTGCTGCAGACGGTTCTGGGAGAAAGGACAGGCCTCCACATCCACAACAGCTCCAAGGGGATCAGCCGGTCAAAGGTGACCCCGGAGCGGGAACAGGCAAAGAGCGTCTCCAATGAGAGGACACTGTCTAAAGACGTTGACCGGGACAATTATCAGTCAGAGGGGCTGCCTGTCATCCGCAGGCTGTCTGAGAAGGTGGCCGAAAGGCTGCAGAAGGCCGGCCTGGTGGGACAGACCGTCACCTTTCAGGTCAAATCTGCCGACTTCGACAGATACTCCAGGCAGACCACACTTTCCGGCATGACAGACCGCGCGGAGGAAATCGAGGCAACTGCCCTCTATCTGGCGGATCATCTTCTGAACGGACCGGAAGGCCTTTTTGACAAAGGGCTCTCCATCAGACTGATCGGAGTGGGAGTCTCCAGGCTTACCGGCAGGCAGATGCAGCAGATGGACCTCTTTGCCTGGGCTGAACAAAACGAACAGGAAGAGGAAGAGCGAAAGGCGGCAGAAAAGCGCCTGGCCGCCAGAGCGCGTCAGGAAAAACTGAATGCCATGATGGACCAGATCAACGGCAGGTTCGGCAGCGGTACAGTGAAAAAGGGAAAATGAGTCAAGGAAGAACCGTCCCCAGTGACTCATCGAAAGAACCGTCCCCCGTGATTCATCGCGAGAACCGTCCCCAATATCTCAGAAAAGTCTCATCTGCATGTCAATCCAGCTTTTCTGCTTTGCCTCATGGACCTTGTCTTCGGGACGGAGGCTGCCGATCAGGAGCGGGGAGGAGGAATCGTGCAGGCGCATATTCCTGCGCACCGTCTCTTTGTCGGCATTGGCGTAGCAGTAGCGGCACAGATGTCCGCAGGTGTTGTACTGGCCGATATCGTTGGTGATGTAGCAGGCACACTCTTTGCGGTTGCCCGGATTGGGAGGCAGGATCAGGTTCTGTCCGACTGCCTGTTCAAAGGTCTGCTGTGTCAT
>CAMKEX010000021.1 GCA_946411695.1 uncultured Lachnospiraceae bacterium
GTTTACAGGTAAATCCACGAACCTACAAATCGGGGGTCATTTCATATTGTCTCATTCCGCTCATTCCGCTCAGTCCGCCATGATGTGGCTCTCGCGGAGTTCCTTGTCTTCAATCTTTTCCAAAAGGCGCCTGCAATGGTCCTGCATGAAGAGGCCGCGGCCGCGGGAGAGGCACTGGCGCTCGAGTTCGCCTTCGGTCAGCATGCAGATGCGTTCTATGAGCTGCTGCCGCGCGCGGGCTTCTTCCTGAATGTCCTCTCTCCGCTCGGATGCCAGGCGTCCGAAGAGTTCATAGGCGCGGGACATAATGGGAAGGTCCTTCATTCCGCGGTACATCCATTTGTAGAAGGGGGTATACCTTCGGTTGAGGAGGTAGGTCATGGAAATGCCGGCGCGGATAAATTCGTCCAGGGCCAGCTGCATGGCGACGGGGTCGCCGCGTTTGGCACAGCGGGGGTAATTGTACTGTCCTGCCTGCGCCATCTGCGCGCAGCGGGCCGCGATCTTCTTGAGGCGGACGTCCTCGGGGTAATAGTCGAGAAGGTGCTGGCGGATTTCGGTAAATTCTCCCAGCGGATCGGTAAAGATCTCGCCGTTTGCCGCTGCCGCCAGCCAGGATTCGGGAACACGTCTCCATTCCCTAAGAGTCCGGGGGCCGGACGGACAGCCTGTAAAATTCCTGTACCAGGTCTGGGTGCAGAGGACTCCGACGCGTCCTCCTCCCTGCTCGCTCTCTTTTCTGGGTCCGAAGCCGTCGTACCAGCCCGGAAGGGATTCGTACACTTCCCGGACACTCCACCCGCAGCGCAGATAATCTTTCTCGCTGAGCCAGATGCAGAAAGAGGGTCCCCAATCGTGGTCCCTTGACAGCTCATCGTCAAATCCGAAACACTCCGAACCCTGCCCGGCCAGGCCGACTGCCATCCGTGAGAAAAGTTCCGGGAAAGCCTTCCGGAGTGCTTTCCTGCCGTATGTCTCATAATACTTCCGGGACAGTTCCAGACCTTTCATTTCACACCACCTTGTCTTTTAACAGACGGCTTTGCTCTTCCTTCACCATTTTTACACGCTCACTGTTCTCGCCGAACACTTTGACCAGTACATCGACTGCCTCATTAAGGGCATTAATGGCAGATGAATCATCCCCGTTTTTTCTGTACACCCAGTAAAGGCCCTGGCAGAGAGTAGCATACTCTTCGGTATTCCTGCGGGAAACGGCTGTATCATTCGCTGCCTTTTTATAAACTCTGACAGCGCGTTCATAGTCTCCGATCCCGCACAAAAAACCGGCCAGCGATCCCATGGCTTTTATACACTGCGTATCTCTCTCCATAGTTACTGTCTCAAAAATGGCAAGTGCCTTGTCGAGGCATTTCTCTGCTTCTTCCAGATTTCCCGTCTGCTGATAGAGTGTTGTCAGATTGCTGTAGATCAGCCCGGCCTCCTGTAAATGCAAAGGCATGTTCTGAATTGGCGCGAGGGCAATCTTCAAATGACAGATTGCCGGCAGTATTTTTCCGGTTTCCCGCAGTACCTGTCCCAGATTGTTGTGGACACAGGCAGGCATATACAGTTCCTCTTCGTCTGCGCCTTCTCCGCCGATTCCGAGTTCTTCGTAAATACGCAGCGCCTCCTCAAACAGCTTTGCTGCCTCCGGGTACTGACCGGCAAGTCGATATGTGCCCGCCATGTTATTCAGGAGTGTTGCATATTCCTCACAGGATCGTCCCATCAGCTTTTCAATCAGCTTCTGCGCTTTTTTATAGGACGCTATAGACAGCCGGTATCGCTCTATAGAACGGTAAAAAGCGCCCTGCTCGTTGTATACCGCCACAAGGAGGGCAAAGCTGTTCTCCTGATCAAACCTGCGTTCGCTGGAAAAAAGAAAGCGTTCCAGGCCAGCCGTATCGCCTGTTGTGTCCCTCAGGGCCTGATAGCGCGCCAGTTCTATGTAAAAAGCGTTCTGTCGAAAATCCAGAACCTTTCCTGTCGTCATATTCCGCCTCCTTGGCTGTATTCCTCTTTGCGCATGAAATGTTTCATGCATGAAAAAAGAATTGTCATTTCTGCTGCCATATCCCCGCGTCCATCTGCAGGGCTTTTGTATAAAACAGGCCGGAAACGGAGATCGTTCCCAGCCTGTATATCTTAAGAAAAAATCCCTCAGACTCATTAAATCAATTTCGTCTGCATAGAACTGTTCTGTATTACGTATATATTTGGCATCTGCTCATGAGATCTGAATCTGCGCGTAAGGCTGGCGCCTCGCTTTTGACAGAAGTGTTTTTTCTGCCGGGATTCCTGATTCTCCCGTGAGCCGTGTGAACACACAGCGCATAAGCTGAGGACTTCAGGAAACATTCATATCATCATCTCACAGCGCGGGCCTTTCCGCACACGCTCTCACGATATGCCTTGGGGGTCATTCCGGTGATACTGCGGAAGGCCCTGGTAAAAGTGGAGTTGGAGCTGTACCCGACAGTGACAGCAATGTCAGTGACGCCGAAAGAAGATGTCTCCAGCAGTTCTTTTGCTTTTTCAATACGGATTCTGCGCAGGTAAAGTCCCGGGCTGATGCCGGTCTGCTGCTTGAACCAGTCGTTGTAGTAGGTCACGTTGTAGCTTTCCATCTCCGCAAGCTCGTCAATGGTGATCGGCAGATCATAGTGTTCACTGATATAGCGAATCGAAGGCGGAGCATGGTTTTCAAGAAGCTTGCTGTACAGGAAGCTGTACAAAAAGCGCACGGAAGTGCTCTTGGGATTGTGGCGCAGTTCCGCCTGTATCAGTTCCACCAGCTGCAGAATCTGGCCGCGCATGGAGACGATAATCGGTCCGCTGAGCATGATCTTGCCCTGCTCTCCGATATCATCGCAGATATTGAGCACCAGCATATCCCCTGTGAAATCACAGCGATGATCCATTCCCTCCGGAACAAACACCAGCTCCTGCGGTGTCACTGTATATTCCTGGTCCTTAATCAGGATATTCATGTTCTTTTTCAGAGGTACCATGATCTGCGGATAGGTGTGTGAGTGCTCTCCCATGCATTCATGATATAAGTGTATTCCAATTGTGCCGTCCTTCATGTTCCCCCTCCCATTAAAAAGTTATGCCATCTTGATAGTGCGTAAACATGCCTGCCGGATCACATGACATGGAGTCCGCTGCTACTTGCCACCACGCTGCGGCACCACTCCATATGTTCAGGCGTCGGAATCTCCACATCGGCCAGCAGATAAGGTCTGCCCAGTTTTCGGTAAGTATCGGTTCCCAGACGATGGTAGGGCAGAAGCTGGATATGATGGATATGGGCCTGGCCGCCCACAAAGCGTCCGATCTTTTCCAGTTCTTCCTCGGAGTCGTTCACGCCCGGAATGAGCGGCGTGCGGATAATGATCTTTTCTCCCAGATTGCAGGCACCTGCTTTCCGCAGGTTTTCCAGGATTCTCCTGTTGGAAATACCGGTATACTTTTTGTGCAGTTCTTCCGTCACAAATTTCAGGTCGACAAAGGCACTGTCTACGACATCCAGAATCGGCTCCACGATCTTCCAGTCCGCATAGAGCGAAGTCTCGATACAGGTATCGATCACCTCAAAACAGGCTCTTCTCAGGAGGGCCAGAACGAAGTCAGGCTGTGCCAGGATCTCCCCTCCGGACACAGTCATTCCCCCGTTGGAATGAAAATAAAAAAGTGAATCCTTGCGTACTTCAACCAGTACTTCTTCGACCGTCATCATTTTTCCGTATGTGATCGCGCCGTCCTGCGTCGTCTCGATTTCCGGGCTCTGACTCTCCGGGGTGGAACACCACTGACAGCGCAGGGGACATCCTTTGAGGAAAACTACTGTGCGGAATCCTTCCCCGTCATATACGGAACTTTTTTCAAGACGAAGGACCATGCCCTGCAGGTCTTTGCCGTTATACTCCGCATGCATCATATCGTTTTCCCTCTCCTTTTTTTGATAAGGTGTGTCAGGGAGATGCCAGGGGGACAGTCCCCCCGACATTCTCTGTTCATATGACCGCACATCCGCGCGGGGTTTTGTCAGTTTGTCAGAGGGACAGTCCCTCTGACACCCGGTCCCTCTGGCACCCTCCGTTCATATGGCCGCGCATCCACGCGGGGACTTTGTCAAAGGAACCGTCCCCCTGACAATTGTTTATGCCCACTTCTCAATCTCGGTTCTCTGGATGATGTCATCCTGGATGTCCTTGCCCAGCTCTACGAAGAAGGCTGTGTAGCCGGCGACACGGACCAGGAGATCCTTGTGGTCTTCGGGGTGCTTCTGGGCATCAGCGAGGACAGAGGCATCCACGATGTTGTACTGGGTGTGATAGATGTCAAGAGAGCACTGGGTCTTGAGCATGATCATCATGTTCTTGAGGCCCTGTTCGCCTGCCAGAAGCTTGGGATCGATCTTCAGGTTCATCTGCGTGCCCTGTGTGAAGCGGGCGTGAGGCAGGTGGCTGATGGACTTGAGCAGGGCGGTTGCGCCGTTGACGTCTGTGCCGCCGGTCGCGCCGATGCCGTCTGCCAGAGGTGCCCATGCATAGCGGCCGGAAGGAAGAGCGCCGACGCTCTTGCCGATCGGGACGTTGCCGGAGACGGGCAGCATGCCCGCGGTCAGCTTGCCGAAAGGAGAATCATACTGCTCGATCTCGTCCACCAGGAAATTGTAGATCTCGCCTGCGCAGAAATCTGCTCTGGGATCGTCGTTGCCGTACTTGGGAGCGTTCCAGCACATCTGCTGAATGTCCTCGTAACCCTCGAAGTTTGCGTCGAGAGCCTTGCACAGCTCGTCCATGGTGATCTTTTTCTCGTCGTAGACAAGGTATTTGACGTCCGCGATGGAGTTGATGATATCGGCCTGGCCGATGATGTTGATGCCGTTTCCTACGTTGAACTCCGCGCCGCCGTTTGCGTAGTCCTTGCCGACCACCATGCAGTGAGGATAGGTCAGGGACAGGGCGGGAACGGGACGGTAGTTCTCGCTGAGGTAATCGAGGTAGGAATTCATGGTCGCCATGGTGTGCACAAAGTATTTGATCTGCTTCTTGATGGCATCCATGAACTGATCGAAGGTCTCAAAGGTGCGGGGATCGCCGGTCTCGATGGAGACAAGCTCGCCGGTCTTGCGGCTGCGGCCGTTGTTCATGACCATATCGACTACGCCGCCCATGGAGATCTCGCCGATGTCGGTGTAGGATTTGAGGCGTCCCTCGAGGTTTGTCTCGACACATCCGCAGGGAGTCCAGTCCCATGCCTGGGAGAGCGGAATGCCCTTGTTGAGCAGCATCTTGATACCTGCGTCGTCGTGGTAGATGGCAGGCATTGTGCGGCCCATACGGATGCACTCTGCAGCCTTGCGGAGGAAGGAATCGGGGTTCTTGGAGATGCTGTAGCGGACAGTCATGTTGGGCTCTTTGGTCGCTGTGTCCATGGTTGCCTGGATGGTCATGTAGGACAGCTCGTTGACTGCGTCGTCACCGTATTTTGTGATGCCGCCTGCGCAGACCTGAACGGTCATGTTGTATCCGGCGGAGAATGCTGCGGACTCGCCATCCTGGAAGAGGCCCATTTCTGCGATCTTGATCCAGAAGCAGTCCATCAGTTCCTGTGCGCTGTCCTCGGTCAGGATGCCTGCTGCGATGTCCTGTCTGTAGAGGTCGATCAGGTACTGATCCATACGGCCCAGGTTATAGGAGGATGCATTCTGCTCCATGAAGATGCAGTACTCATAGGTCAGCATGGACTGCAGGCCTTCGTAGAAGGTGCGTGCGGGATGCTCGGGAACCCATCTGTTGACTTCCGCGATCTTGAGCAGTTCTGCCTTGCGGACGGGATCCTTCTCTTCCGCTGCCATCTGCTCGGCCAGGTCTGCATGACGATTTGCGTATGCGATAATACCTTCTGCAGTGATGATCAGGGATTTGTAGAAGATCATCTGCTTGAGGACATCTTCGCCGCCTGCTGCATCAAGGGAGGCAAGCTTCTCTTCCGCTTCCTTTTTGATGCCGCCGACGCCCTTGGCCAGCAGGGTTCTCCAGCCGGGGGTGTTCTCGCCGTAGCCGCGGACGAACTTTTTGTCGACATAGAGCATGCCGCCGTCGCGCATGGTGCGGACATCATCGGGCATCATTGCATTCCAGCGGTCCAGGACGCATTTGCCGCGCCAGTAAGGAGCGACCTCTTCCATGAAGAGCTTCTTGTTCTCTTCGGACAGATAGAAAGGATCATAGGTGCGGGTGCTGATAGTATCCAGTTCCTTCTCAATAACGGAACAGGCGGAATCGGGATTCAGAATACCGGCGCGGGGCTTGAACGCAACACCGCCGACCAGGAGCTCATTGTCCTGAATATAGATGGGCTTGTTCTCATAGACAGTCTTCATAGCGGTTGCCTTCTGGATGGCCCAGGGCTGGCCCTCGGTCGCCTTGAAGCCCTGTGTCACATAATAGGCATCCAGAATGTCCATCTCGATGCGGTGGGAAAAATAATTTTCGCGAAGCTTGTTGATTCTGTTCATATACGCCTTTGCCATTTGAAATCCTCCTTTTTTTGATCCTTGTGGCTTTTCATTTTCCGGATTGTCTTTGGTTCCAGGTTTTCAGCTTCCATATTTCTTTTTCCGTTCTGCCCGGGCGCTCATGCGCTGAAGCAGTCGGGGTGAAGATCCGAAGCGCGAAAGGCCTGCCTTTCATGCCTGTGACTTCACCGATTGAGTCGTTTTTCTTCTGCCCCCGCCCCTGCCGGAGCCCCTTGCTTGTCTTTGCATTTATATAAAGCAATCACTGTGCCAGAAGTCTGAAAATGTATGCAAATTTCTCTTACAAACACAAAAAAACCGCGTAAGTACGCGGTTTTTGGGGTGAAAAAATATTTTTATCGAGATTGAAAAATTATTCCCTTCAAGTACAAAGAGCAAAATTGCACCTAAAAATGTGCAAAAATGTTTTGCGATTTTGCACCATGGCGCAAATTTTTCTGCACCCCTTCCCCGGAGAGCAGAGAAATTCTGTTCCGCGCAGTATTTTACACAGCCGCTTCCGCTTTTCTTTCCAGTGCAGTTTCCGCACCCGGTTCTGCAGCCGACTCTGTCTGTAGGCTCTTTGAAAAAACAGCCTCCCACAATATATTGGCCAGAATGACAGCAGTGATTCCGCCGGCAAATTTGGCTGCCATCATGGGGACGATCATCTGCTGGTCGGCACCTGCTGCGAATCCCAGATGATCGCCAAGGACAAAGGACGCGGAGACAACAAAGGCACAGTTGAGCACCTTGCCCTTGGGGTTCATGTCCTTCATGAGCTGGAAAGTCATGATGTCATTGGCCACATTCGCGATCATACCTGCCACGCTGTTCTCGTCGAGAGCAAAATTGGCACCCAGTTTTTTCAGGGGAGCGCTGAATTTTTTTGTAATAAATGCCACCATGGGGAAAGCGCCCAGGAGGACAATGGCAATCTCTCCGATGACAAGGAAGCCTTCCTCGAGAGGCACGCTGCCCTCCGCATTCGCCTCCACCATAACATTGAAAACAGGAAAGCGGATCCCCGTCAGATACTGGAAGACAGCGATCATCAGCGCCAGGGTAACGACGGCTGTAACCCCTTTGCCGAAGGCAATGAAGCCCTTGAGCATGGCCTCCTGAGCCAGGATCAGGCCCAGAATGATCGCCAGTGCGGCGACAATGACAGGGATCGTATTCATTATGATATCGCCCATGGTCAGTTCAAAGCCGGAGGCGATCATGACCAGTCCGCCGGCTATGCAGCCGATGGGTACCGTCGCAAAGCCCACCAGCATGCCGGTTGCCAAATATTTGCGGTCGGATTCCCGGATGATGCCCATGCCGACCGGGATATTGAAGACGACATTGATCCCCATCACCGCTGCGACCACAAGACCCGTGTAACTGCCGATGGCATGTGTCTCTGCAAGCTCCATGGCGAGCGGATAGCCGCCCAGATCACAGCCCAGAAGGATTCCCGCAAACAGGGAAGGATCCGCTCCCATTGCCTTGAAAAAGGCGCCCAGCACCCCGCCCAGAACATTTTTAATGACCGGAACCAGCGCGATCATTCCGATCATGGCCAGTGCCAGTGAACCCAGCGCCTGGAAACCCTCCTCGAACTTCTCTCCATAGCCCAGTTTATTTCCCAGGATCCTGTCTATGCCGCCCACGATCATGAAGATCACCATGACCAGCATGATGGCCTTATTCAATGAAAAGCTCTGAAAATATGCCTGCAGCGACTGTGTGAAAATCTCCATCTCCGGCTCCTTTTTTGTATCCCCTGCTGATATTCTGTGCTGATGTTCCTTATTTATGTACTGATGCAGAACACTTTGTACTGATGCGGAACACTTTATACTGATACAGAACATTTTGTACTGATGCGGAGCACTCTTTCTGTCCCGTATTACCGGATATTGTATTCCTCCTCAGATTCCGCATTTTCACACACATTGCTCTATTCTTTGCAGTTTCTCAGAGAGTAATAAAAAACACAGCCCCGAAAGGCTGCGTTTTTGACTGCATAATCCGCTGCATTTTCCGGCTGCATTTTTCGTCAGCATAATTCTCTTTCAATCTGTCGCTTTTCCAGGTTCTTTCGCGGATGGCTTTGCATTCAGTGTATAAATGATAATTCCGGCAATGACCACCAGACCGCCGGCGATCTGGTTCCATGCCGGCATCTCTTTGAGGACCAGATACCCTATGACCGCCGTAGGAACCGGCATCAGGATCTTCATGATCGCGAGCAGCGTGGGACTGATGTATTTGATGGACCAGGTAAAAATACTGTGTGATCCAAATGTGCAGAAGACAGCCAGACAGAGCGCCGCGATATAGTTGTTCATCGAGTGTCCCGTAACACGGCCGCCTGTCAGCAGAACAAGAAGATTCAGCACGACGGCGGAAGCACTGTAGGCGAAAAATGTAAACAGGGTGTTGGACAGACCGCCGGTCCGCCTAATATAAGTTCCTGTCAGCGTATACGCCCCGAGCAGGATGGCGCAGGCCACGCCGCAGAAATTCCCCAGCGGAGCATTCACAGCAGGGCTTCCTCCGAATGTGATCGACACGGCAATACCGCCCAGAAGGGCGACCGCGATGCCGAGTACGCTTTTCGCATTATACCGTTCCTGACCGGTAAAATACAAAAATGCGGATACAAAAATCACCTCTGTTCCCGCAAGAACATTGGCCGCCGTGACAGTCGTATTGCGTACAGAGAGAAAATAGGTCGCAAAATGCAAGGCCAGAAATGTACCTGCCAGAAGGCACCACAGAAAAGTTCCGCGGTCGACCTTTTTCAATTCCTCCCGGCATCGCAGCAAAACAAACGGGAGCATCATCAATGCTGCCATCGTTTTTCGGACAGCTGCCAGCACCAGTACGGGTGCGTCGCTGTACCGAATAAAAACAGGCGCTGTTGCGCCGAACAGGATTCCCAACAACACAATTCCAATCGGCCCCAAAGACTGCCTGCTGCCGGATTCTTTCATAAAACGGATCCCCCTTACATTCTGTATTCCGTTTATTAAATAGCACCCAAGCGTATTCCGTCAAGAGAAAAGATACCTGAATGAGTCAAGAGGGACGGTTCTGAATAACTCATTGCGCGCAATGAGTTATTCAGAACCGTCCCCTTTGACTCAGAACCGTCCCCTTTGACTCAGAACCACGTAAGGGCGTATCCCTTTTGGAACACGCCCTTACGCAGCAATTAATTTATTAATGATGTGGAATCAGAACTTTGAGTAATGTAGGAGTATAGGCAATCCTGTCAGTCTGTCCTGCACCAGACTTTATGGAATATATCTTTTATCTGCGCCGCACATGTAAGGCAGTTAACAGCGCAAGAGAGATGCCCATCATAAACATGTGCGGCGGCAAATAAGCAGTAATTTAAAAACTTCAATCAAGGGTAGTCCCGATTACATCTGCCGCAGAATTAAGCTACGGGAGTGAAAACGCCTTCGCGGATGTACTTCTGGAGCTGCTCGTCGTTCATGTGGCCGATCTCGAGGTAATCCAGTGTGTACTTGCTGCCTGCGATCAGGTCGCGCTTGATCATGATGTTTGCAAGGTAGATCATGGCGTCAACGGTAGGAGTGGGAACGTTGTACTTCTTGCCGAGCTGCTGGATCAGGAAGCATCCTACAGGGACATCCTCTGTGATGTAGCGGTTCTCAAGATCGAAGGGACCATCGCCGTAGAAGTTCTCATACTTCTCTTCGAAGGGAACTGCGAAATCAGGGCCCATGTACTCTTTGCCGTACATTGTGGTTCTGGAGAAGAAGTCCTCATAGTTAACGGTGCACAGACCGACGTTCATAGCCTTTGCAAGAGCTTTCTCCTCTTCCCAGAAGACTGCCTGAACCTCTGCGATTGCGGGGCAGAGAGCGAAGCCGTACAGAGAGTAGTTCTTCTTATCCTGGCCGAGAACGGTGTCGAAGTTCTGCATAACAGCAGCGCCGAGGACTGTTCCGGGAACATGGATAACAGGGTTGACGTTGGAAAGGTTGACGTCAATGACTGTGTTGCCCTTTACGAAGCCGTCGCCGGTGCGGATGGCGTCGAGAGCTGCGATGTAATCAGCGGATGCGATGAAGTCATCGGTATCAGTTGCAGGAAGAGCAGCACCGCGGATGGTTGTGATGCGGTCCTCAACCTTGCACTCGTTGGTGGTAACGCCGCCGCGGCGGACAATACGGACACCGTAAGGAGCTGTATACCATGCGCCTACGATAACGTCTTTGTTGAATCCGAGCTCACGCATAACCTTGCGCATAACGAATGTGCCGCAGTTATCGGGGAAGAAGTGAACAACCTGGCCGTCCTCAAGGAGCGGTACCAGTTCACGGCAGATGCTCTCGTGTGCCATAGCGACAGTTGCGATGATGATGATGCCTGCGCCCTTGACTACTTCTGCCATATTGGTGGAAGCCATGGAGACATAGCCTACGCCGCGGCGCTCAAAGCCATAATAGGAAAACTGATTGCCGGTCAGCTTGATGCCGGTTCTCTCGATGTTGTTGAAGTTTTTCTTGAAAGCTTCCTGCTCCCAGATGCGGACTTCCTGTCCTGCCAGTGCGCAGTCACCTGCCATGGTCTTGCCAACACCGCCGCAGCCAAGAATCGCGATCGGCATGTCCTTCAGATAGCTCATATCCCTTGCCATTTTGTAATCCTCCTTTAATTGATTAATTTAAATGGGTTTTAAAACTTTTGCCGGCGGTTCGTCGGCAGGTTGTTCTGTAAGTACTCCGCGCTGTTTTCCTCAACGCTTGACCATATTATAAGCAAGGGTCCTTTCAAGGTTTTTGCCGTTCATCTTTTCCACTTTGCATTAAATCACCAGTAGGAAATCATAAAACAAGACTGTTTCCAAGCCGGAATAAATGTCCTGCTGTCTGCTGCAGGTTCAGAAATCCTGCTTTGGAAAATACAAGTATCTCTGTCAGAGAGGTGAAATCATGAAGATCTGTACTGTACTGGAACAGCGGCGCGAAGCCCTGCGGGCAGAATATCCATTTTGGACAAAGAAGACTCTATATGGCCATCCCTATCTTGCAGAGGCAGTCCTCTCTTCCGGCAAGGCAGACTTTGTGACCATGCTCCGCGCATCCCTGGCGGATCCGGAACTTCCCAATAAAATCCGTGACGGCAGAATTGATGAGATCAACTACTGTATCGGATATGTGAGTATGCGAACACAGGTCATGGCCGCAAGTATCAATATCCTTCTAACATTTTTAATCTCTGAAGCTTCTGACGGATTTTTTGAAAGTCCACAGCACAGGATCCCTGGGAAATTCCTATCGGCACCTTATCCCGGAAAGAATACGCATTCGGCATTATATCTAAAGAGCTGCGTTCTTCATGCTCAAATCGGAAGGCATACACCTTTTCCGCCAGAGGATCAATGATCCAGTATTCCCGTACTCCATGTCTCTGATACAGCTCCCTTTTTCTCCACAGATCATTTTCCGGATTGGACGGCGAAAGTATTTCAACTATATAATCAGGGCTTTTATGATGCGGTCCTGCTTCCCTTTTCTTTTCCCTTCCATCTTTTTCAGGAGCCATACAATGCACATATATATCCGGCTGAACAACTGTCTTTTTTTCATTCCCTAGCGGCACATCCGACGGCGCAATAAATGCAAAACAGGGCGCGTCATGTTCCTCGATACAATCTGCAATCTGTCTGATAATCTCTAATGCCGCCGTCTGGTGAATCACTGTGGGTGATGCCATAGCGTAAAAAACACCGTCAATCAATTCCGCCCGCAGATCATCGGGGAGGGCATAATATTCCTCCTCCGTATGTCCTCCGCCCTCCGGGATCCCGGGATCCGGCAGTATACATTCCTTTCCCGCATTTAGGATATATGCAGCGGCCGCGGATGGTTCCTGTGCGATACCGTCCGCTCTTTGTCCTGTCACAGGCTGTTGAGCCTCTTTTGCTTTTTCTTTCGCTTTTTCTCTTGTTTTTTCTCTTGCTTTTCCTTTCTCTGTCTCTCTTGTCCGATCCATTTCCGTCCCCCCTTTTTTTATTATTCCAAAATATTAGTATTCAGAAACGATTCAGCTTCCCCTTTATTCAGATTGATATCTGAATCTGCAGTTTGCCTGCCGCACACTTATCCGCATTTACGGATTATTTTCCTTACGTGTATATATAACAGACATCGCCTCCACCTGTCAATATGATTTAATCCGTTTATTCGAATCGCCTGAAAAGGTGTTACTCATCACAAATGAGGTCATTGTCCGGGTCAGTCGGAACCGTCATTGATCGACTCGGGAAGGCAGGTTTTCGGACAACCTGCCCGGTGTCTCAGCCGTCCTTCGCGACTTATTTACAAAAACACGGGCTTTGGCCGGTTTTCATCGCATTCTTCTCCAAAACATGGTAGAGTGGTACTTGCTCCTGTATCCCGGACTGCGCATTGCAGACGTAAATACAGAAGACAATCAAGATCAAGGAGCCATTGCCATGAATTCCGATACCCGGATTAAGGATACCCGGGGCACGCTGATGATGCTGGGCGCATCGATCTGTTTTTCCCTGGGCGGTATTCTGCTCAAAATCATTCCCTGGAACCCCTTTGCGATCAACGGGGTCCGAAACCTGATTGCCGCCTGTGTGATCGGTCTTTACATATTCTTTACCCGCCACCGCATGAAGTTCAATTTCACTGTCTTCATGGGAGCTGTGTGTATGGCCGGCGTGACGACAATGTTCGCAATCGCCAACAAACTGACCACCGCCGGAAATGCCATCGTCCTGCAGTACAGTATGCCGATCTGGCTGATCCTTCTGATGTTTCTGTTTTTCAGAAAAAAGCCTTCCCGGCTGGAGGTCATCACAATTGCTCTTGTTCTGATCGGCATCCTTTGCTTCTTTTTCGACAGTCTGTCCACGGGAAGGATCGCAGGAGATCTCATCGCGCTTTTTTCCGGTCTTTTCTATGCAGGCATGTTCATGCTCAATCAGTTTGAAAAAGGAGATGCCCTGTCCTCCATGGTGATCGGCCAGCTTTTGTGCGGCATCTGTCTTTCCCCCATGGTCCTGCGGGAAACAGTTTTCACTCCTCCTGTTCTTGCCGCGGTCTTTGTCCTTGGAAGTGTGCAGGTCGGACTGGCCTACATCCTGTTCTCCATCGGTACGCGGTATACAAATCCGATCACTGCTTCCATCATCAATGCCGTGGAACCGGTCCTGAATCCGATCCTGGTGGCTGTCTTCTACGGAGAAGTCCTGGCGCCTCTCTCCATGGCAGGTGCTGCCATCGTTGTCGGAAGCATCCTGTTTTACAATATCCGAAAACTGAAGGAATAAGGGCTTCCCGCAGCGGGAAGGAACAGAAAAGACTCCACGAAACAAAAACTCCCGGAAATAAAGACTCCACGAAACACATAATGTTCATAAAAAAGCTCCGGCCGGATCCTCTCCGGGCGGAGCTTTTCTTTGGCCGGAGACGGAATCCCTCCGGATATAAACCTTATTATTTTCTGTAGAAGATTGTCTGTCCGCGATCATTCCGAGACTTTTACCGCAATCATTCCGATACCTTTACAAAGATACAGTCATCCTCGTTTTTGGAATCGCTCCAGCGGAGCTTGTCGCCTTCCTTCATCAGCGAACCTTTGGTCACCTCTCCTTCGGAGACTGTCTCCTTGTCATTCTCATCCCATGTGTGGACGGTGTAGCTGCCGTTCTCATAGGACAGCATGCCGGAAGTCTCATCATAGGTACCGCTGATCTCCCAGGTAGAAGCCTCTTTTGCTCCCGATGCCCAGTGGATCAGGATATGATAAGTCCCGGTCTCGGCTTTTTCAACATCCATCGTTGCACGCTGGCTGACTTCGTCCTGCCAGCTTCCGGTCAGGTCCATCTCACCGGTAAAGTCTTCAAGGAACTCTTCTGTCTTTGCATCAGCCTCTTCAACTTCCTTCTGCGCCTCGTCGACGACCGCCTGGGGGTCCACTTCCTCGAAACTCTCTTCCTTTTTCTTTCCGCATGCTGTAAAAGCCAGAACACTGAGCAAAAGAGCACCTGCAACAAGCCATTTATTCTTCATCATTCAATCCTCCTGTTTTCTTGATTTTTCCTTTTTCGATTGTCTTTCTGTTTTACGAATCATTTTTTTCACGAATCATTTTTTACAAATACTAATTGGATTGTGAATATCAAATACTGATTGGATTTAATTATTGGATTGTGAACATATTCGGGATTGCGAACATATTCGGGCATTACGGTGATATTTAACCATAGCAGTTCTCATTATTTAACACCGTATTTCCTTTTCACGTCCACAGCATAACAGTCCTTTCATCACAGTAGTGTCACACAAAACTGTGACACTACTGTGACCCCTTCATGGTATACTTATGTTATCAATAAAAAAGTAATGAAATGTCGAGAAAGGAGAAAAAATCTCATGTCTGAAGAATATACAAAACTGAATGGAGAGGAACTTACACAGGCAGCAGGCGGAAAAAGCGGATTAGCCAGTCTCGGTGACGGACCCGTATGGCACGTCAAAGGTCTGACTACCGAATTTCTCCCCCTTAAAAGCGAAGCCTCCGGGAACAGCGTTGATCTTGCCCAGCTGAAGAACGGCGACATCGTACAGGCCCAGGGCGGCAGAATCCGCATAAGTGACGATCCGGACGGAAACCGTGCGGTCACTTATACCAAAGTTTATGTTCCTTCGCTGAAACAGACCGGATGGGTCGATTCAGCATACCTTGGCTGATAAACATTTTAATCAGAAGGCAAACGCCATCCTGTAAAACAGAATAAAAAATATGTATATTAACGCCCCGCCGCTGTTTCCTGCAAAGGTGAACAGCGGCGGGGCGCTTTTTTATATGAAAAACTGATTATATAGAAAACTGATTATAGTGCCTGTTTACAGTGGTTTTCTAAAAAAGCCCACTTATTTTCCTGCCTTTGCCTCCTGTATTCCGGCTTTTGCAGCTGTCTTTTTTTCATCAGAATTTCCTGCATCCGACTTGACCTCCGGCTCTGCAGCTGCAGAAACTGCAGCCTTGGCCTCCGCAAGGCCTGTGACGTTGACATTCCTTGTCACCTTGGCGTCATAGGTATTTGCCCTGATGATCTCGGACAGATCCACGCCGGTTGCCTGGGACATGGTATCAAAGACCTGCTTCATGACAACAGGCATGTTGCCGGAAATCTGAGCAGCACCGCTGCCTCCGTCGCCTGTGCCATAGATATTGATACTGTCGATCTGGCTGAGAGGCTTGGCGATCTCGCTTGCCATCTCGGGCATGATCTTGATCATCATCTCCACAATAGCCGCGCTGTTATACTTCCTGTATGCCTCGGCGCGCTTCTCCATGGCCTCGGCCTCTGCGAGACCTTTTGCCTTGATGGCTTCCGCTTCTGCAAGGCCTCTCGCCCTGGCGGCTTCTGCTTCCGCAAGTCCTTTTGCCTGGATACCGGCTGCTTCGGCGTCATACTTGGCCTTGACGCCGGCCGCCTCCTGCTCTGCCTTGAACTTGTCTGCATCAGCCTGTGCTTTCCTTGCCTCCGCCTCACGCTCCTGCTCGAACTGGGATGCCTCTGCCTCTCTCTGCCTCTTGGCGAGTTCAGCTTCCGCCTTCTGCTCGGTTGCATATCTTTCTGCTTCGGCCTGCTTTCTGATGTTGGCCTCGAGCTCTCTCTCCTTGATCGCGACCTGTCGCTCTCGGAGATCTGCCTCTCTTTCCGCCTGCGCGATCTGCGCATTCACGGTCTCGGTGTTGACCTGTTTCATCTGGATCTGCTTCTGGATATCATAGGCAGCATCTGCTTCCGCGGCCTTGGTGTCCTCAAATTTCTTGAGGTCCGCCTTCTTCAGAGCCAGCTCGTTGTTTTTCTGTGCAATCTCCAGATTAGCAATGACTCTTGCATCATTTGCCTCTCTGGCAGTCTCAGCCTGCTTGATCGCGACGTCTCTCTCGGCCTCAGCCTTGGCGATTGCCGCTTCCTTCTGAATCTTGGACATATTGTCCTGACCCAGGGCATTGATCAGGCCGTTTTCATCGATAACCTTCTGGATATTACAGGAAATGATCTTAATACCCAGATTGTTCATATCCGACTGCGCTTTTTCCTGAACCTGATCACCGAAGGCTTTCCGGTCGGAGGAAATGACACGCAGTTCCATAGTGCCGATGATCTCACGCATATTACCCTGCAGAGAATCTGTCAGAGCCTTGACGATCTGTTCTTCCTTCATGTTCAGGAAGTTCTTCATGGCCAGATCAATGCCGGGAACCAGCCTGTAGTGCTTGCCCTCCATGGGATCTCCTGGAGGATAAACCTGGTCGCCGTTGGCATCGGGCACCTTCACCATCTCCTTATCGGACATCACTGCGACCTTGGCGATCGCATCGATATCAACGCCGATGAAGTCCTTGGTGGGAATGTAGCCGTTCGTCTTGATATCGACGGAGACCTGCCTCAGAAGCAGCTTATCCATACGGTTGACCAGGGGCAGGCACAGGCCGGCATGCCCGATTAGGACTTTCTTTCTGCCGGCACCGGTAATGATGAAGGCGGTATCCGGCGGAGCTTTCACATAGCTGACCAGAATCAGAGCGGCGATCAAAGCGATCACTACAACTGCTGCAATGGCAATATATAACATATTCTGCATGACTATTTCTCCTTTACTCACGCTTTTCGACCATGCCGCTCGCCGGAGCGGCACAATGATCTATTTCTGAAGCGGTTCAGATCAGACCGGTACGAACTTCGGGTGTGACAGCGAAAGCCGGCCACGTAAGCTCTCTTGTTTTCTCAGGTCTTCTGTCCGATTCAGATTAAAGTGCATTATAGTCCCGGATTCTTTAACAACCTGCGTCTATTTTTTAATAAACTGTGTATTTTTCTTTAAATAAAATCCTGAAGATGTATAGAAACCTGCCGAAATCACGGCTCCGGGCAGGGCCTTACGTGCAGCGCATGCCGCATGCAGTGTATGCCCAAAAAAGCAATCTTCTGCTCCCGATTCTATTGTGGTGCAAAAAACAGGTGATTTTCTGCGCAAAACAGCATACTTTTTCGCAAAAGCGGCAAATGGATCGGCCATAAAATGGAACTGTAGAAAAGAAGACAGCGCAGACAAACAGGGAAGGAGCCGCAGCATGTTTAACAGAGATGTCTTTTACCGTCAATTGGATGAAGTTTATGAGCGCCGTGATCTCGATGCGATCGAGAAATTCCTTCTGGACACACAGCGCAGACTGTCAGAAGAAAGAGCCTATAATACTCCCTCCTGCGATCTTTGCATCACTCCCGCAGACCGGATTGCGCTCAACAGCAGCTATGTTAAAAATCTACTGACCGTGCAGAATGAACTGCTCAGCCTCTACCGCGGCATCAACCGCTTTGAAGAGTGCCTGCGAATCTCCTCCGCTATGAAGGAAGAGATGGCGGATCTCGGACTGAAAAAAACAGACCAGTACGCGATCCTGCTCCTCAACGAGGGTACGGCCTACCGTATGATGGGCAGGATGGAGGATGCTCTTGCCGATTTTGACGAGTGCGGCACAATCCTGCAGAATTGCCGCGGCACAGACCCTTTTACCATCGCCAGTCTCTACAACAACCGCGCACCGGTCCTGCTGCAGCTGGCCGGAACCCGTGCGACACAGGAATCCGCCCGCGCGGATTATGAAAAGGCTCTCGCGGATCTTCACAAGGCACTCGATATTGTGCGAAAAATCGGAAACCTTCGGCAGGAGGAAGCTGTGACTCTCTGCGGAATCGCCGAAATCTGCATCCTGCTCGGGGATGACGAGGCCGGGGAAGCCGCTGCAGACGAAGCTGTCAATCTCTACAGGACAGCCGGCACAGATCCCCATGAAGGCGCTGCCCTCAACGTAAAAGCCCGCTTCCTGTACAGGAAAAAAGATTACCTGCAGGCAGCAGCCCTCTTCAGAGAAGCTGCACAGATCACCAGTACCTACTACGGTGAAAACGATGACTACCGCATCTGCATGGCAAACGCCCTGAAAGCGGAAGAAGCCGCGAAAGTGTGAGCTGCGGGGACCGGGACACTGGGAATGGTTCCGGCGAGTCACCGGGGACGGTTCTGGCGAGTCACAGGGGACGGTTCTCTCTGACTCATTTTCCAGGGAAAATGAGTCAAGGAAGAACCGTCCCCTGTGACTCACCAAACTGAACCGTCCCCAGTATCCCTGCCCCCGGCATCTCAGAACCCCCGGTGTCCCTGGACCACACCATCGTGCCTGACCGGAAAAGGAATACAAAACTATGAAATCTCAGACCATTGATATGACACACGGTTCACTGGCAGATAAGCTGATCATCTTCGCACTGCCTCTGATCGCCACTAACATGCTGCAACTCTTATTCAATGCCGCTGATGTAATCGTTGTCGGCCGTTTTGCCGGCAGCCTTTCCCTCGCCGCTGTAGGCAGTACCACCAGTGTCATTTTCCTCTTTATCAATGTGCTGATGGGACTGGCAGTGGGCGTCAATGTCATGGTCGCACGCTATCTGGGAATGGCCGGCAATGAATCAAATGACAAGTCACATGGATCCCGTGCCGGCCGTCTGATCTCCCGCACTATACACACGTCTGTTACCGTCGGGATCATAGGCGGCTGCGCTGTAGGATTCCTGGGCATTGCCCTGGCAGGTCCTGTACTGCATCTGATGTCGGTTCCGGAGACTGTCTATCCACTCGCAAGGCTGTATATGCAGATTTATTTCGCCGGTACGCCCTTTAATATGCTCTATAACTACGGCGCCGCTGCGCTGCGGGCACAGGGGGATACCAGACGTCCTCTTTTTTATCTCACCTTCAGCGGTGTTCTGAATGTCCTGCTGAACCTGTTCTTTGTCATTGTGCTGCAGATGAATGTCGCAGGCGTCGCTCTGGCGACCATCTCGAGCCAGGCCGTCAGTGCCTTTCTGGTCCTTTTTTATCTTACCCGGATCGAAGGACCGCTTCATCTTTCCCTCAATAAACTGTGCCTTGATCTGAACCTTTTTAAGGAAATGGCGCGGATCGGGGTTCCTGCCGGACTTCAGATGTGCCTCTTCAGTGTTGCCAACATGACGGTCCAGAGTGCTATAAACTCCTACGGCGACGTCGTTATGGCAGGTTCGAGCGCCGCCACCAGTATCGAGAGCTTCATGTATTCCGCGATGAATGCGCTGCACCTGTCAAGCCAGACCTTCACCAGTCAGAATGTCGGTGCGGGAAAATATGACCGCGTGGACCGGGTTGTCCGGATCTGCCTGCTCTATGTCTGCATCGTTGCCGGAGCTCTGGCAGCCCTTATGTATGTGCTGCGCTATCCGCTGGTCCGCATCTACAATACCGATCCCGCTGTGGTGGAAGCCGGTGTCACACGCCTGGTCATCATGGTCGTCCCCTATTTCATCTACGGTATGGCAGATGTCTTTGTCGGCGCGATCCGCGGAACAGGCCATGCCCTCTCACCGGTCATCTCGACCCTCTTGTGTACCTGTCTGCTGCGCATTCTCTGGACACTCTGGCTCGACACCAGCCGATACGGCATCGAGTGGGTCTACTATTCCTACCCTGTCACCTGGCTCCTGCTCCTAATCGTCGTCGCGGCCATCTGGCAGATTATACGGAAAAAAGCCCGCTGATAAAAAGAAAAACACCCTGCCCGCAGGAGTATCAAATCTTCCCGCAGGCAGGGTGTTATTTTTCTGACGCCGGCATAGAGTCGGTGTGTCTTACTCTGCCGGTTTTTCCTTCCGGTTCGTTCTTCAGTTCGTTCTTCAGCTCGTTCTTCGGTTTATTCTTCGGTTTATTCTTCGGTTTATTCCTGTCCCCCGGATCCGGGTACGCTCAGGTTTCCTCCATAGAGGATCCTGGCAAGCTCGGAGTCCTTGTCGAGGATGATCGTTTTATTGTCTCCCTTGAGAGACGCCTTGAGGGCATCGAGGGAGCGCATATAGTTGTAAAAATCCGCCTTCTCCGGGGTATTGTAGGCCTCCTGGAGAATTTTCATATATTCCGCCTCGCCCTCCGCGATCCTGATCTCCGCATTTTTGTTGGCGTCGGCCACCATGACCTTGACATTTTTGTCTGTCTCATTCCGGATCTTCTGTGCCTCCGCTTCGCCCTGTGCAGTGTAGGAAGCGGCAATGTTCTGGCGCTCTGAAATCATACGGTCATAGACGGCGGACTTGTTGTCATCTGGCAGGTCAAGAGCTTTGATCTCGGCTGTGATAATCACCAGGCCGTAATCCCCTATGTCAGAGTTTGCCTCATCCGTCAGCATCTGCGTCAGCCTTTCGCCCCTTGCCTCGATCACTTCGTCCTGGGTCATGGAGGAGATCACACTCTTGAGGGCATTGTAGACTGCCGCCTCGATGCGTTCCTCCGCCCGCGAGTCAATCGCGTCCAGGGTCCTGATATACTTTACGGGATCAACAACCTTCCAGAGCACATAGTTGTCGGCGATCATACTCTTTTTATCGCGGGTGATAACATCCGAGAGCGGCACGTCGTAGAGGGTCGTCGCCGCAGAAATCCTCTGAATGTTCTGCACAAAGGGAAGCTTGAACTTAAGGCCCGGATTGGATTCGATCTTTACGATCCGGCCGAACTGCCGCACTGCCACATGCTGATTGGGCTGTACTGTATAAATGCAGCCGGAGACAAAGAGCAGTGCGATCAGTATTACAGCCCCTGCGAATGTTTTAATAAGATTTTTCTTCATAGTCAGTTGCCCCCCGTTTCACCGGTTCCCCCGGTTATTGTAGTCGTTGAAAAGTTCTCGATCGGATACATGGTCTGTGTGTTCCCGTCGTTGATGATCACCTTCAGATCCGGCAGCACATCTTCCATAGTCTCATAAAAGAGGCGCTGCTTTGTGATCAGGGGGTTATTGGCGTATTCCTTGTACATGGCGTTGAAACGGGCCACCTGGCCTTCGGCCTCCGCGATTCGCGCGGCTTTCTGCGCCTCCGCGTTCTGCAGGATCTTGTCGGCGTTTGCCTCCGCAGCGGGAATCTGCTCGTTCTGGTACTTATTGGCGTTGTTGATCGCGGTGTCCTTGCCCTGTTTGGCGGTCTCGACTGCCTTGAATGCGCGGACGATCTCATCCGTGGGCGGTTCCGCGTCCTGCACGGTAATATTGACGATCTGCAGACCTATATTCTGCTCCGTCAGTTCTTCCTGCATCTTCTGCTTTACAAGAGACTGGATCTGTGCCTTCCCGGTTGTCATCGCGTCGTCGACCGTAAAATCAATGACGGTCGAACGGATCGCCGCGAGGGCGACGTTTTTGAGAATATATTCAGGCTGTTTGGAGTTGTACAGATAGGCGACCGGATCCGATACGCGATATTCCATATAGAAATCGATATCGATCAGGTTAAAGTCCGACGTGATCATGATGCCTTCCGTATCGACCGTGAAAGACTGACCGTCATCGTTGACCGCGTATCCGATTCCCGTGCCGTGGATAGTCGTGTCGACCTTTGTCACCTGCTGGATCCAGGGAATTTTGAAGTACAGGCCTGCCGTGTCCGTGCGGATGACATTGCCGAACATGGTCACGACTGCAGTCTCCTGCTCATCCACCCGGTAGAAACCGCCTTCAATCGTAAAGATCACGATCAGGGCAAGGATCACAAAGCCGAAAAATCTGCCGCTTCCCTTGAGCTTGTCGATCCCGTTCCGTATTGGATTGCCGGGTTTCTTATCTTTACCGGGCATATTGATTCTGCCGGGGCCGCGATTGGCCCCGAAGCGCCCGGCGCCGCCGAAGAGCCTGCTTCCCCCGGGATTATTGTTCATATCTTTATTTTCATTCATGTTCTCACTACTATTATTGTTCTGTGTTTCCATATTTACGTTATCACCTCCTGCTGTAAATTCTGCCACAGAATCAAAAAAACTTCCATCTTATCTTGCAAGGAGACAGCTTGTCTTGCAAGGAAGGGGACGGTTCTCTGTCTCCTCCCTCTGTTTTTATAACCATATATCATTCAATAATAAATGTAATATCATTGACGCATCTCCTTTCGTACGTTACAATGTTAACGCAAATTCACACAAAGGAGGACGTTAATGAGTAAATTAGCAACACGTATCAAAAATGTGGGACCCGGAGCGCTGGTTGCGGCTGCTTTTATCGGGCCCGGCACCGTCACTTCCTGTTCCATTTCGGGAGCCACCGCAGGTTACACGCTCCTGTGGGCCATGCTCCTCTCAGTCATCTCTGTCATTATCATGCAGTCCATGGCCGCCCGCCTGGGTATCGTCTCGGGAATGGGACTGGGCGAAGCACTCAGGACAAAATTCACAGGCACAGGCGCCAGGATTCTTATCTCCATCCTCGTAATCGCAGCTGTCTTTATCGGCAATATTGCATATGAGACCGGCAACCTGACCGGTTCCATCCTGGGAATCCAGGCTGCGATCCCCGGCGCGGACAATCCCACGGTCAAGCTTATCCTGGCACTGCTCCTGGGTATCATTGCTTTTGCGCTTCTTTTCTCAGGAAGCTATCAGAGCGTCGAAAATTTCCTGACAGCTCTCGTCGTCCTGATGGGCATCATTTTCCTGATCTGCGCCTTCGCGGCAAAACCCGACTGGGGTGCCGTTCTCAGCGGCCTCTTCGGCTTCAAAGTTCCGGACGGCGGCGACTGGATGACCGTTGCGGCATTGATGGGAACCACCGTTGTGCCTTATAATATTTATCTGCATGCGGCTTCCGCATCCACAAAGTGGGGACACTCCGCAGATAAGGAGGATGCTCTCGGCAATTCCCGCTTTGATTCCATCATTTCGATCGGCCTTGGCGGCATCATCTCCATGGCCATCATCGTCTGTGCATCGGCTACCATCCATAAGGCAGGCGGCACCATCTCGTCCGGCGCCGACATGGCAAAGGCTCTGACTCCCCTTCTGGGCAGCTGGGCAACCGTAATCTTCGGCATCGGTCTTTTCGCAGCCGGTATCACCAGTACCCTGACCGCACCTCTGGCAGCGGCTTTCGCCAGCTCGGGAATCCTGGGCTGGGGCGAGGACATGAAGCGTGGTCGTTTCAAGGTTTTCTGGATCATCGTCCTGGCATTCGGTATTTTTGCAACCTGCACACTGGGTGCCAGCCCTACACAGATCATCCTGTTCGCGCAGGCAGCAAACGCCCTGCTGCTCCCCATCACGGGAATCCTTCTCCTGATTGTTTCGAACGATGCATCGATCATGAAGGAATATAAAAATAAAACATGGTTTAACGTTCTGGTTGTTATCGTAATCGCGATTTTCCTCTTCATCGCAGCCAGAAACATGCGCGCCTTCATCACAGGACTGCAGGCTCTGCTCAGCGCCTAATATGTTCAGCGTTTGATTTAAATGACACTCCATGACCCGCACCGGCCTTGCTGCGGGTCATGGCGTACTCAGGCAGCCGGCAATAGTTACACGCAGAGGTTTTTACATGAATTATACAATACTGCCTGTGGGAGACTCTGCCCTGACGATCGTATTCGGAACGGAAATCGACCCGGAGACCAGCCGGACCGTCCGAATCGCCAGGACCTATCTCACAAACAAAGAAATCGAGGGTGTAAGCGAATATGTGCAGACGTATGCTTCACTCATGGTTCACTACCGCCCTGTGGTTATCAGCTACGATGAGCTCTCCTGCAGGATCGATGCGGAGCTGTCCCGAATGGATCCCGGCAGCGATCAGATGAAAAAAAGGACTTTCGTGATTCCCGTCTGCTATGGGGGAGAATACGGCCCGGATCTGCCGACTGTCTGCAGACATACAGGACTCTCCGAAAAGGAAGTTATCAGACGGCACGCCGGCGCGGACTATCTGATCTATATGCTGGGTTTCATGCCCGGATTCGTCTATCTGGGCGGCATGGACAGTTCTCTCAGCACGCCGCGTCTGAAGAATCCCAGAGAGCGTCTGGAAAAAGGTTCTGTCGGCATTGCAGCCGACCAGACCGGCATCTATCCCCTGGTCTCCCCGGGCGGATGGCAGATCATCGGAAGAACGCCCCTGGAACTGTATGATTACAACAGAGAACCGGCCATTCTCTACGAAGCGGGCGAATTCATCCGCTTTTTTCCTATCAATGAGACAGAATTCAAGCGGATTCGAAGAGAAGTCGAATGCGGCACCTATCAATATGAATGGATCATAGAGGAGTGAGAGTCTGTATGGCAATGCATGTGATATTTCCCGGTCCCCGCACAACGATCCAGGACAAGGGGAGACTGGGCTACCAGAACAGCGGTTTTGCTCCAGGCGGATTTATGGACAGGGTCGCCGCAAAAATGGCCAATGTACTGGTCGGCAACGAGGACGCAGAAGCCGTTCTCGAATTCTGCCTGATCGGGCCGATATTGTATTTTGACGAAACAGTGAATATCGCCGTAAGCGGCGGCGATTTCGGAATTGATGTCGAAGGCACATTCTATCCCGCCGACAGGCCTGTGCGTGTGCCCGCCGGCAAAAGGATAAAAATCACAACGGGGCAGGTGGGCATCTACGGCACACTTGCCGTGGGAGGAGGTCTGGATATTCCCCCGGTCATGGGGAGCCGGAGCACCAACCTGCGCTGCGGGATCGGCGGTTTCCGGGGCAGAACCCTCGCCGCAGGAGATGAAATCCCCCTGCGCAATCCCGAAAACGGCAGAAAAGACCTCTCCTGGCGATGGGTACCGCCCCGCAGGCTGGTCTCGCCGGATGACCCTGATATAACCAGAGTGCGGGTGATCCCCGGTTCGCAGGAAAATATGTTTACCCCAAAAGGCCTGCAGACCTTTTATGACAGCAGCTATGAGATCACCTCCCACAGCGACCGGATGGGCTTCCGGCTGAGCGGTCCCGTGGTTGAATCCACCGGCGGCTACGACATCCTCTCGGACGGAATCGTAAACGGGAGCGTGCAGATCTCCGGCACCGGACAACCCATCGTGATGATGGCAGACCGGCAGACTACAGGCGGCTACGCCAAAATCGCCTCGGTCATCAATGTCGATATCCCCCTCTTTGCCCAGCTCCGCCCCGGACAGCAGGTACAGTTCGAAAGATGCACCGTGCAGGAAGCCCAGCGGCTGATCCGCGAACAGGACAAGATGTGGAAAGACCACTGCCGTATGCTGGAGGAAAACAGTCCCGACAATTTTAAGCCCTTCCTTTTCAGCTTTTCTAAAGAGGGCAGCATCCGCGCAGGTGGCAGAAACAGCCGCCGCTCAGGATGGACAGGCAGAAAGCCCCGGCGGAGATCAGCAGGCAGGAAGTCTTATTATAGATAAGATATAAGTAAAGAACATCTGCTTCCTGATTAGATATGAGTTAAAGAACATCTGCTTCCTGATAAGATATGAGTTTAAGACCGTCTGCTTCCTGATTAGATATGAATTAAAGACCGTCTGCTTCTTGATTAAAAAAAACCTGCTTCCTGATAAGCAGATTGACAATATGGAAAGGAAATGCATATGCTCAGTAAATACAAAGATCTGACACCTGTACAGATGCGGCACATTATCCGCAGAGGGGAATTTACAGAACCGACCAGCGGACTGTGTCCCGGCTATGCCCAGGCAAATCTGATCGTACTCCCCCGGGAACTCGCCTATGATTTCCTGCTCTTTGCACAGCGCAATCCCAAAGCCTGCCCCGTCCTGGAAGTCCTGGATACGGGAAGCCGCTTCACCCGGTTTATGGCAGAGGACTGTGATATAGCCAGGGATTTCCCCAAATACAGGATTTATGAGAACGGTGTCTGCACCGGCGAATACACAGACGTGGAAGAGTTCTGGCGTGACGACCTGGTGGGCTTTCTGATCGGCTGCTCCTTCAGCTTCGAATCGGAAATGATCGAGGCGGGAATCGAAATGCGCCACAACACAATGGGATGCAATGTGCCCATGTATATCACCGGCATTGACACCGTGCCGGCAGGTATTTTTTCAGGTAAAATGGTCGTGTCCATGCGTCCTGTTCCTCCGGAGCAGGTCGTAAAGGCTGTCACCGTCACCGCAGCCCTCCCCAAAGTACACGGAAGCCCCATCCACATCGGCGATCCTGCAGCCATCGGGATCAGGGATATCGATCATCCCGAATTCGGTGATCCCGTCGAGATCAAAGAGGGCGAAGTGACTATGTTCTGGCCCTGCGGTGTGACCCCCCAGTCCGTAGTCATGAATGTCAAACCTTCCTTTGCCATCACCCACGCCCCGGGGCATATGCTTCTGCTCGATGTAAAAAATGTTGCTCTAAAAGAGTAAAAAATCTTGTCGATACAAGATTTTTCGCTCTCAGAGCTTTGGGCTGCTCGGGAGGAGACAGGGAGGAAGGGGACGGTTCTGTGTCTCCTCCCGATCGGCATGTTCGAAAAAAGTGAGGAACCATCTATGGCAAAAATTGATCTGAACTGTGATCTGGGAGAGAGCTTCGGCGCTTATTCCATCGGTATGGATGCAGAGGTGATCCCGCTGATCTCCTCCTGCAATATCGCCTGCGGCTACCACGCATCGGATCCCCTTGTGATGCAGAAGACCATTGCGCTGGCCGGAGAGGCCGGCATAGGAATCGGCGCCCACCCGGGCTATCCGGACCTGATGGGATTCGGCCGCAGAAATCTGAATGTATCACCTGCGGAGGCAGCCGCCTATGTTACCTATCAGCTGGGCGCCCTCTATGCCTTCGCAAAATCCGCGGGGCTTAAAATCCAGCATGTAAAGCCCCACGGTGCCCTGTACAACATGGCCGGCAAAGACTACACCCTTGCCCTTGCCATCGCAAAGGCCGTAAAGGCATTCGACCCCTCTCTCATCCTCCTGGGTCTCTCCGGCAGCGAGAGCGTACGTGCCGCACAGGACATCGGACTGCCTGCGGCGAGAGAAGTCTTCGCGGATAGAGCCTATATGCCCGACGGAAGCCTCATGCCCAGAACCCTGGAAGGCGCGGTCATCCATGACGAAAACGAGGCCATCCGCCGCGTGGTCCGCATGGTAAAAGAACATAAAGTCACCGCCAGCGACGGAACAGACATCGAAATCGTGCCTGATTCCATCTGCGTACACGGGGACAATATCAAAGCCCTGACCTTCGTGACACAGATCCGCAGCGCCCTGGAGGCTGAAGGCATACAGATCGCTCCCCTTTCCGATATCGTGTAAATACAAAGACGTGAACATAAACAGAAAGACGGACTCCCTGCCGCCGGTATTATTACCGGCGAACCGGGCAGTCCGTCTTTTTTTACGTTTTAGAGCTTTATTAAGTCTTCCTGCTCAAACACGCATTTACTTATAATAATGATTCCTTATTACAGCATATGGCTGACGATGATCCAGATCCCGCCTATTCCGACAAAGGCATAGATGACTTTGCCGAAGACAGCAGATGGAATTTTGTCATGGATCACAAGCCCCAGCAGGGTGCCCGCGATCAGAGCCGCTGTCCCTGCGCCCACCATGGGCAGATCTGCCAGTTCCAGCCGTCCGAGGACCAGGCTGATCACCAGTATCATCAGATTATTGAGACACAGGAATGCCTGGATCGTGGCCAGGTATTCCTTTTTTCCTTTCGTGGCAGGCAGAAGATACAGGGCAGCGGTCGGTCCGCCGGAAGCAAACAGCCCGTAGCAGACCCCGCAGATGATACCCAGAATCGTTCCAGACTTCGGTGTCGGACGCACGTGGATCCGGTTGGAGAAGACAAAGAAAAAAATCGATACCGCAACGAACATGACACCCAGGAGCAGATACATACTGTCGGAACTGACCTTTGCGGAGAGAACGTTTACAATTCCGCATATGATCATGGTGGGAATCAGAACCGGCAGCATCACACCCCACTGAATCCAGTCTCTGTATTTCACCGAGATATATACGGTACTGATACTCACCATAAAAATGGAGAGCCCCATAGCCTTGCTGTATTCCATGATCAGCGGCAGAAAACCCATGGTGATCATGGTAGTGCCGAAGCCCAGCGCACTCTGAACGCAGGCACCTGCCAGAATCACAACCATAACATAGAGAATGGACAGAACAGACATTGTGTCCTCCTTAAGAAAGATAAAAAAATACCAACATCGATGTGTTCAGGCCTTTAAGGAGGAAACCCGGATGCCATAATCCCGACGCATCTATTTATTACTAACAAAAAAAAAACATCATGTCAACGCGATGCGCACGGTGAGTCACTGGGGACGGTTCTGTCTGACTCATTTTCCGGGGAAAATGAGTCAGACAGAACCGTCCCCAGTGACTCATCAGAAAAAGAACAACTTTTTTCTTTTTCTAAGAATTCCTTAATGTTTCGCCTGTAAACTATGCTCATACTCAAGAAAAACAAAAAAACAAATAGAGAGGAGAAAAGAGTATGAAGAAAAACAAGAGGAACACTGCCAGGAGGTTTTTTGTAACATTGATGATTATGGTCTGGATGGTCGTTGCCGCAGTGCCTGCCTTCGCAGCCCCTAAGGTCAGGAAAGCTGAATATGAAGGAAAAGGCCGGGTCGAAGTCGACTTCAATTCCAAGGTCAGATATAAAAACGTCAAGGTGACCGTCAAGGACAACAAGGGTGCAAGCTACAGCACCAAAATCAACGAGAAGGATGATGACGACCTGACCTTCACCATCAAGAACTTCAAGACAGGCCGCACCTATACCTACACCATTTCCGGCGTCAGGAAGAGCGGAGAGAAGAACTACGGAAGTGTTACCGGTAAAGTCTCCATCCCTGTTCCTGCCACAACCCCCAGGGTCAAAAAGGCCGACTATGACAGGGAAGACAGAGAAGTCGAATTCGAATTCACAGGCAGAGTGCAGTGGAAGGGCGCCAAAGTCACCATCACAGACGGAAGCAGGAACTATGTGACCCGCATTCTCGAAAAGGACAGCGACAGCATCGAAGTCAAAGTCGGCAAGCTCACTGTCGGCAAAAAGTACACCTACAAGATCTCCGGTGTCCGCGTCAAAGACGCCAGCAGCTACAAGACCATTTCCGGCACCTTCATTGCAAGGGACAACTGATTGACATTCGCGATCGCCCCCGGGTCTGATCCCCCACGTGCAGCGATCGACGGATAAAAAAACAGATCAAATACGGGCAGCCGTCTCTCTCCCCTTACGTCTGCCGCCGTAAAAAATGATTAAAGATAGATCAAGGCCGCATTCGTTGTAAAACGTGTGCGGCCTTTTTCAGTGATCTTTTCAACAGATTTTATTATTTA
>CAMKEX010000022.1 GCA_946411695.1 uncultured Lachnospiraceae bacterium
GAGGCCCACACCAACAAGTTCGACGAGTTCAAGGAATTCGTCAAGGCCTTCCCGATCTCCCGGGGCGCAGAAGCTACCGGCATCAGCGAAGACCGCATCATGGAACTAGCGGAGATGATCCATAAAGGCAAGGCCGTCTCTTTCTGGTGGACCATGGGCGTCAACCAGGGCTACGAGGCTGTCACGACCGCCCGCGCCATTATGAACCTGGCTCTTATGACCGGCAACATCGGCAAGCCCGGCACCGGCGGCAACTCCATCACCGGACAGTGCAACGCCATGGGCTCCCGCCTCTTCTCCAACACCACCTGCCTGTTCGGCGGCGGCGACTTCACGGACGAAGCGGAGAGCAAACGAATCGCCGACATCATCGGCATCGACCCCGACCTCATGGCTAAGAAACCCACGATCCCCTACAACAAGATCGTCGAGGGCATCAACGCCGGCGAGATCAAGGGCCTGTGGATCCTCTGCACCAACCCCCGTCACAGCTGGACCAACAACGAGACCTTCGCATCGGCGACCAAGAAGCTGGAACTCTTCGTTGTACAGGACATCTATGACAACATCGAGAGCGCCGAGGACATGACCGTCTACTTCCCTGTTGTCCCCGGAATCAAGAAAGCCGGCCAGTACATCAACCTGGAGCGCCGCATGTCCGCCATGCGCCCCGTCCTGCCCCGCGGCGAGAACGAGATTTCCGACTACGAGTGCATTCTCGGCGTCGGCAAAGCTTTGGGCATGGGCAGCGCCATCGAGCGCTGGGAGACCGCGGAGGATTGCTTCAACCTTCTGCGTGATGTCTCCAGAGGCAGACCCTGCGACTTCTCCGGCGTCAAGTGGGACGAACTTCCGGGCACTCACGGCCGCCAGTGGCCTTATCCCGAAGGCCGCGAGGAGGAATTCGCCGCAGACGAGCGCAGACTCTACGAGGACGGCGTATTCTACACGCCCAACGGAAGGGCCAATTTCCTCTTTGAAGAGCCGCTTCCCAATCCCTATGTCCAGAACGAAGAGTTCCCGCTCATCTACAATACCGGCCGCGGAACCGTCGGACAGTGGCACACCCAGAGCCGCACCAAGGAAGTCAAGTTCGTCGAAGACGTCTCCCTCAAGAAGGCATACCTCTACATGAACACGAAGATGGCCAAAGAGAACGACATCCACGAGATGGATCAGGTCCGCGTCTACTCCGTCAACGGAGAAAACGCTGTCTTCCACGTCAAGATCACCGACAACGTTCCCTACGACCAGCTCTATGCACCCATCCACTACATTGAGTGCAACAAGCTGACACCTTCCAGCTACGACAAGTACTCCAGAGAGCCCAACTACAAGGGCGCGACCTGCCGTTTCGAGAAGGTCTGAACGGACTGTTCCGAAAAGGTCCGAACAGACTCCTACGGCAAGATCTGAACGGACCCTTAGAAAAAAAGAGGAGGCCTGCGATATATGTATAGAATAAAAATCGACCGCAGCCGCTGCATCGGATGTCTCACCTGCGTGACCGCCTGCGTGGTCAGCCACGAGACCGAGAGCGGCGATGCGAGAAACCGCGTCGTCATCGACAGCGAGACCAGACCGGCACCCATTTTCTGCCGGCACTGCAACCACCCCGAGTGCACCTACACCTGCATGACCGGCGCTATGAAAAAAGATCCCGAGACCGGCTACGTCACCTATGACAAAGAGCAGTGCGCAAGCTGCTACATGTGCGTGATGTCCTGCCCCTTCGGAATCCTCAAACCCGACAGCATCCACTTCCGCGAGATCATGAAGTGCAACATGTGCGTCCACAGAAGCCCGGACGGCAAGACCGCCAATCCCATGTGCGTGGAAAAATGTCCCATGCACGCCATCACACTGGAGGAGGTCAACGAATGAAAAAATATGTAGTCATCGGATCCTCCGCAGCGGGCGTCAACGGAATACGCGAACTCCGCAAATATGACAAAGATGCCGAGATCGTCCTGATCTCCAAGGACAAAGATATCTACTCCCGCTGCATCCTGCACGAATACCTGGCAGGAAAGCGCTCCATCGAGCGCCTCCGCTTCGTCGAAAAAGACTTCGAGACCCTCTACAGGATCAACTGGAAAAAGGGCGTCGAGGCAGTCGGCCTCGACAGGGCGGCCAAGGAAGTCATCCTTGACGACGGTACCCGCGAGAGCTATGACAAGCTCCTCATCGCTACCGGCTCCCACACCTTCTTCCCCCCGATCAAAAACATGCTGGGCTCCCCCAACATGATCGGCTTCCGCAACATCGATGACATCGAAGTCCTCAAAGAAGTTGCCAAGACCAAAAAGAACATCGTCGTCCTGGGCTCCGGCCTGGTCGGCATCGACTGCGCCACCGGCTTCCTTGAACTTGGCGTCAAAGTCGTCCTCTGCGACTTCGCCGGCTGGCTCCTCAACAAACAGCTCGACCCCGAAGCAGCCAAGGCCTACATCGACGCCTTTAATGCCCGCGGCGTAGAACAGCACTACGGCGTCGGCGTCAACGAAGTCCAGATCAATGACAAACACGAGATCACCGCTGTCGTCCTCAGCGACGGCACCGTCATCCCCTGCGACTTCTTCGTCGTCACCGCAGGCGTCCGCTCCAACGTCGAATTCCTCCAGGATTCCGGCCTCGAACTGTCCCGCTTCGGCCTCGTCTATGACGCGACCGGCCAGACCAACGATCCCGACATCTACGGCGCAGGCGACGTCTCCGGACTGTCCCCCATCTGGCCCGTAGCCGTCAAGGAAGGCATGATCGCCGCCGCCAACATGTGCGGCGTCAAAGAGAAGATGACCGACTTCTTCGCCAGCAAATCCACCATGCGCTTCCTCGACATCTCCACCATGTCCCTGGGCAACGTCAACCCTGACCCCGAGGACAAAACCATCAAAGTCGAGACCTACCGCAAAGGCGACGTCTACAAAAAGATCGTCCACCAGGACGGCAAAATCATCGGCGCCCTCCTCCAGGGCGACCTCGCCTACGGCGGCGTTCTCCAGCAGATGATCGCCCGCAAGATCGACGTCCGCAAAGTGAAGAAGCCCCTCTTCGACATCGACTATTCCGACTTCTTCCACATCCGCGACAACGACTACGAATTCTACTACGACTAAGTTGTCAGTTGTCAGGGGGACGGTTCCTTTGACACCCTTTGTCAGGGGGACGGTTCCTTTGACAAGTTATCTTCGCGCTTCGTGGGAAAACAAGGCGACCGGGTCGATTCAGGAACAAAAGATCACCACTGTGGCGACTCGGCCAAAGCGACCGGGGTGCCTCAAGAGAAAAAGGTCACTTATGTCCGGAAAAACGAAGCGACCGAGCCGCCTTAAGAGCAAAAGATCACCACTGTGGCGACTCGGCCAAAGCGACCGGGGTGCCTCAAGGATAAAAGCTCACGAATGCATTGAAAAAGCGAAGCGACCGAGCCACCTCAAGAGCAAAAGATCACCACTGCAGGAGAAGGCGCAAAGCGACCGGGGTGCCCCAAGAGAAAAAGGTCACGCATGTCCATTAAAAACGAAGCGACCAAGCCGCCTCAAGGATAAAAGGTCACCCCTGCCTCCCCTGGATTGGCAGAAAATAATCAACAAACAATCGTTAAATCAACAAACAATCGTTATAAAAACAAAAAATATTAAAGGGAAAAAAGTATGGAAAGACTGGAAAAAATACCTGTACCCGTTATTGCGACATTTTTGAGTTTTCTTACCCTCGGAAATGTCTACGGCGGACTCGGATTTGTCTGGCTGCGCTATCTGATCATGGCGCTGGGGACCATTTTTATCATCTGCTATATTCTGAAGATCGTGATGTATCCCAAAACCTGCCTCAAGGAATATGACCAGACAATTCCCTCCAGCCTTTATGCGGCATTCTGCATGGTTCTGATGGTCCTGGGCAGCTTTTATAATGAAATCGGTCTTGGATTCGGCAGAATTATCTGGTTTATTGCCGTTGCCATCCACTGCTTACACATCATTATTTTCACGATCAAGCACACATTTGGAAAAGTCGTTTCCAAAAAGGACTTCATCAACATGATGCCCAGCTGGTTCGTCACCTACAACGGCTGGATGGTCGCCTGTGTCACCGGCGGCAAGATGAATGCAGCTCCGATTCTAAAGGTGATTACCATCTACGGCTGCATCATTTACATCGTCCTGCTGCCCTTTATGCTCTGGCGTTTGATGAATGTCGAGATCAAGAGTGCCGCCTATCACACCATGGCGGTCCTGCTGGCACCCTGCAGCCTCTGCGTCGTCAGCCTGATCAATGTCTATGGGACCCCCAATCCCATACTCCTCACATTCATGTACATCTGCGTGCTTGCATCGCTCCTCTTCATCCTGATCAAACTCCCGGATTTCTTCTCCTTCCAGTTCTATCCAGGATTTGCGGGACTTACCTTCCCGATGGCCATCGGCGTGGTAGCGTCCCAGAAGATGGCGGGATACCTCAATGATGTAGCCGGAAATGCGGCCATGGGCAATGCAGTGACCCAGCTTGTCGGACTGCAGATCTTCGTGACCACCATGCTGGTCGGCTATGTCATGCTCATGTTCCTGCGCATGTTTCTGAAAAAACAGCCCCGCAGCTGACGGAATATCCAGGGAAGCCATGAAACAACAGCTTCTCAGCTGACCAAATTCTATTAAAACAGCCCCGCAGCTGATGAATTGAATGAGCAGATCCATGGATAAGACAGCTCCGAACTTACGGGGCAGCTTTTTAGCACAGCACCGCGGCTGCCTGCATGATAACTCCGCGGCTGAAAAAGGGCAGAACCTTTTTAAGACTTACATGGGGATGAAAAAAACTGGTGTCATCCGGGCAGGCAGCAGATGATACCAGTTTCTTTTCAGACACAAAACAAAGATAAAGTTTGGGTACATATTTACAATCGTATTTAATAATACTGAACGCTTAAAAAATTTCCAGACAGTTAATGATTGACTGAAGAACATACAGGGGACGGCCTGTGACGGGTGCAGGCCGCCGGCTGCAGAAGCCAGCGAAGACAGTCTGAACATCCGGATGCCCGCGTGCGTCTGGATGATCTGTGGAACAGGATGCACATCCTTCTGAACTTGCATGTGATGGGAGAGTCCTGCCGGGCACTGCAGTCCCTGTTAAAAAACCCGGAATGGAGGTACTACAAGTGGGTTATATTTTGACAAAAGAGGGCTTTGACCGGGTCCTGTCCGAGCTTGGCAAAAAATACAGGCTCTATGCTCCCGTGCGCAAAGTTGGCGAGGGGAGATTTACCGACACAGATGTCGTACGCTACGACTTCGTAAAGTCCGTCGATGAGATCGAACTGGGACAGAAGTCGGACTACGCATTCAAAGAGATCCTGACCCCGCTCTCCGAGACACTCTTTTTCTTCACGGAAAATGAAGTGAAGACTGCGGACCGCGACCCCCGTGAGGCCATCGTCTTCCTCAAGAGCTGCGACATGCACGCCGTGAAGCGTCTCGACCAGATTTATCTTGACAACAAATTTGCAGATCCCTTCTACAAAGAAATCCGTGACCGCATCCACTTTGTTCTTCTCGGATGTCCCAAGTCCGGTGCGGACTGCTTCTGTGTCGATATGGGCACAAACCGCACAACGGACGGCTATTTCTTCTCTCTGGACAAGACCGAAGACGGCTTTTCCTGCAACGTGCTCGAAGGTTCACTGGATACCCTTTTTGCTGAAAACAGCAAGGCACAGCAGGATGTCGAGCCCAAATATGTGACCGAGAATCTGACCCATGTCACGATTCCGGACGAAATTCCCAACAGCATTTACAAAAATCCCGTCTGGGATGAGTACAGCGCACGCTGCATCGGCTGCGGACGCTGCAATTTCGCATGTCCCACCTGCACATGCTACACCATGCAGGATGTCTTCTACACAGACAACGGCAAAGTCGGCGAGCGCCGCAGAGTCGGTGCCTCCTGTATGGTCGACGGCTACACCAACGTCGCCGGCGGCGGCCAGTACAGACGCAGCAAGGGCGAGCGCATGCGCTTTAAAGTGCTCCATAAGATCTACGACTTCAAAAAACGCTTCGGCTATCAGATGTGCGTAGGCTGCGGACGCTGCGATGCGATCTGCCCTGAATACATTTCCTTCTCCGCCTGCATCAACAAAGTCAACAAGGCAGTGCAGGAAGAGGCAGCAGCAAAGGAGGTGAAATAATGGGAGCAGCAAATGTGTCCATGAACATGCAGGATAACCCCTACGTGCCGTTTCCCTCCAAGATCCTGGAAGTGATCCGACACACACAGAAAGAGTACACCTTCCGCATGGAGTTCGTCGGCGATGTAAAGCCCGGCCAGTTCTTTGAAGTCTCCATGCCCAAATATGGCGAAGCACCAATCTCTGTCAGCGGCATCGGCGAAAACTTCGTCGACCTCACTATCCGCAAAGTAGGACGTGTCACCGGTGAAGTATTTGAAAAATACGAAGGTCAGAGCCTTCTCATGCGCGGTCCCTACGGCAACGGATTTGACGTCTCCCTCTATGAGGACGGCGAAGTCATCGTCGTCGCCGGCGGTACAGGTGTTTCCCCCGTCCGCGGTGTTATCGAAGCCCTTTCCCTGACTAAGGACGCCAAGGACAAACACGTCATCGTCGGCTTCAAGAGCCCCGATGACATGCTGTTCAGGAGCGACCTCAAAAACTGGGCTGACAGACTCGACCTCATCCTCACCGTAGACGGTGCGCCCGAAGGCTACGAAGGCAACATCGGCCTTGTCACCAAATTCATCCCCGAAGTGCCGATCCGCGACGTCGAAAAGGCACAGGCTGTCGTCGTCGGCCCCCCGCCGATGATGCGCTTCTCCGTCATGGGCCTTCTCCAGAAGGGCTTCAAAGAAGAAAATATCTGGGTCTCCCAGGAGCGCAAGATGTGCTGCGGCCTCGGCAAGTGCGGACACTGCCGCATCGGCGAAAAATACGTCTGCCTTGACGGCCCTGTTTTCAACTACACCGTCAGCAAGGACATGATCGACTAAACGCCGCGAAGTCTGCATAATCGCAGACAGACCGACATGGAGGAAATAAATATGGGTATGGATATAAATTTAAAAAAGCTTAAAAAGAATGCGTTTCGCTACTCCAAGGTGAGAGGCGAGACCGCCTCCCGTGTTCGTATTCCCGGCGGCGTGATCAACGCGAAAGCTATGGTCCGCGTGACGGAAATCGCTGAAAAATACGGCAACGGGACTATTTTCATCACTAACCGCCAGGGCGTCGAGATTCCCGGCATCAAGATGGAAGATATGGATGCCGTCAACAAAGAGCTCCAGCTCATCATTGACGATTCCGGCGTCAACCAGGAAGAATTCGAAGGCGGCTACCCCGCAGCGGGAACAAGAAACGTCGTCGCCTGCCCCGGCAAGCGCCTCTGTCCCTTCGGATGCTATGACACCACAGAGTTTGCAAGGAAGATGGACAAACTCATCTTCCCCAACAACCTGCACATGAAAGTCGCCTTCACCGGCTGCTCCAATGACTGCGGCAAAGTCCGTATGAACGACTTCGGCATCATCGGTATGACCGAGCCCCAGTACGACCCCGACCGCTGCGTAGGCTGCGAACAGTGCGTCAAATACTGCAACAAGCGCTCCGTCGGCGCTCTCAAAGTTGTCAACGGCAAGATTGAACGCGACACCAACCTCTGTATCGGCTGCGGCGTCTGCGTCACCTACTGCCCGACCCGTGCATGGACCAGAAGCAAAGAACACTACTTCCGCCTCGTCCTGCTCGGCCGCACCGGCAAACAGAACCCCCGCCTCGCCGAGGACTTCATCAAATGGGCCGACGAAGAAAGCATCCTCAAGATCGTCAAGAACTGCTACGCCTTCGCTGAAGAGTACATCGACAAAGAAGCCATCGAAGGCAAAGAACACATCGGCTACATCGTCGACCGCGCAGGCTTCGAGACCTTCCTCAAATACGTCATGGAAGGCGTCGAACTTCCCGACAAAGCCGAAGTCGCTACCCGCATCTACTGGGGCGGCAAGAGATATGACAGAAGTAATAACTTGAAATAAGACGTTACCATGCGCAGGTAATACGTAAAAATGCCCTCGGGATGCATGCTTGCATGCAAGACCGAGGGCATTTTTGCGGATTTAGCGGCGTAAGCCGTCACTCCCCACATGAGCAAATCCTGAGTGGCTTTTTTGCGAAGGATTTGCGAATGCTCGTGGGGAGTGCCTGCGCATGGTAACGAAATCACTAATTACTGCGAAGCAGTCGCCCCACCCCCATGAGCAAAACACATGCTGCGTGCAGCATGTCCATACCGCGTAAGCCGTCACTCCCTTACTCTCAAGCCGGCTGCAGTCCCAGAACCTCTGCAACATATTTTTCGGCTTCCTCTTTTTCAAGAGAGAATCTGGCCATAATCTTTCCGGTAATCTCCACAGGCGTAAGATGCATTTCATCACGATATAGCTTTATGGTTCCGATAATCTCACCTTTTGCCATACCTTCTGCCCTGCTCGCCGCCTCTACTCGGTCTAACCACTCATTCATATTATGAACACCTCCCTCCTGGATAATTTCTTTCTGATTCAGGACATCCTCAAATCGGGTGTCATCAGTCATTACGCTGAGCAGCTGGAGAACAGCCTCTACGTGACAAAGCCTTTCGGGACTTGGTTTATATTCTCCATTCTCCCGCATTTGTATAAAGTAATCCGCTACAGTTTTAAAATCACTATGAAAATAATCAAGCTTTTCTCTCGACAGAAATGCGATTTCAAAGACATTTATTTTAATATTTGACAAATATGGCTTTATGATTTCAGGAACAGGGACTGTATCATAAAGAGAAACCGGCTTGTCCCAACGCTTTGCATATCCAAAGTACAGAACAAGTGTTATTACAGGATATCTTGGTTTATCCCTGTTTTCCCTTAACAGCTGGGAGCGGTATTCGGCGCCATCATACCCGTAAACACGTAAGACCATATCGGGGTCGGGCTCTGTCTGGTTTTCCATGCCAAGACATGCAATCTGCAGATTCTTTTTCACCCATCGTTTGGCAACGCCTCTTTCGATCTCTCTTATTTTTCCATCAGCCTTATATGCTGCGCGCGGCGCCTGCTCTGAGAGGTCGTCTGCTGAAATAACCTGCTTTCCTTCGAACAATAGTCCGTTTACGATGTCTGCAAAAACATCGTTAAAAGCAAATAGTATTTTTTCTGAAATATCTTTTCCTGACATTCTGCCATCTCCTTCTCAGTAATATATTTCTCAATAAAACATGTTTGATTCCTGGCTCCCGAGGAAAATCCCCACCTTTTCAGAAATATATTTCTCAATAAAACATGTTTTCAGTAAAACTATGTTAAGTTTACAGTTTAAGAAAAAGATGGCGCTTAATATTCAATGGTTATCTCAGAACATAATCGAATGTACGAATTAATCCAATTATAACTCAGATATAACTGGATTTCCATAATCGCGGCAAACGAGAATTTGGTCTGTTTTCATAATGAAAAAACATTCATCAATTTCAGCCATCATATGTATCGCAGGACTGAGTATGATAAAATGGAAAGGACTGAAAAAGAATTGCCCGCAAAAGAAACATCAGGAGGCACATTATGAGAAAACTGAAATTCGGAATGGTCGGCGGCGGCAATGGAGCCTTTATTGGGAACGTCCACCGGCATGGCGCGGTGATGGATGATCTGGCGGAACTGGCTGCCGGGTGCTTTACCAGAAATCCGGAAAAGAATCTTGAAACAGCCAGACAGTGGGGGATTCAGGACGAGAGCCGCGTCTACGCCAATTACACAGAGATGGCAGAGAAGGAGTCTGTCCGCGAGGACGGCATCGACTTTGTTTCCGTATGCACACCCAACGATACACATTTTCCGATTGCAAAATGTTTTCTGGAGCACGGCATCAATGTGATGTGTGACAAACCGCTGGCTCTGCGCACTGAGGAGGGTATTGAACTCAAGCGCATCGCTGAGGAGAAAGACCTGCTGTTTGGTGTTACCTATACCTATACCGGCTATACTATGATCGAGCAGGCCCGCCGAATGATCGCTGCGGGAGAGATTGGAAAGATCCTGACGATTGTTGCGGAATTTCCCCAGGAATGGCTGCTCGTGCAGATGGTCAGCGACCGCTCCGACCAGGCTACCTGGCGCATGGATCCCAAACGCAGCGGCCCCTCCGGATGCTGTGCAGACATAGGAACTCACGTGGAAGCTCTGATCGGACACATGACAGGCCTGAAACTGGAGCGGGTTCTTGCCCGTTTCGAGCGCCTGCCCAAAGACAAACAACTCCCGCTGGACAATAACGTACAGATCATGCTCGAATATGAGGGCGGCATTTCCGGACTCATCTGGTCCTCTCAGGTCGCCATCGGCAATGAGACCGACCTGCGCGTCCGGATTTTCGGAGACAAGGGAGCCATCGAATGGCAGCACAGGGACTCCCAGCGTCTCTTTGTGACCAGGATCAATGAGCCTGTGCAGATTTACACGCCCACCCGTGACTACGACACAGACTCCTGCAGAAGCCTTTCCCGGCTTCCGTCCGGCCATCCGGAAGGATTCTTTGAGAGTTTCGGAAACCTCTACAAAGGTTTTTGTACAGCTCTTTTGAAAAAGAAATACGGAGAAGACCGAGGAGATTATCCTTATCCCACCATCGACGTGGGAATCGAGGGGCTGAAATTTGTCGATGCCTGCCTCAAGAGCAGCAACAGCGGGAACATCTGGGTCAGCCTCGACTAAACTTTGAGAACCCGCACAGAACAGCTATCTCATTGTCATGATAACTGACACAGAACTGCATCAGAAAATGACATAAAGCGCCTGAATCACAAATGGCGCAGACACAGTGTTTGCGCCATTGCCTTTATTCGCTTATAATCAGAGAGTAAGTATGTCGTTGCCGTCATAGATCTTATCCTAAGAGTTTCGTCCCTCGGTACGGCCAAAATCACTTGTTCCAGGAAAAATATTTCAAGGAGAATGACTATGGCAGAGATTATCGATACATTGGAAATGATTTTTAAATACTTAGTTGAACTATGTACGACAGGCCTGGAGCTGGCCGGTATCGTCGTATTGGTCTCGACTGCTTTCATCTGCTTTGTCAAATGGCTCCGCCGCGACAGAGAAAATATCCGCCTGGACCTGGCACAGGGCATTGCCCTGGCGCTGGAATTCAAGATGGGCGGAGAGGTCCTTCGTACTGTCGTTGTGCGCGAGATGGGAGAGCTGCTGGTCCTGGGCGCGATCATCCTTCTGCGTGCCGCCATGACATTCCTGATCCACTGGGAAATCGTGAATGAGAAAAAGGAGATGAAGGAAGAGGCCAAAGCCCGTGCAGCCATGGCGCGTGCCAAGGGCAAAAAGCCGTTCAGAAAGACGCAGACAGCTGACAAACATTCTGAAGAGACTTTCATAGACGATGAAAAAGGCGAGGATGCAGCAGATTACTATCATGAAGTGGAAATGACCTACGAGGATAATTTCCGAAGACCTTCCCTGGGACGCCCTGCATCCCACAATGATGAGTAAAAAACTGGCGCAATACAAGCAAAACATGCATATACTGGCATAACAGGAATAATACGGGCACAACATGCATATACAACCATAAAAGGTCTATTCTGGCAACACAGGAATAGTACAGACACAACATGTATATTCAGACATAACAGAAGTAATTCGGGTATAACAGGAATAATACAGGCACTGATAAATCATTAGAGAAACAGTTTTACACAGGAGAAGACAGACACAGGTGCGCTCTGAAAAAACTGAGAAAACCGGGAAAACTGCTATAAGGGATATAACTGACAGAACTGACAAATACGGGAAAGGCCCTGTTTTTTCTGCAATCTGCGGCGTCAAAAACAGCGGAAAGACCACTCTGACAGAAGGAATCATCCGCACCCTGACCGCCCGCGGCCTCAGGACCGCAGTGATCAAGCATGACGGACATGAATTTGAATGCGATATTGCGGGAACGGACAGTTCCCGCTTTGTCGAGGCGGGCGCCTTCGGGGCGGCCGTTTTTTCAAGAGGGCAGATCTTTGTACGAAAAACGGGTAAATATCCGGACACGCAGGATACATCCGGCACAATGAGACTGCTGCGGGAACTGACCTGCGCTTTTCCGGAGGCGGATGTGATCCTGGCAGAGGGATTGAAGGGGCTTCCGGTCCCCAAGATCGAGGTGGTCCGCAGCGCCATATCGCAAAAACCGGCCTCCAACCCGGAGGGGCGCTTTCTGGTCGTATCCGACCTTTCCGAAGCGGAGATCGGAGAGAAAACCCTGCCCTTTGAGGATCTGGAGAGTATTGCCGACGAGATCCTGCAAAACGCCCGGCGGCTGCAATAAAAGTTCAGCAGATTCCGGAATAAAAATCCAACAGATTTATAAAAGCAGGTAAATAACCGGCCGGAACAAATTATCAGCCGGAATAAAATGACCATCTGAATGGAATAAACCACTGACATCAACAAGCATTCGACATAATTAAAAGGAACCAGGAAAATGGGATTTAGATGTGTAAACTGCGGCGGAAATATTCTTTTTGATATCGATTCGCAATCATTGAAATGCCAGCACTGCGGCTCAATGTTTTCTCCGGACCGGTTTGAGGTCAGGAACAGCAGCACCGGTGAGGACATTTCCGGGTCTGAACTGACCCTCTTCACCTGCGGCAGCTGCGGTGCAGAACTGCACGGAACTCAGGAGTCACAGGTGGGATTCTGCCCCTACTGCGGAGGACAGAGCCTTCTGCAGTCCCAAAAGGGCGGCAAATCCATGCCGGAGAGGATCATCCCCTTTCAGGTCTCAAAGAAACAGTGCTCCATCCTTTTTGACAACTATACGAAGAAGGTCCGGTATCTGCCCAAAGAACTTCAGAATGCCGCCCACCTGCAGAACTTTACCGGCATTTACATGCCCTATTATGAATATGATGTCGAGCTCGGCGCCTCCCATATTGTGGGGACCAAGGTTGTCGAGAGCACGTCCAAATACGACCGCGTAAACACCTACAGTATTGATGCTTCGGTGGACGGAGATTACTGCGGCGTTCCTTATGATGCCAGCAAATACTATGACGACGAAATCGCCGCCCGCGTCCTTCCTTTTGACATGAACAAGGAACAGCCCTTCAGGCCCGCCTATCTGTCAGGTTTTTACGCGGACGCATCGACAGTACCGGCCGAGACCTACTACCAGGATGCTGAAAAGACCGCCTCTGCGGATATCGTGGAGGAAGTCAGCAGGCTAGTGATGAAACAGAACGGCATCAAGGTGGAGACCGCAACCTCAAGAGTGGACGCTCAGACAAGAGGATACCACAGCACCATGTTCCCCCTCTGGTTTCTGACCTGGCGGAAGGGCAGCCGCGTCGCCTACGCCGTCGTGAACGGAGAGTCCGGCAAAGTGGTTTCCGATCTCCCTGTGGACATGAAGGCCTTTTCGCTGGGATGCGCGGCGATCTCCGCGGTCCTGTTTCTGATTCTGGAGGTGATCGTCCAGAGTACACCCCTGATCACTTCTCTGATCAGTCTCTTTGCCGCGGCGCTGATGGCATGGTCCATCCAAAGCAGCACAAGACGCATTTTTGAAAAACAGACCCATATAAAGGACAAGGGATGGACAGGCCAAAAGTCCCCTGTGGTCAAAGAACAGGACAGCTTCAGGAAGCGGTCTTTCCGGAAAGCCGAACAATTCGGCGAGAGATTCATGAGCATTCTGATGAGCATTGCGGTTATTGCCCTTTCCGCCTTCTATCACAGCATGAATTTGATTTTATTTTCCAAAATTGCTGCAATCGTAGCTGTCATGATCCTGGCAGTGAGCGTCGTGAAAGTCCTGGGATGGCAGAAATCCATTCCCCAGTGGCAGCCGTCAGCTGCGATCCTTGCTGTGACGGCGGCTGTGATCCTCAACACCGTGATCGTCTTTATCAATCCGGTGAACGACCTCTGGTATTATCTGGGTGACACAGTCTGCATCCTGATCCTGGTCGCCGCATCGGCCATCATGCTCAATGTCTATAATATCGGTACGACACGTCCTCTGCCGCGTCTTTTTGACAGAGAGGAGGTGCGGTAAAATGAAAAAAAGAGTATTCGCATTTTTGACCGCTCTGCTGATCGTCACAGGATGCCTGGGATCTATCGGATACGCGGGTGCTTCCGGGGAAGCCGCCGTTCTGCAGCCGGTTACCGCAATGGCCGCAGCCACAGGAAGCAATGGAAGTAATGGAACCAATGGAAGCAATGGAACTGCAGGGGCCGCTCAAGCCCCGGGCACACTGCTTGTGGTGGATGACGCCCGTCTCCTGTCAGAAGAGGAGGAAGCCCGGCTCATTGCTGACTATTCCGTCATCACGGAATATATGGGCGCTGCATTTATCAGTACATATTCCTCTCCAGGTACAACCGCATACTTTGCAGAACAATGTGCCATCAAGTACTTCCGGGATGATCCCGCGGTCCTTTTTCTGATCGACATGGATGACCGTGAAATCTATGTCTATGCAAACGGCAAGGCACAGGAGACCATTTCCAGAGCGGACGCCCGCGCCATCACGGACAATATTTACAAGAGTGCCTCCCGCGGCGATTACTATGAATGCGCGGACGGCGCCTTCCGGCAGATTTACGCCAAGTGTACCGGACATGAGCTGGCCCGCCCGGTGAAGCACATCACCAATGCCCTGATCGCGGTTCTCCTCGGTGTTTTGATCAACTATTTCATCACGGTCTTTTCCCGGACCCCCAAAGCCGAGCGCCGCACGAAGGGCCAGATCAAAGCCAGTGTCTCGAGCCAGATGGCCCATCTGCCGGGAATCTCCCTGGGCGCGGCCGTTTTCCTCAGCAGCGTCAAACACTACAAGAGCAGCGGCTCCGGCGGCAGCGGCGGAGGAGGCGGCGGCCACTCCGGCGGCGGAGGAGGCCATGGTTTCTAAGATAACAATAATTACTGAGGTAATTTTGGTTATACTGAGGTGATTTTGGTTATCTAAGAGGCTTGTGCCGCAGGGCGGCCCGAACTTCCGCGCGAACCTCTGCGGATTGCCTTGTGCTGTCGCCGCGCAGATGCGTTCCGATGTCAAGATAAGGAGTTTTAGAAAAAATGACAGAACAGGATTTCACTCATTTTGACGAGAGCGGCAGGGCCAGGATGGTCAATGTGGGCGATAAAGATATTACAAAACGGACAGCCATTGCCGAGGGGCGCGTGCTCCTGAATCCGCAGACCTTCGAACTTGTCAAAAGCGGCGGTATGAAAAAGGGCGATGTGCTGGCGACAGCCCAGATTGCAGGAATCATGGGTGCCAAGAGGACACCGGATCTGATCCCCATGTGCCACCCCCTCTTTCTGAGCGGCATTAAACTTGACCTGACACTCAATGAAAAAGACCACGCGGTCGAGATCCGGGCTCAGGTCTCCTGTGAGGGGCGCACCGGCGTCGAGATGGAGGCCCTCACGGCCGTCTCCACGGCGGCCCTCACCGTCTATGACATGTGCAAGGCAGTCCAGCGCGACATGGAGATCACCGACATCCGTCTGCTGCAGAAGACAGGCGGAGTGCACGGCGATTACACAAGAGAGCAGAAAATGCTTTAAAAAAATCAAAAACAGCAGTAGAATGACTTTGCTGAAAATAAACGAAACAGTATGAGAAACCTGCACGAAATCATGCGATCCGCGCAGGAAACGACTGCGGAGAAAATGAAACAGTATTAAAAACAGTATGAGAATCCTGCGCGTCATCGTGCGATCCGCCGCAGGAAACTGCTGCGACGTAAACAAAACATTATGAGCAACCTGCTGCGTCATCATATGATCCGCCGCAGGAAACTTCCGTGAAATAAAAGCAATTTAGATCAATTACGGAGAAAACTATGTCAGTGAACAGAACTATGATGCAGTATTTTGAATGGTATCTGCCTAACGACGGGCTGTGGTGGAAACGCTGCGCCGCCAAGGCAGAGAGCCTGAACGGAATCGGCATCACGGATGTATGGCTTCCGCCTGCATACAAGGGGACATCCCAGGAGGACGTCGGCTACGGCGTCTACGACATGTACGACCTGGGCGAATTCGACCAGAAGGATACTGTCCGTACCAAATACGGCACCAAAGAGGAATATCTCGAGGCGATCCGGGCTTTCCATGACAACAAGATCCGGGTCTTCGCGGATATCGTCCTCAACCACAGAATGGGCGCCGATGAATGTGAGGATGTTGTCGCCGTATCGGACTCTGCCGAGGACCGCACACAGCAGGTCGAAGACCCCCACGTGGTCCGTGTCTGGTCTAAATTCACCTTCCCCGGCAGGAAAGGCAAATACAGCACATTCACCTGGGACCACACACATTTTTCCGGGACAGACTATGATGACCTCTCCAAGGAGCAGGGCATGATCTACCGCTTCAAAGGCAAGGAGTGGAAGGAAGATACGGATCCGGAGAAAGGGAATTTTGACTACCTGATGGGCATGAATGTCGACATGAGCAATCCCGTCGTCTGCGAGGAGATCCGCAAATGGCTGCTCTGGTACATCAGGGAGACCGGGATTGACGGGCTTCGCCTCGATGCCGTCAAGCACATCAGCTTCAGTTTTTATCAGGAACTTTTGCAGAAAGTGCGCGCCGAACTGGGGAATGACATCCCGGCGGTGGGAGAGTACTGGAACACAGACCTCGGCCGCCTCATCTACTACCTCGACGAAGTCCACCAGGAGATGAGCCTGTTCGACGTCGCCCTCCACTACAACTTCTTCAACGCCTCACAGGCGGGCGGCGACTATGACCTGCGCCAGATCTTTGACAATACCCTGGTCAGAGAGAGACCCGGGTATGCCGTGACCTTTGTGGACAACCACGACACCCAGTACGGCCAGGCCCTCCAGTCCTTTGTGGCGGACTGGTTCAAACCCATCGCCTATGCCATGATCCTGCTGCGCGAGAGCGGAATTCCCTGTGTCTTTTATTCCGACTATTATGGAAATCCCGTTCAGGACCGCCCGCTCGTTCCCAACCTGGGCAAGATGATCAAAATCCGCCGCGGCTATGCCTACGGCGAGCAGGAGGACTACTTTGACGATCCTCACGTCATCGGCTGGGTCCGCAGAGGAAGCGAAGACCACCCCGACTCCGGACTTGCCGTCCTTGTCAGCAACACCGATGACGGAGAAAAGCGCATGTTCGTGGGCAAACAGCACACCGGCATCGCCTTCCGCGACGCCCTCGGCAACTGCCCCGATCCCGTCGTCATCGACGAAGAAGGCTACGGCACCTTTGCCGTCAGAGGAGGCGAAGTCTCCATCTGGATCCACGAAGTCGGCTTCGAATACATTGTCGTCACAGAATGAGTCACGAGGGACGGTTCTGATTGACTCATTTTGGAACATAAGATGGGACACGAGGGACTGAGTCACGAGGGACGGTTCTGATTGACTCATTTTTGAGACATGAGACGCGGGGAACTGAGACACAAAGGACGGTTCTGATCGTCTCAGTTTTGAGACATGAGATATAAGATGGGACACGAGTCGGGACAGTCGGAACGATCCCGACTCGTGTCCCGCCTTTGCAATCATCCCGAATGAGTCAGCCGGAACCGTCCCCAATGACTCATCGTGTCCCGCCTTTGCAATCGTCCCGAATGAGTCAACCGGAACCGTCCCCAATGACTCACGAATGAGTCAGCCGGAACCGTCCCCAATGACTCATTCGACCTCAATTACCTGCTGTAAGTACCCATCCCGAAAAGGGGCAAAGGAAACATGAACACTGCATTCAATTCCGGCAGAAGCCCTTCAGAAAACTCCGCGGGCACCTGCTGCGCGGTCCTGCTGCGGGGCGGCAGGAGCCGGCGCATGGGCCGGGACAAGGCCCTGCTCCCCTGGAAGGAGAGCACCTTCCTGGAGACGATTGCCTCTGAGCTGGACTTTCTGGATGAAAAATACCTCTCCGTGGCAGCCGCAGGCAGCAGCCCCGACAAGGACATTCCCGCCTCAGCGGCAGTGGGCGGCGAAAAAGGCAGCAGCCCCGACCAGGACAGCCTCTCCGATGACTGGATCCGCCTGCCGGACCTGATCCCTGACTGCGGCCCGCTGGGCGGCATCTATACGGCTCTGCAGACATGCCGGGCAGAATGGGCACTTGTTGTGTCCTGCGATGTTCCCGCTGTGCAGCAAAGACTTTTCAAAATGCTGCTTCAGGAGCGCAGCGGCGGCGTGGATATCATTTATCCGCTTACGCCGGACGGACGCATGCATATGACCTGCGCGGTCTACAGAAAGGCAGCCGCCCCCATCCTGCGGCGGCAGATTGAGATGGGAGACAACCGTCTCCGTGTCCTGCCGGATCTCTGCAGGGCGAAAGCAGTGCGGATCGAGGAGCCGGATCTGATCCGGATGATCTCAAATATCAACACAGGCGAGGAATTCGACAGGATCCTCGCTGACTGATCATCATAAAAAAGGTGAACAACGTTGATAGTGCAGCAACATCAAACACGGAGCATCATTCGCAGCAAGGCATCATCGATGCGGAAAGGGATGTAAATGGAAAACGAAAAAAAGGTAAAGGTCGACTATAACGAAAAAATGCTTCGCCAGCAGTATGAGCCCATGTCGCCTCAGGAGCAGTACAAGCTCAAGATGGAAGCCCTTGACGAAATCCGGGAGAGCGGAATCGACTATTGCAGCTGCCCGGAGCAATGTCCCCACCACGGCAAATGCTGGGAGTGCGTTCTGATCCACAGAGGGCACAGGGACCACCTTCCCTACTGCATGTGGGACATGATCAACGAACGGCTCTACTCCCTGCAGCGCCTGACCGAGGGCTCCCTCATGAAGTGGACACCGCACGAGGACGGCTTTATCCCCAGACAGTACGGATGTCCCCCGGACTGCGTGAAGTCCGAAGAGGACTGCAAAAAATGTGAAAAATAATCATTCATCACAAGCAAAAAAATCCCTTCCGGATAACAGGTTCAATGCCTGCTGCCCGGAAGGGATTTTTAAAAGGGATTAAAAAAAGGGATTAAAAAAGTGATTATATACTCAGGTTATGCCATTGCAAATCTGTGTATGTATTGTATGTATCTATCTGCAAGCCATTAATCATATCAATTTATTGATCATATCAATTCATTGATTGTATCAGTGGCTGCGATCTGCCCATGCACGAACTGCCCATGCACGAACTGCCCATGCAAAATCAGCTCATGCACGATCTGTCCATGCATGAGCTGCTCATTCAGGAACTGCTCATGCAAGAGTAGGATTATTGCCTTTGTCTACATCGTTGATGTCCACGAGGACAGGCTTGCCGAACATATCTGTCCGGATGGGATGTGTGGCCCTGGGCTTGTCATTGCCGTTGATCACGGGATGCACATTCCTGGCATCGGTATCATCCTTCAAAATGGGATGCATGGCAACAGGGCTGTCTGCATATCCGCCGACCTTGAGGTGCATGACATTAAGTCCGCCCGAGACCTCATCAAGATTCTCTTCACTCAGCTTCTCATTAATCTTCTCATTCATCATATTATCCTTCATGTTATCCTTCATGATTCTGTTCTCCTTATCATCCGTATCTGAATTCTAATCCGTATCTGAATTCGACTAACTCTGTATCAAGGGATTCTCCGGGCTTTTCTGAATGCCCGGATTCTCTGGGGCTTTTTTTGAATGCCCTGCCATAAAGAATCAGGTTCACCGGCCGCATGTCAGCATGTCTTTGCAGCATGCAGACCGTGCTGTTTGATTTCTTTATGCGACCATTATAACCCCTCTAAAGTCACAGTAATGTCACAATATCATGAGAATTTTGTGAAAAAAATCCCTCAGCGGAGTATTCTGCTCTGTTCTGCTCTGTTTTTGGGGAAAAAGCCTGCCATACAGGCGTTCGGTACGGGCGTTCGATTGTAGGGGGAATATTTTGGTACTTGCGTTTTGCTCATCTATCTTACACAAAGGAAATCAGCCCACAAACACTACCCTCCAGACAATCTTCTCCGCATGCCGCCCGCCGGGGCGCCAACAGAATATACTCCGCGTATGCGGGAGCTGCTTGCACGAAGCGGCACATGCTCCGCGCCTGCGGGAGCTGCTTGCACGAAGCGGCGCATGCTCCGCGCCTGCAGGAGGCGATTACCCAGAGGCGGCGCAAGCTCCGCTTGTGCAGAAGGTGCTTACGCAAAGGCGGCGCATACTCTGCGAATGTTAATCAGTGAGGGGTCAGACAGGAATCTTCTCCGGGAAGGAGCACGTATGTATACCATAGAGTTTTATGAAGATAAAAACGGAAAAAGCGATCTGAGTGATTTTATACATATGCTGCATGCTGCTCACAGAGAAGACTATTACAAAGTGGCGGCCTTTCTGGACTATCTGGCAGAAAACGGCTCCGACGGTGACAAATTGGTTTGCAGGTATCCCGGGGGCGGGATCTATATGCACTGTATCACCGGTTTTGAAAAAGTGCCGGAGGGACAGAAAGAGAGGAGACTGGCAGGACTCAGTTTCTGCCGGGCGGGTCCGGCGGACCGGAAACATAAAAAGGCCGTCCGTGGCCTTTTATCGGGCAGGCCTCTGTCGGCCTGTGTGATCCTGTACGGGCGAACCTGCAGACATGAAGGGGACGAGGACGAATATGTCCTGCTCCACCACTATTTTACAGACAGGGTCCCCAGCGGGGTTCCGCTCCTTCACATCTACCTGGCTGTCCGGGAACTGCAGGCTCACCGCCGCCCGCGGTGAGCCGGATGCAGAGGACCATTTTCTTCCTCAGTGAACAAAGCGCTAGAGTGAGCAAAGCGCAAAGTTCCCTGTCACGCCGGCTGGGAATCATGCAGAGAAGTCAATTCCATGCCCAATGAACAAAGTGCAAAGTTCCCTGTCATGCGTGCTGAGGACCATGCAGAGAACTCATTGCTGCCATACGTTTTTTTGAACTGTTGTGTTTGACATTTTGTTGCCTCATGTAGAATTGTCCTTGTAATTTTTTATAATATTTTTTCCGGATGCACAAAAAAGATTGAGATTCCATACTTATTTTGTTATGATATATATAGAGGGAATATTTTCCTGATGATTCGGGAAAAACTGTATTCCGATCATTATGACCCCTGGTGGGAGGGGAGACGATCCGAATGTGCTTCATGGAACTTGTATCAAGTACATTCTATATATCATACGGAAAATCGTAATGAGAACAGCGGCCGGACGACCGCTCGAAAATGTATGGGACAACAAGGAGAAACGCGTATGACAACATGGACAGAAATGAGAGAAGAACTTACCATAACAGAGCTTGAAGAGCTTCTGGTTGAACGGGAGAAGACGATCATTAAAGACATGGTGCGGATCCGTGAAGAACAGGGACTTTCACAGGCACAGCTTGGACGTCTATGTAAAGTCAAACAGCCGGTCATCGCGCGCATGGAGAAATCCGTTCACTCACCTCAGCTCAGCAGCATCCTGAAAATCCTGGAGCCCATGGGATACACCCTGCAGATCGTACCTGCACAGACCGAAAAAAACTGATACATGAAGCGTCATGAACTCACTGTTCTTACAGCAAATCTGCATCAACTGGGATCAAATCGAGCAGAAAAGCTATTTGCGCGGTATTGATGCGATCCGCGAAGTGGAACAGATCCCGCTGACGAATCCTGTCACCTTCTTTGTGGGAGAAAACGGAAGCGGCAAATCGACGCTGCTGGAGGCCGTTGCGATCGCCAGCGGTTTTAACCCCGAAGGAGGCACCCGAAATTATAGTTTCTCTACATATGATTCGCATTCAGAACTGTGTGACGCCGTCCGCTTAACGCGCGGCGTCCGCAGAGCGGGGTGGGGATATTTTTTGCGTGCCGAGAGTTTCTATAATGTTGCTACGAAAGAGGATGAATACAGCCGGGGTCCCGGAGGAGTCCCCCAGCACTACCACGAAAAATCCCACGGCGAGAGCTTCCTGCAGCTGGTGCAGAACAGCTTCCGCCCCGGAGGCTTCTATCTGCTGGACGAACCGGAAGCAGCCCTCTCGCCCCAGCGCCAGCTGACCCTGCTCATGGAGATCAGCCGCTGTGCCAAAGGCGGCGCCCAATTCATCATCGCCACCCATTCGCCCATCCTGCTGGGCCTTCCCGGCGCTCAGATCCTGACCTTCGATGACGGCCCCATCCATCCCTGCGAGTACGAAGACACGGACAGCTATCAGGTGATGTCCGCCTTTATCAACCACCGTGAGCAGCTCCTTCGCAGGCTCCTGGACCGGTGAATGAAGGCAAAGACGAAAAAGACCAATAACAAAAGCGGATAACCTGATTGAAAAGCGGCGGCGAACAACAAAGGCAAAAAAACAAAAACTGGAAAATAAAGGCAACAATAAAGGCCTGAAAAACAAAGTCAATAATAAAGACTGGAAAATAAAGACAACAATAAAGACTGAAAAATTCAGACAAAATAAAGGCCGGAAAAATAAAGACAGTAATAAAGATTGGAAAACACAGACATAATAAAAGCCGGAAAAATAAAGACAATAATAAAGATTGGCAGAGAGGAGCTTGATCATTGAAAATCTATAATCTGGAAAACAAGGAAAGGCACATAATTAAAAGACTCGGATATTTTGGTGTTCTGGAATATGACAGAGATTTAAGTATCAACTCCCTGAACGCCATGGAGCACTATTTTATGTCCCAGATGGGCGTGCGGCGCAGACAGCTTGTCGTAAACATGTCCGGCAGGAATACCGTGGTCGTACAGGCAGGCACCATGCAGTGGATGGCCGGAAACGTCACAGCCACCAGCGGTGTCAAAGGCGTGGGAGACCTGTTCGGGAAAGCCTTCAGGGGCGCTGTCACCAAGGAATCCGCAGTCAAACCTGAATACACCGGGCAGGGCGTTCTGGTGCTGGAGCCGACCTATAAGCATATCATTCTGGTCGATGTCGCCCAGTGGGGAGCAGGCATCACAGTCGAAGACGGCATGTTCTATGCCTGCGACGGAACTGTCCACCAGAGCATAACAGCCCGCAAGACACTTTCCTCCGCGGTCCTGGGAAACGAGGGACTCTTCAACCTGAGCCTGTCCGGACAGGGCATTGCCGCTCTCGAGAGCAACGTTCCCGAAGAGGAACTGATCGTGGTTGATCTCGAAAACGACGAGATCAAGATCGACGGCAATATGGCGGTCTGCTGGTCCTCCAATCTTCAGTTTACCGTAGAGAAATCCACCAAGACCCTGATCGGGTCCGCCGTGAGCGGAGAAGGCCTCGTCAACGTCTACCGGGGGACCGGAAGAGTCATGATGAGCCCTGTGGCAAATACCGATACCTGGCTGAACGCCACAATGCCCAAAAAGGCCAATGCCGCTAAATAAAGAATAATCCCGATAATGATCGATCAATCCCGTTTTATATCGATCAATCCTGTTAAAGACGCTTACGATTGATAAATCCCGTTAAAAATCGATGAACTCCGCTTTTTTCAGGAGATTTTGGAGGTATCAGGATGCCCGGAAAAAACCAGCTGCAGCAGCTCGGCGAAAATACATGGATTCTTCCCCAGGAGCCCTTCAGGGACCGTCCCAATCTGGGCTATGTGCGCGGCCGGGACATGGCGCTCGCCATAGATGCGGGGCATTCCTCCTCCCACGTCGAGGACTTTTATCAAGCCCTGGACCGGGAAGGCCTGCCCCTGCCGGACCTGACCGTGATCACCCACTGGCACTGGGACCACACCTACGGCATGCACGCGGTGCATGGCCGGACCCTGGCCCGCCCCGAGACCAACCGGCATCTGCGGGAGATCGCTGAGCGCCTGGACAAAGATCCCGGATACGGCAGGAAATATCTAAAGAGCGACCCATGTATCATCCGGGAATATGCGGGCGGCGTTCCCCTCAAAGTTGTCCCTGCGGATGAAGAACTGCAGGGGGACAGGATCATCGACCTGGGCGGCGTCAGGGTGGAGCTCTGCTATACAGAATCCCCACACACCGAGGACGCCCTCCTCGTGTATGTGCCGCAGGACCGGGTCCTCTTTGTCGGAGATGCCCAGCTGGGCGAATTTCCCTCCTGGTACATGGATTTTGACAAGATGGACCGGCTCAAAGAAAAGGTCAGCCGCTTTGACGCAAAGACCATTGTGGACGGTCACTACAGACCCTACAACAAAAAAGAATTCCTCCTGGAGCTGTAAAAGATGATCGCCAATTACCACACCCACACCTGGCGCTGCAATCACGCCTACGGGGTTGAGAAACAGTATATCGAGAACGCGATCGAGGCGGGCCTGCAGATCCTGGGCTTTTCCGACCACACCCCCCAAATCTTTCCCGGGGGCTATATCGGACCCGACAAAATGCTGCCCTCCCAGCTGGAAGACTATGTGGATACTGTCCTGCGGCTCCGCGACGAGTACCGCGATGACATCGAGATCCATCTGGGACTGGAGGCGGAATACTATCCGCAGATCTGGGACAGACTCCTGCGCCTTCTGGAGCCCTATCCCATCGAATACCTCCTGCTGGGCCAGCACTACATCCGCAACGAGTACGAGGGCGACCGCTACAACGGAAAGCCCGGACACGGCGACGCGGACCTGCTCCTCTACTGCAGCCAATGCAGGGAGGCTCTGGAGACCGGGAAATTCATCTACTTCGCCCATCCAGACCTCATCAATCACAGCGGCGACCCCGCCCTCTACGAGCAGGAGATGCGCAAGCTGTGCCGCTACTGCAAAGAAAAGGACATCCCGCTGGAAATAAACCTCCTCGGTGTCCGCCAGGACCGCAGCTACCCCTGCGACACCTTCTGGAAGATCGCCGCCCAGGAAGGAAATACCATTATCTACGGCTCCGACGCCCACTGGCCGGACCACGTCCTGACCCCGGAAGTCATACGCAAGGCAGACCAATACATCGCCAAATGCGGCATCCCCCGCGAGCGCCTGATCCAAAAGTTGGAGTTGTCACGGGGACGGTTCCTTTGACAACAGTTGTCATGGGGACGGTTCCTTTGACACCAGGGGCGTTGTCGAGTTGTCATGGGGACGGTTCCTTTGACACCAGGGGCATGTCCTTCCCTGACAGCGACAAAGTTGTCAAAAGTTGTCAAAAGGAATGGTTCTGAGGAGTCACAAGGGACAGCTTTGATGAGCGCAGAGGACGGTTCTGGTGAGCCGCAGAGGACGGTTCTGATGAGTCGCAGGGGACGGTTCTGATGAGTCCCCGGAGACTCTCGGAGACTCAGATTCTCGGAGACTCGTCATTCTCGTCACCCGGTGTCCTGCCCGCAGAGCGGCATACATACTAGAAAAACATGAAGAATTTTAAGCTAAAAATCACATTTAACGCGCCGGTAACGCTGGGATTTGTCTTTCTGGCCTGCCTGGTGCTGCTCCTTGGCATGGTGACCGGCGGGGCGAGCACCCAGCTCCTGTTCATGACCTATCGGTCATCGCTGCTGTCGCCGCTGACCTACCTGCGCCTCTTCACACACGTTCTGGGCCACAGCGGCTGGGACCACTACGTGGGAAATATGGCCTATATCCTGCTGCTGGGACCCATGCTGGAGGAAAAATACGGCTCCGACAAGATCCTCAAGGTCATCGTCGTAACGGCCCTGATCACCGGGATCATCAATTTCGTCCTGTTCCCGGCCAGCGCCCTGTGCGGCGCCAGCGGCGTGGTCTTTGCATTTATCCTTCTGACCTCCTTCGCGAATTTCAGAAAGGGCGAGATTCCGCTCACCTTCATTTTGGTCGCGGTGGTCTTCATCGGACAGCAGGTCGCGGAGGGACTCTTTGTCAGGGACAACATTTCCAACCTATCGCACATTGTCGGCGGACTTGTCGGTGCAGGCGCAGGCTATGCCCTGAACATGCACAAGAAAAAATATTGAGCTGCTGCAGACCCTTCCCGGAAGGCATCTGCATGGAAAAAAGACATTGTTATCAGGCAGGAGATTGGAACGATGGTTGACATTCATATTCATGTAATACCGGATGTTGATGACGGAGCGGAGAATATTGAGGATTCTCTGAGCATGCTGCAGACAGCGCAGATGCAGGGCGTCACGTCTGTGATCGCGACCCCCCACAACAGCGCCTTTGACTACGGGTTTGAAGAAGTCCGCAGGGAGTTTGCGCGCCTGCAGTCGGCCGTTCAGGAACGGCAGATCCCCGTCAGGCTGGGCCTGGGTGCGGAGATCCTCTGTTTCGAGAGCGATATGAACATGATCATCAAACTTCTGGGAAACGGCACCTATCCGACCATGAACGGTACCCGCTATGTACTGGCGGAATTTTTTCCCAACGCATCAAAAAGAGCCTTTTTCTACTGTCTCCGCCGCCTGCAGCAGGCCGGCTATCTGCCCATCATCGCCCACGCAGAGCGCTATCACAACTTTGATCTGGAATCCGCCCGCGAACTGCACGCGGAAGGCTTCCTGATCCAGATGAATGTCTACAGCGTCAAACAGGAGAACTACGACCGGATCCGCAGACGCGCCCGCTCCCTCCTTGAAAACCGCCTGGTCGATTTCATCGGGTCCGACTCCCACGGCATGGGACACAGACCCCCGGCCTACACACCCGGTGTCGATTACATGATCAACCACTATGACCGCGCCTACCTGGACTCCATCCTGGAGGGCAATCCCGCCTCCCTTCTCCACGCCTGAGACGCCCGTCAACCCGATTTACCCGATTTAAATGTATAAAAACCGGTCGGCATATGGTATTGGCAGGCCTGCAGCATTGAACGGCCTGTTTACTTGCACTGAAAGGAAAAAAGAATGAAAGGCACCAGGGAACTGGAAACCGCGCGCCTGCGCCTGCGCCGCTACCGGATGGAAGATGCGGCTCTGCTCCATCAATACTTCGGAACAGATGAAAAAATGTTTGAATACTCCGGCTGGAATCCCTATGCGACCCGGGAAATGGCGGAATCCTCCGTTCGCGAATTTATAGATTCCTACGAAAAAACTTCCTTCTACGGCTGGGCAATTGAACTGAAAAAAGACCCCGCACCCGTATTTGCAGGCACAGTCGGAGCCTATGATTATGACCCCCAAGCCGGTACGGCAGAAGTCGGCCTCAGCGTCCGCCCCGATCTGTGGGGACAGGGCATTGCCGGCGAGTCCCTCAAGGCAGTCATCGACTATCTCACACAGGAGGAAAAAATCCCCCGCATCAAAGCCTGGTGCGCCGCCCCCAACATCGGCTCCCGGAAGGCCATGGAGAAGGCCGGCATGCGCCTGGTCTCCACCGAAGCAGGAGGCCTGCAGGTCGGCGGCAGGACTTATGACAAGCTGAATTTTGAATACAATAACGCTTCCGACAGCACCGACCTGACCTTCCGCATGAAACAGGGCACCTTCAACTACCGCGTCGGAGCCATCATCATCCACGACGGCAAGCTTCTCCTCATGCACAACGAGGAGGAGCCCTATTATTACACCGTCGGCGGGAGAGTCCATTTCAACGAGACTACCGAGGAGACTGTTGTCCGTGAGGTCCGGGAGGAAATCGGCATCGACCTGCAGATCGACCGCTTCCTTTTTTTCCAGGAACAGTTTTTTGACGGAAAAGTCACCGGGACCCACATCCACGAACTGGGCGTCTACTACCTCATGAAAGACAGCCCTGCCCTGGAAAACCTCGAGTGCCATTCCGTCACCGCCCGCGGCGTCGCCGAGGAGCTCCTCTGGGTTCCCCTGGAGGAAACCGGCTCCTACTATATCGTACCCGAGTCCATCGCGGCCAGGCTCACCAGCCTGCCCCAACATGCGGAACACATTATTGAAATCGACGAGCGCTGAATTTACAGTAAAAGCGCTGGATTCCAAGTGAAAGCGGCAGATTCACAGCGGAAGTGTCCGCTTCACAGTGAGAGCGTCTTAGGAGGGAAATATGTATGCACTTGTGACCGGCGCCAGTGCCGGAATCGGTAAGGAAATTGCCAAATATCTGGCCCTTTTGGGATATGACCTGATCCTGACGGCCCGCAGCGAAGATAAACTGGAAAAACTTCGCAAAAGCCTGGAGAAATGCTTTCCTGACAGGAACGTTCTGGTGATCCCCGCGGACCTGTCAAAGCGCGAAGAATGCTTCCGCCTCTACCAGGAAGCCTGCGCCCGGGCGGGAAAAGACAACATCGACTTTGTTGCCAACAATGCCGGCATGGGTGTCTACGGCCTCTTTCTGGAGACAGATCTGGACAAGGAACTGGACCTGATCGACCTCAACGTCACCGCAGTCCACATCCTGAGCAAACTCTTTCTGCGCGACATGGCGGAAAAGGGCCGCGGCGTTCTCATGAACGTCGGCTCCTGTGCCGGCTTTATGTCCGGCCCCACTTTCTCCAGCTACTATGCCTCCAAAAACTACGTTGTCCGTCTGACCGAGGCCATCCACGAGGAACTGCGCCGGGCCAAGAGCCCCGTCAAAGTCAGCTGCCTCTGCCCCGGCCCCACAGACACCGCCTTTAACAAAAACTCCGGCGTCACCGTCTCCGGAAAACAAATCGGTGTCGCCCAGGTGGCAAGAGAAGGCGTGGACGGCGCCCTCAAGGGCAGGATGATCGTCATCCCCGGCAAAAAGATGCCCGCCGTCGTCAAGGCCTCCAGCCTCATGGGAGAGCACCTCTCCACCAGAGTCAACTACCTGCTCCAGGTCAAAAAGGCAGGAAAATGAGTCACGAGGGACGGTTCTGATTGACTCATTTTCTTTTGAAAATGAGTCTCCAGGGATGGACCGATGAGTCTCCGAGGACGGGCTGATGAGTCTCAGGGGACGGTTCTTCCTTGACTCATTTTCTCTGGAAAATGAGTCAGAGAGAACCGTCCCCGGT